>JBIIUP010000016.1:0-24176 GCA_044339885.1 Pirellulales bacterium | reverse complement strand
ACTCCCTCCGCCTGCGGCGGCTCCCGCTGCCGTGACGGCCGCCGCGGGTCGTCGGTCAGCCGTCTCCCAGCGGCAGCTCCAGGCCGTCGGAGGCCAGTTCGACACCGGCGGGGAGCAGGGCGGCGAGCTCCGCGTGGCGGATCTCGTGGCCCATGTGCACCAGGAGCGTGCGGCGGGCGGCGACCCGGCGGGCCACCGCCAAGGCCTCGTCGAGGCTGAAGTGGGTGGGGTGCTTCGTGGGCCGCAGGCAGTCGAGGACGAGCGTGTCGAGGCCGGCGAGCAGGGGCCACGTCTCGGCCGGGATGCCGTTGGTATCGGTGCAGTAGGCGAGGTTCCCGAATCTGAAGCCGAGCACGTCCCACGGCCCGTGCCGCAGCCGCAGCGGCACGACGCGGCTGCCCAGCAGGTCGAACGGCTCGATGCCGACCCGCACGAAGTCGACGTCCGGCACCCCCCCGCCCGCGGCCGGCGCCGCCTCGAAGGCGTAGTCGAAGGCCCGGCGGATCCGTCGCTCCACGCGTTCCTCGCAGTAGAGCGGGATCTGCCGCCCCGACCGGAAGCAGAGGGGCCGCAGGTCGTCGAGGCCGTAGACGTGGTCGACGTGGTCGTGGGTATAGAGGACGGCGTCGATCCGCCCGATCCGCTCCCGGAGCAGCTGCTGGCGCACGTCGGGCGTGGTGTCGACGAGGAGCGTGCCCTCCGGCAGGCCGAGGACCACGCTCGTCCGCGTCCGCCGGTCCCGCGGGTCGGTTCCCGTGCAGGTGTCGCACCCGCAGCCGATGACCGGCACGCCCACGCTCGTCCCGGTGCCCAGGAAGATGAGGCGGCCGGCGACGTCGCGGTGCGGCGGCGGGTGATCGGCGGCGGGCATCGTCCCTTTCCTGTCCTGCGCTGCCGCGCGGTGTTCACGGCGTCGCGGCAATGTACCCCCGCGGCCGCCCAGGGTCATGCGGTGCGGCAGGTCGCGTAGAGGAAATAGGCCGCCTCGTCCGGCCGTCGGCTGCTCGCCTCCCGCTCGGCGGTCACCCCGATCCCGGCGAAGCCCTCCGTCCGGAGCAGGTCCGTGAGCTCCTCCGTGGTGAAGTGATGGGTCATGTAGAGGATCCCACCGTCCCGGCCCCGGGAGTAGTAGCTGTGCCTCTCGCCGGTCAGGTGGACGTCCTCCGCATAGAGCCGGGCATACCCGGGGTTGATCGAGTCCGACACGCCCGACGCCGACAGGAAGAGCCGTCCTCCCGGCCTGAGGCCGGCCCGGAGGTGGCGGACGAGGTTCCTCCGCTGCCTCGGGCCGCCGATGATCGACAGCACGAGCTGGCAGACGACGACGTCGAAGGGCGATCCCTCGATCCGGGGTGGTCGATCCGCCGAGAAGTCCGCCTCGAGGAACCGCAGCGCGCGGCCCGGTGCGTCGCCGGCCAGCTGCCGGGCGCCGCGGATCGCCGCCGGGTTCACGTCGACGCCCGTGACCGAGAATCCCTGCTCGCAGAGCCGGCGGGCGATCTTCCCCGAGCCGCACCCGACGTCGAGCAGCGTCGGCGGCCCGCTCCCCGGGACCGTCGCCTTGACCGCCGCCAGAAAACCGTCGAGCTGCGGCGTGGACTCCTTGGTGGGAATGCTCGCGACGTCGAAGCGTCGCCAGTCGTCCGACGCGTCGCGATCCGCCATGGGTGTCCGATGCCGCGAGGGACGGGACGCAGAACACGTCGCCCGGGACCCGCGCCCCGAGCACAGCAGCCGCAGGATAGGGCGGTCGAAGGCCTCCCCGCAATCGTCGGCCCACGTTCCGGTCCTCGACGTTCTCCCACGAAGGGGGTTGGCCGTGCCCTGGAGCACGGCCTTGCTGGCCAGCGCAGGCAGGATGCCGAAGCGCCGCCAGCACGGAGAGAGCGCAGGCCCGGAGGGCCGCAGCGAACGTCCGGGCGCGAGGGCACGGGCAACCCCGGGCGTTCGCCTTGACCCCCGCACCGTCTCCCCGCGAGAATCGAAGGCTGTCGCGGGTTTTTCGCGGCCCGGCAGGCCCACCTCCGCCCACCCCCGTCCGGATCAAGCGTCCGGCAGAACGACCGCCCCCGCCATGGAAACCCTCGAACGCATCTGGGACGGGATTTCCAACGGCGTCGCCGCGGTCGGGGACCGCGTCTCGCGGGGCCTGACGGGCATCTTCGGCTCCGCCAACGCCCGCTACCTGCGGAAGCTCGAGCCGAAGATCGAGGCGATCAACTCGCTGGAGCCGAAGTACCGGGCGATGAGCGACGCGGAGCTCCGCGGTCAGACCGCCGAGTTCCGCCGCCGGATCGCCGCGGGCGAGACGCTCGACGACATCCTCGTCGAGGCCTTCGCCGTGTGCCGCGAGGGGGGCGTGCGGTTCCTGGGCATGAGGCACTACGACGTCCAGCTCATCGGCGGCATGGTGCTCCACTCGGGGGCGATCGCCGAGATGATCACCGGCGAGGGGAAGACGCTCGTCGCCACCCTGCCCGCCTACCTCAACGCGCTGGAGGGCCGGGGGGTCCACGTCGTCACCGTCAACGACTACCTGGCCCGTCGCGACATGGAGTGGATGGGGCCGCTCTACATGGGCCTCGGACTCACCGTGGGGACCATCCAGTCCGGCATGGACTCCGGCGAGCGGCAGAAGTCCTACGCCTGCGACATCACCTACGGCACGAACAACGAGTTCGGCTTCGACTACCTCCGCGACAACATGCGGATGGCCGCCCGCGGCGACGACCGGTTCCCCAAGCACATGCAGCAGAGCCAGGGACCGCTCAACTTCGCGATCGTCGACGAGGTGGACAACATCCTCGTCGACGAGGCCCGGACGCCGCTGATCATCTCCGGCCCGGCACACGACGACGTCACCAAATACTCCAAGGCCGACCAGATCGCGCGGCGGCTCGAGCCGGAAGTGCACTTCGAGGTCAAGGAGAAGGAGCACACGGTCGCCCTCACCGAGGAGGGCGTGCGGACCGCCGAGAAGCTCGCCGGTGTGGAGAGCTTCTACACCGCCGGCAACATGGAGTGGCCCCATCTCGTCGACAACGCGTTGAAGGCCCACCACCTCTACAAGCGGGACGTGAACTACGTCGTGCAGCAGGGGGAGGTGGTGATCGTCGACGAGTTCACCGGCCGGCTCATGCCGGGCCGGCAGTGGTCCGACGGCCTCCATCAGGCGGTCGAGGCCAAGGAGGGGGTGCGGGTCAAGGAGGAGTCGCAGACCCTGGCCACCGTCACGCTCCAGAACTTCTTCAAGCTCTACCGCAAGGTCGGCGGCATGACGGGCACCGCCATGACCGAGGCGACCGAGTTCTGGAAGATCTACAAGCTCGACGTGATCGCCATCCCGCCCAATCGCGGGCTCCAGCGGATCAACCATCCCGACGTGATCTACCGCACGGAGCGGGAGAAGTGGGTCGCCGTCGCCGACGAGATCGAGCGGATCAACCGCTGGGACACCGTCGCCCTCGCCGACGGGAGCTGGCAGGTGGGCCGGATCGTCCGCGAGACGGAGGACGTGATCGAGCTGGAGCCCAAGGAGGAGCGGGAGACCCGCCGGTTTCCGCGGGCGAAGGTCAAGGATGTCCAGCGCCAGGGACTGCCGGTGCTCGTGGGCACCGTGTCGATCGAGAAGAGCGAGCGGCTCTCGGCGCTGCTCGAGAAGCGGGGCGTCGACCACCAGGTTCTCAACGCCAAGCACCACAAGCGCGAGGCCGAGATCATCGCCCAGGCCGGCCGGCTCGGCGCCGTGACGATCGCCACGAACATGGCGGGCCGCGGCACGGACATCATCCTCGGCGGCAACCCCGAGACGCTCGCCTGGGCGAAGCTCCAGGACACCTACCCGACCCGGCTCGACGTCCCGAAGGAGGAGTGGGACGCGCTGGTGCGGGAGATCTCCGAGCGGGAGCGGATGAAGCCGGAGGGGGAGAAGGTCCGCTCCATGGGCGGCCTGCAGATCATCGGCACGGAGCGGCACGAGGCCCGCCGCATCGACCTCCAGCTCCGCGGCCGCTGCGGCCGCCAGGGGGACCCGGGCTCGAGCCGGTTCTTCCTCTCGCTCGAGGACGACCTGATGCGGATCTTCGCCGGCGAGTGGGTGAAGAACGTGCTCACCCGGCTGGGCATGCAGGACGGCGAGGCGATCGAGAGCCGGATGGTGACCCGCCGGGTGGAGGCGGCGCAGAAGAAGGTCGAGGAGCGGAACTTCGAGATCCGCAAGAACCTCCTGGAATACGACGAGGTCATGGACGAGCAGCGGAAGCGGGTCTACGGCTTCCGCCAGCGGATCCTCGACTTCTCCGACGGCGACGCCGACTGCCGCGAGATGATCCTGGAGATGGTCGACCGCGAGGTCGACCGCCACATCGGCGACTTCCTCGACAAGGACTACGGGCCCCAGTCATTCGCCAGCTGGGCGGCCGCCCAGCTCGGCTGCGAGCTCGACGCAGCCGACTACCGCGGCATGTCGGCCGAGGAGGCCCAGCGGCTGGCCGTCGACGAGGCGGTGCGGCAGTCGGAGTCGCAGATCTTCGAGGCCGTCGAGGAGAACCTGCCCGCGGGCGAGGACGAGGAGGAATGGAACTGGGGGGCCCTGGCGTCGTTCGCCAACGCCCGCTGGAAGCTCGCGACGAGCGACCGGGAGCTCCGGCGGGTCGGCCGCGACGGGATCGCCGAATTCCTCCAGGAGAAGTCCCGCGAGGCGATCCATCGCATCGACCTCTCCGACGGTGCGCGGTTCCTCACCGGCGACTACGGCCTGCGGAGCGCCTGCGGCTGGACGGAGTGGCGGTTCGGCGCCACGATCGACCCGCAGGAACTCGCCGCCGTGGCGCGGAGTGGTTCCGAGCCCGACGCCTTCAAGCAGCTCGTGCGGCGGAAGGCTCGCGAGGTCTATGCCCGCCGCGAGGTCGAATATCCGGTCCTCGTCGGCCTGGCGCACTTCACGGCCCGACGGCCCGACGGCTCCCGCGGCCTCGACCGCGAGGGGCTCCTGGCCTGGGCACGCGAGCGGTTCGACCCGGCGCTCCCCGAGGAGGCGCTGGCGTCCTCGGACCTCGACGAACTCAAGGGCGTGCTCGTCGAGGCCAGCCGCCGACGGCACGCCCGCGGCGACGACACCCGCGACGAGATGAAGCGGATGGAGCGGGCCGTGCTGCTCCAGATCCTCGACAACGCCTGGAAGGACCACCTCCTGGCGATGGACCACCTGCGGAGCAGCGTCGGCCTCCGCGGCTACGCGCAGGTCGATCCGAAGGTGGAGTACAAGCGCGAGGGGATGCGGACGTTCGACCTGATGTGGAAGGGCATCGACGAGCGGGTCGTCGACATCGTCTACCGCATCGAGCAGGTCGAGGACGACGCCCTGCGAAGCACCTGGCGGGAGACCGCGGCGATCCATGCCGACGCCTCGGCCGCCGGGCTCGCCCCGCCCCCCGGCCAGCCGACCGCCCCGCCCGCCGAACAGAGCGGCGAGCCGGGACCCGTGGAGCCGATCCGCAATCTCGGCCAGAAGGTGGGCCGCAACGATCCCTGCCCGTGCGGGAGCGGCAGAAAGTTCAAGAATTGCTGCGGCAAGTCGAGCGGCGTCGCGACGGGCTAGACCGACGCGACGCTCCGCGCCGAGCCGGCGGAACGCGTCGGCAGCCGACGGCGTCGTGGGCCCGGAGCCGCCCGGTCGAATATCCTCCGCGGCCGAGCACCGCCCCGGAGGTTGCCTTGCTGCTGGACGCCCTGTACCTCGCGATCGCGATCCTCGCCCTGCCCTGGGTGGCGTGGCGGCGGTTCTCGGGCCGGCGGCCCGTGGCGGCGCCGTGGCGGCGGTTCACCGGCACCGTGGACGTCCCACCGGCAGCCCCTGGCGACCGCCGGATCTGGCTCCATGGCGTCAGCGTCGGCGAGGCGCAGCTCCTCGGCGGCCTGGCGGAGGAGATCCGGCGGCAGGCCGACGCCGCCGGCCTGCCGGTCGACTGCGTGGCCTCCAGCTCCACGACGACCGGGCTGGAGGTGGCGGCGCGGCGGTTCGGCGCCGACCGCACGTTCCCCTGCCCGCTCGACTTCACCTGGGCCGTGAACCGCGTCTTCGACCGCGTGCGGCCGGACCTGCTCGTGCTCGGCGAGCTGGAACTCTGGCCGAACCTTCTGGCCTCTGCCTCCCGACGCGGCGTTCCCGTGGTCGTCGCCAACGGCCGGATGAGCCCGCGGAGCGCCGCCGGCTACGCGCGGTTCGCGGCCCTGGTCCGACGGATGCTCGGCCGGGTGGCGCTGGTGGCCGCGCGGTCTCAGGCCGACGCCGAACGGTTCGCGGCCCTCGGGGCGCAGCGGGTCGCGGTGACCGGATCGTTGAAGTTCGACGGCGTGCGGGGGGACCGGGGGGCGGCCCAGGTGGTCCGGCTGCGCGAGCTCGCCGGCATCGACGCCGACGACGTCGTGTTCCTCGCCGGCAGCACGCAGGAGCCCGAGGAGCGGCTGGCCGCCGAGGCGTTCCTCGCGGCCTGCGACGCGCACCCGGGGCTGCGGCTGGTGATCGTGCCGCGGCACGTCGAGCGGTCGGCCGAGGTCGGGCGGCTCCTCGACCGGCTCGGCATCCGCTGGCAGCCGCGGAGCCGGCTCGACCGCGACGGCCCCGACCCATCCGCCCGCGCGCTGCTCGTCGACTCCACCGGCGAGCTGGCCTGGTGGTGGGGCACGGCGCGGATCGCCTTCGTCGGCGGCAGCCTCGACGGCGTCCGCGGCGGACAGAACATGCTGGAGCCCGCGGCCTACGCCGCGGCCGTCTGCTTCGGGCCGCACACGCGGAACTTCAAGGACGAGGTCGCCCGCCTGCTGGCGGCCGAGGCGGCCGTGGTCGTATCCGACGGGGCCGACCTGCGGGACTTCCTGAACCGCTGCCTGCTCGACCCGGCCTGGGCCTCCGCTCTGGGACGCCGGGCCGCCGAGCTCGTGGAATCGCAGCGGGGCGCGACCGCCACGACCGCCCGGTTCGTGCTCGAGCACCTGCCCCGGGGCACGACGCCGGCCCCCTGACAGGCCGCGGGGCGGGCACCCGTTGCCGACTTCCCGGTCGAACCCGATAATCCGGGTTCCCCGCGGCCGACCGCCGGCTCCGCGGACGTTTCCGGACCCTTCCTCAGGCACGAGGCAACCGCCGTGGCACAAGGCAAGTATCTGTTCACCAGCGAATCCGTCAGCATGGGTCACCCCGACAAGCTCGCCGACCAGATTTCCGACGGCGTGCTCGACGCCTACCTGGCCCAGGATCCGCGGAGCCGCGTCGCCTGCGAGACCATGGTCACCACGGGCCTGGCGGTGATCGCCGGCGAGATCACCTCGAAGGGCACGATCGACTACCAGCAGGTGGTGCGAAACGTGATTCGCGAGGTCGGCTACACCGACGACGAGATGGGCATCGCCGCCGACACCTGCTCGGTGCTCGTGGCCGTCGGCAAGCAGTCGGGCGACATCGCCATGGGCGTCAACGAGGACGAGAAGTCGGGCAAGGACATCGGTGCCGGCGACCAGGGCCTGATGTTCGGCTACGCCTGCAACGAGACCCCCGAGATGATGCCGCTGCCGATCGCCCTGTCGCACCGCATTCTCGAGCGGCTCACCGAGGCCCGGCAGAAGAAGGAGGTCGACTGGCTGCGCCCCGACTCAAAGAGCCAGGTGACGGTCGAGTACGACGGCAACAAGCCGATCCGCATCGACACGATCGTCGTCTCCACGCAGCACGCCCCGCACGTCTCCAACGAGGAGATCAAGAAGTTCGTGATCGAGAAGGTCGTGAAGCCGCTGCTGCCGAAGAACCTCGACACGGCGAACATCACCTACCACATCAACCCCACCGGGCGGTTCGTCGTCGGCGGCCCGCACGGCGACTGCGGCCTCACCGGCCGCAAGATCATCGTCGACACCTACGGCGGCTGGGGCCGCCACGGCGGCGGCGCCTTCTCCGGCAAGGACCCGACGAAGGTCGACCGCAGTGCGGCCTACATGGCCCGCCACGTGGCCAAGAACATCGTCGCGGCCGGCCTCGCCGACCGCTGCGAGGTGCAGCTCGCCTACGCCATCGGCGTCAGCGAGCCGGTGAGCGTGAACGTCGACACCGAGGGCACGGGCAAGGTCGAGGACGAGCGGCTCTGCGACGTGGTGCGGGAGTTCTTCCCGCTCACGCCGCGGGGCATCATCGACTACCTCGACCTGCGTCGGCCCATCTACCGCCGGACGGCGGCGGGGGGCCACTTCGGCCGCGAGGGATTCACGTGGGAGCAGACCGACAAGGCGAAGAAGCTGGCCGAGGCGGCCCGCGGCGTCGCGGCCGTCGGTTGAGAACCGGTGCTCGAACTGGCTGACACCCGGCCCGGGATCGACCTGCGGCGCCCGTCGCAGGTCGACGATCTCGGTCGCGTCCTCGCCGACGCCTGCGCGGCGATCGCGGCCGCGGCGCTGGGGTGCTGCGGCATTGTGCTGGCCGTGCGCCGGCTGGCGAGCCGCATCGGCGAGCCGCCGGCGCCCGCGGTGCTGCTCGCCGCCGGCGCCGCCGGGGTGGCGCTCGTCGTCGCGGCCGACCTCGCCCGGCGGGTGCGGGCCACGGCGAGCCCTCTGCCTCCGGTGCTCGCGCGGTGCGGTCTGCTCCTGGGCCTCGGGGCGCTGGCGGTGCCGCCGCGGGCGCCGGCCGCGGCCGGCTGGGCCACGCTGGCCGTGTGCCTGGTCGCCGCCGCCGCCACGCTGGCGACGTTTCCCGTGCCCGGGTGCGCCGCGGACCGCGGCGGCCGCTCCGTCGCCCCCCCGCCCGGCCGCCGGCGGAGACGCGGACTCACCGCCGTCCCCGCGGCCCGTCGGGAGCGGCCCGCCGGCCAACTCCGGCAGCGGTTCGAGCGGCGCGAGGTCGCATCCGGACGGGACCGCGTCCACGGCCGGCTCGTCCTCGCGATCCCGGCAGGCGCGCGGTCGGCCTCCGGGCACGTGGGCTTCTGCCCCGCTTTCGCGGAGACGCCCGCGGTGCAGGTCACGACCGCGTATGATGGAGTGGAAGCGGTCGTGTCGGCGGCCGAGACGCTGCCCTGGGGCGTCCGCGTGGAGTGCCGGCTCGCCGAGCCCGCGGAAGAGTTGCTGGAGATTCCCGTCGACCTGGTCGCCGAAGCCACCGCGTGACGGTCTCCATCCCACCCATGGCACGCTGGCCCCGGCACATCTGGACGACCCTCTTCACCTACGTGGTGATCTTCGCGGGCTTTCCGCTGCTCTGCCTGCTGCTGTGGATGTGGGTCCGCGGCCGTTCCTGAACCACCCTCCGGAA
This sequence comes from Pirellulales bacterium, assembly GCA_044339885.1. Classification (GTDB taxonomy): domain Bacteria; phylum Planctomycetota; class Planctomycetia; order Pirellulales; family UBA1268; genus QWPN01. The sequence continues at coordinate 14,881 of JBIIUP010000016.1, read as the reverse complement.
GCTCTGCAGACATGCTCCATGCGATCGTGATGGCCGGCGGGTCGGGCACGCGGTTCTGGCCGGCCAGCCGGCGGGTGCTGCCGAAGCAGCTGCTGCCCCTGGCGGGCGAACGGACGCTCCTCCAGGACACCGTGGCCCGACTCGACGGCCTCGTGCCGCCGGAGCGGATCCTCGTCGTCACCTCGGCCCGGCTGATCGAGGCCGCGCGGCGGCAGCTGCCCTCCCTGCCGGCCGATGCGCTCGTCGGCGAGCCGTGCAAGCGGGACACGGCCCCCTGCATCGCCCTGGCGGCGCTGCTGGTGTCGCGACACGACCCCGACGCCACCATGGCCGTGATGCCCTCGGACCACGTGATCCGCCCCGTCGCGGCCTTCCAGGCCGCGATCCGCCAGGCGGCGGCGATCGTCGAGGCGACTCCCGGACGGCTGGTCACCTTCGGCATCCGGCCGACGTACCCCGCGGAGGGCTTCGGCTACATCCAGCAGGGCGCACCGCTCCAGGTCCCGCCCGGCGCCGCCCCCGCCCATGCCGTCGCGCGATTCAAGGAGAAGCCGCCGGCCAGCGTGGCGGCGGAGTACGTCGCGGCCGGCACGTTCCTCTGGAACGGCGGGATCTTCGTCTGGAAGGCGGCGACGATCCTGGCGGCACTGGAGGCCCGGCAGCCGGAGTGCCTTCAGCGGCTGCGGCGGGTCGCCGCGGCCTGGGACACACCGGCCCGGGACGAGGTCTTCGCGACGGAGTTCGCCGCCATCAAGGGCATCTCGATCGACTACGCGGTGCTGGAACACGCCACCGACGTGGTCGTGATCGAGGCGCCCTTCTCGTGGGACGACCTCGGCGGCTGGTCGGCCGTCGCCCGGCAACGGGGCGTCGACGCCGCGGGAAACACGGTCGTGGGCCGGCACCTGGGCATCGATTCGGCGCGGACGATCGTGCACGCGGCCGACGGGCATCTCGTCGTCACGCTCGGCCTCGAGGATATGCTGGTCGTGCACACGCCCGACGCCACCCTCGTGGCGGACCGGGCCCACGAAGAGGCGATCCGCAAGGTGGTCGCCGAACTGGAGAACCGCGGGTGGTCCGAATACCTCTGACGCCGCCGGGGGCGTGGGCGGTGCTGCTCGTCCTCGCCGCCCTGACGGCCTTCCTCCCGCCGTCGACATCGGCCGCCGACGGCGTTCCGCCGCCCGAGCAGGTCCAGGCCCGCGACGCGGCCTGGCTCGAGCGGCTGAGGCAGGCCGCCGAGGCGCTGGAGTGGACCGACGAGCTCGTGCGGCACGACTGGCGGCTCCAGCGCCGACCCGGCACCGAAGACTGCAGGATCCTCGACCCGCGAGATCGCGTGGTCCGCGCGGGCACGGCGGAGGAGTGCCGGGAGACCTTCGCGAAGCTCCAGGCCCAGGGGCAGGTGCCCGCCGTTCGCGGCCGGACCGTGCTCCTGCTCCACGGCCTCGGGGAGGGCCGCGGCTCGATGCGGCCCCTGGCGGAATACCTCCGCACGACGCTGGACGCCACCGTGCTCTCAGTCGGCTACGCCAGCACCAAGGCCGACATCGACGCCCACGGCCGGGCGCTGGCCGCGGTGGTCGCGGGACTCGACGAGGCCGAGAGCATCAGCTTCGTGGGGCACAGCCTGGGGAACCTGGTCGTGAGGCGCTGGATGGCCGGCGCCGCGGCCGAGGACCTGGCCCGGGCGCACCGGATGGTGATGCTCGGCCCGCCGAACCAGGGTTCGGACCTCGCCCGGATGGCGGCCGGCATCTGGGGGCTCGCGGCGCGGGCCGAGGGGGCCGCCCGCGACCTCGTCGTCGACTGGCAGGCCGTGGCACCGCGGCTGGCCGTGCCCGCCTGCGAATTCGGGATCGTGGCCGGCGGCCGCGGCGACGACGACGGCTACAGTCCGCTGCTGGCCGGCGACGACGACGCCGTCGTGCGGGTCGCCGAGACGCGGCTCGACGGGGCCGACGGATTCCTCGTGGTGCCGGTGCACCATGCGGCGATGATGCGGCACGAGGGAGTGCAGCGGGCCACGGCCGCCTTCCTGGCGACCGGCCGGTTTCCGCAGCCGCCCGCTGCCGCCGGGACGGTCCACGAATGACGCCCCCCGTGCAGCCGGCGCTCCGGGCGGGCCGCGTCGCCGGCGTCGACTATGGCCGCCGCCGGATCGGGGTCGCCGTGTGCGACGCCCGCCGGATCCTCGCCAGCCCGTTGTGCGTCCGGCAGACCACCGGCGACCGCGTCGCCGACGGGGCATTCTTCAAGAAGCTCGCCGCCGCCGAGGAGCTGGTCGGCTTCGTCGTCGGGCTGCCCGTCCATGCGGACGGCTCGCCGAGCGCGATGTCGCTCGAGGTCGAACGGTTCGCAGCCTGGCTCGGGGAAGTGACCGGTCTGCCCATCGCGCTCCACGACGAGCGGTACAGCTCCCGAGAGGCGGCCGGCCTGCTGGCGGGCGTGGGGCTGACCCGCGGCCGCAAGAAGGAACGGTCCGACGCCGTCGCCGCACAGGTCGTGCTGGCCGCGTGGCTCGAGGCGCAGGCGACCGGCCGGGACACGGCGGGCCCGGAGCCGCTCGAGGGATGAACGGGAGCGTCGACGGCACCCGATCGGGACGGGCCGCCACGGCCAGGCTGGTCGTCGGCTGCGGCTACCTCGGGGAACGCGTCGGCCGCGACTGGCTGGCGGCCGGCGACCGCGTCTTCGCGGTCACCCGTCGCGACGCGCGGGCCGCCGAACTGGCGGTGGCGGGGTTCCAGCCGATCGTGGCCGACGTCGCCGCCCCCGAGGCCGTCGACTGGCTCGCCACACTGCCGGAGGTCGCCACGGTCTTCTGGGCGGTCGGCTTCGATCGCGAAAGCGGCCGGACCCACGCCGACGTCCACCTGGGCGGCCTCGGCCGGCTGCTCGACGCCCTGCCCGGGGCACCCCGGCCGATCCTCTCGAGCTCGACGGGCGTCTGGGGAGACGAGTCGGGCGCCATCGTCGACGAGGACACGCCCCCGCGGCCGTCCCGCGAAGCGGGACGCGTGCTCGTGGCGGCCGAGTCGCTCCTGCGGGGCCACCGCCTGGGACCCGGCGTGGCCCTGCGATTCGCCGGACTCTACGGCCCCGGCCGGCTGCCGCGGCTCGACCAGCTGCGGGCCGGCGTGCCGATCGCGGCCGATCCCGACAGCTGGCTCAACCTCGTCCACGTCGACGACGCCGCGCAGGTCGTCGCGGCGGTGGCCGCGGCGACCGACCCGGCGCCGCTCTACGTCGTCTCCGACGGCCGCCCCGTGCGACGCCGCGACTGGTACGGCCGCGTCGCCGCCTGCGCCGGCGCCCCCGCCCCCACCTGGGATGCCACGGCCCCGCGCGACCGCGGCGCCGACAAGCGGGTGAATCCGGCGCGGCTCTTCCGCGACCTGCCCGTGACGCTGGCGCACCCCGACGCCCTCGCCGCGATCGAGTCGCTCGTCAGCCGCTGACCCGGCGGTGCACCGGCCGCGCCGCAGCTACGGCAACGCGGGGACGGGCGTCCCGGGGGCGGCGTCGGCCGGCCTCACGAACTCGGCGCTCTGCGGGGCCACGGCCGCCGTCGCGGGCCGCTGCAGCGACTGGAGGTAGTCGGTCGTCACGTTCATCGCCTCGTCGAAATAGTAGTCGCGGCGCACGATCGGCCGCTTCTGCGACTCCATCTCCTCGAGCTTCTTCTCCTCCTCGTCCTCGGCCGCCTTGCCCTCGTTCCACTGCCGCTCGAACTCGGTGGCGACGAGCGAGATGGTCTTCTCGTTCTTGCGCCGCTGGTAGCGGGCGATGTCCTCGCCCAGCTTGCCGAAGTCCTTGTTGCCGCCGATCCGCTCCCGCGACCGCTCGCGGAGCCGCTGCACCACGGCGTCGCTGAGCCGGTCGGTCGACTTGTAGGTGGCCTGCGGCACCTTGTCGAAGGGGATGGCGTGGTCGAGATCCCCCTCGCCCACGGGAAGGTGCGTCGTGAGGCTCGGCAGCACGACGTCGCTCTTCACCCCCTCCAGCTGCGTGCTGGCACCGCTCGGGCGGTAGAACTGCTGCATCGTGATCTTGATCGCGCCGAGCGAGGGGGCGTTGTCGAACCGCTGGAAGAGCTGGCGGCCGAGGTCGAGCAGGCTCTGCACCGTCCCCTTGCCGTGCGTCGCCTCGTCGCCGACGATCAGGCCGCGGCGGTAGTCCTGGATCGCCCCGGCGAGGATCTCGCTGGCGCTGGCGCTGAACTTGTTGGTGAGCACCACGAGCGGCCCGTCCCAGGCCACGCCCGCGTCGACGTCGTCGTAGGGCCGGACCTGCCGGTCGGCGTCCTTGATCTGGACGACCGGCCCGGTGTCGATGAACAAGCCCGTGAGCTTGATCGCCTCGGGCAGCGAGCCGCCGCCGTTGTTCCGCAGGTCGAGCACCACGCAGTCGACCCCCTGCTGCCGGAAATCGTCGAGGAGCCGCTTCGTGTCCCGCGTGCTGCTCTTGAAGTCAGCCTGCCCCTGCTGGGCGCCGGCCATGTCCATGTAGAAGCTCGGCAGGTTGATCACGCCGATCCGCCACGGGGAGCCGTCGGCCTTGGTGCCGTGCTCGATCACCTCGCCGCGGGCCTCGGCGTCCTTCAGTTCAATCTTGGCACGGGTGATGTCGTAGACCTTCGGCACCGTCTCCCCCACCGGGATCACCTTGAGGCGGACGAGCGTGCCCCGCTTCCCGCGGATGAGCTTCACGACCTCGTTGAGGTTCATGTCGACGACGTCGACGATCTCGCCGGCCGCCCCCTGCCCGACCCCGACGATCCGGTCCTTCGACTTCAGCCGCCCGTCCTTGTCGGCCGCGCCACCGGGCGTGAGCTCGACGATCGTTGCGTAGCCGTCCTCACTCTTCAGTTGGGCCCCGATGCCGTCGAGCTGCAGCCGCATGCCGATCTCGAAGTTCTCCAGCGTGCCCGGCGACATGAACGAGGTGTGCGGGTCGAAGCTCGACGTCAGCGCCGACAGGTAGAGCTCCAGGAGCTCGTCGGCGGTGAGCTGGTGCATCCGCTTGGCGAAGCTCCGGTAGCGGCGCTGGAGCTTGTCCTTGGCCTCGGCGTCGGGCGTCTTCTCCATCCTCTGCACGAGGAGGTCGTACTTGATCCTCCGCCGCCACAGGTCCTCCGCCTCCGCCTCGTTCCGCGCCCAGGCGGCGGACTTGCGGTCGATGACGATCGTCTCGTCCTTGGTGAAGTCGTGCTCCGCCTGGATCAGACGCTCGATGAGGGGCTGCCGCGAGTCGACCCGCTGCAGGAACCGGTCGTAGACCTCGTAGGCGAAACCCACGTCGCCGCGCTTCACCAGGTCGTCGAGCGACTCCCGCTTCCGGGCGAACGCGTCGACGTCGCTCTGCAGGAAGTAGACCTTCATCGGGTCGAGCGCCTCGAGGAACGACGTGAACCAGCGTTGGGCCATTCCGTCGTCGATCGGCTGCCGGAGGAAGTGCTCCCGCTCGAGGTGCCGCCGCACCGCCACCGCGATGTGCCGGTCATTGGCCCCCGGCTTGATGCCGGCCGCCACGGAGTCGGCGGCGGCAGGCGCCGGAGGGACGAACGTCCCCGGGGCGGCCGGGGCGGGCGTCACGACGGCCTGGCCCCGGGCGGCGTCGAGGCCCGCGACGGCGGCGATCGCAAGGACCAGAGCTCGAAGCAGCCGGCCGCATCGTCGTCCCGGCATCCGGCGGTCTTCGTTCTCAGGCAGGGTCGGACAGTTCACGCTGTGGGTCCTCCGGGAATGCGGCTTGCGCGCGAGCTTCATTGTGGCGATTTACCCGATGCTTGGCGAGACGCGTCGGGGGCGTGTTTTTCAGCCTCCCCGGACGAACCTTGCCGAGTTTCCGGCCGTGCCGCCTCGCCGGCACGGTCCACGAGGGCTGCAGCGACGGCACGATCGGCTCCGAGCCGCTCCACCTGCACCCATTCGATCTCCGGCCGGGCAGCCCGCCAGCGGTCCACCGCCGCGGTCACCTGCTCCTGTACGTGGCCGTGGACCAAAAGGTGCGGCTGGACGACCACCCGGCGGGGAACGGCGGCTCGATCGGCCGCCGCCGCGAGCGCCTCGTCGAGCGTCGGCCGCGCCGCCGCCACGAACGCCAGTTCCACTCCGGCCGGCGGCGTGCCGCTGGCCGCGACGGACAGTTGGGCGAACTCGCGAAGCTGCGGCACGGCGTCCGGCGCGCTCGAGCCGCGGCCGATCATCACCAGCACGGTGTCGGCGGCATCCACGGGAGCCAGCCGCTCGACCGCCTCCCGGCGCCGCCGCGCCGACAGTTCGACGATCCGCTCGTGGCAGCCGAAGGGGGCCGACTGGAGCACGCCGACACCGGCCTGGGCGGCGGCCGCGACGAGCGCCTCGGGCACGTCGCGCCGGGCGTGGCCGGCCGCGAACAACAGCAGCGGCGCGGCGACGATCGTCCGGCAGCCCCGGCCGGCGAGCCGGGTGACCGCCGTGCCGATCGAAGGCGACGCGATCTCCAGGAAGCCGATCCCGACGGGCACGCCGGGGAGCAGCGCCGCCGCCAGCCCCGCGGTGGCCCGGGTCTCGGCGGCACCGACGGCGTCGGCCGTCCCGTGTCCCACGACGAGCAGACCGCAGCCTGGCGGCCACACCGGCCGGAGCATCGCGGCTGCCTCGGTCGCACGCGCGGGCATCGGTGTCAGCGGGAGATCCGCGGCAGGAGGGCGGCGACCCCGCTGAGCACGAGCACCGCGGCGACGAAGGGAAGCGTATGCGACGGATGGAGCGTGAACAGGATGGACCCCAGCAGGGGGCCGAGAATCCGCCCCAGCGATGCGAAGGCCTGGTTCACCCCCAGCACCTCCCCCTGCCGCTCGGAATCGGCCCGCCTGGAGATGAGCGCCGAGACGGACGGGTTGACGCAGGCGAACCCCGCCACTGCGAGGGCCGCCGCGGCGTAGAACAGCGGCATGAGCGGCCCTCCGGCCACGCCCTGCCCCCCCGCGCCGCGGCCCGAGGCCGCCCAGGCCACGACGCCCAGCGCGCCCAGGCCGACGATCATCAGGCCCGTGCCGGCGGCGAGCAGCCTGGCCTCCGGCAGCCGCTTCGCCAACGGCCGGTAGAGCCCGCCGGCGACCAGGAGCATCGCGCCGATGAAGGCGAACACGAGGAAGTTGGCGTCGTCGTCCATCCCGAAGGCCGCCTTCGTCAGCCGGGCGAGCGTGGCCTCGAAGTTGGCGAAGGCCAGGATCGCCAGGAAGTAGATGACCACGAGCGTGCCCACGGTGGGCATCGCCAGCACGGCCGCGGTCCGCGTCACGCCGGGCAGGGCCCTGGCGGCGTGGCTGCCGGGCCGGCGGGTCTCCTTGAAGGCCAGCACCGCGATCGCCAGCGCCGCCAGCGAGAGCAGCGACGCGATCGCCCCCACGCCCCACGGCTGCCGGTCGAAGACGGCCAGGCCGAAGTAGGCGATGAGCGGCCCGAGCGTGAAGCCGCCGCCGAAGGCGATCCCGATGAGCGCCATGCCCCGGGCGCGGTTCTCCGGCGTGGTGCAGTCGGCGATCACGGCCGCCGCCGTCCCCACGCTGGCGCCGGCGATGCCGGCCCCGATCCGGGCCAGGAGCATCAGTCCGATCGCCCAGGCGGCCCGCTCGGGCGACGGCGGGGGATCGGTGGAGGCCGTCGCCGCGTAGCCGTAGAGCGCGTAGAAGACGACCGATCCGGCGAGGCTCAGCAGGAGCAGCGGCCGCCGGCCGAAGCGGTCGGAGAGCCGGCCCCAGAGCGGGCTGAAGAGAAACTGCATGAGCGAGAAGACGGAGAACAAGAGGCCGATCACGACGCCCCCGGCGACCTCCGAAAAACCGAGGGCCCGCAGCAACGGTTCCACCTGGCGCGGCATCACCGGCAGGACGATGCCGAACCCGAGCAGGTCGATGAAGACCGTGAGGAAGACCACCAGCAGCGCGGCCCGCTGCCCGCCGCGATCCTCCGGGGTCGGCCCGGCGGCCGGACCTCGTGGCGGGATGGTCCTGGCGGATGAACTCGGAGCCGTCATGCGGATTCCACTGGAGGCTGCGCCGGGGATGCCGCGCCGGTCACCCGGTCGGGAGCGTGCGTGCTACATTGCCCGGCGATGAGCACCATTCCGGTCGCCGGTCGCCGCAGCCCGCCCGAAGACGCCCTGAGCGTGTCGGAGGTGACGTCGCGAGTCAAGGAGCAGATCGAGACCCGGTTCGCCGACGTCTGGGTGACGGGCGAGGTTTCGAACCTCACCCGCGCGTCCTCCGGCCACGTCTACCTGTCGCTGAAGGACGAATCGGCCGTCCTGCGGGGGGTGATCTGGCGCGGCGCCCTGCCGCTCCTGGCAATCGAGCCGACCGACGGCCTCCACGTGGTCTGCCACGGCCGGATCGAGGTCTACGCGCCGCGGGGCACCTACCAGCTCACGATCGACCGGCTGCACGCCATCGGAACCGGCGCGCTGGAGGCACAGCTCCAGCGGTTGCGGTCCAAACTCGACGCGGAGGGGCTCTTCGCCCCCGGCCGCAAGCGTCCCGTCCCCGCGTTCCCGCGGCGGATCGCGGTGGTGACCAGCCCCACGGGTGCGGCGATCGCCGACTTCCTCCGGACGCTCTTCGCGCGGTGGCATGGCAGCGAGGTCGTCGTCGTGCCCTGCCGCGTGCAGGGTGCGGGCGCCGCCGAGGAGCTGGCCCGGGGGCTGGCGGCCGCGGCGCGGCTGGCCCCTCCGGCCGACGTGATCGCCCTGGTCCGCGGCGGCGGCAGCCTCGAGGACCTGTGGAGCTTCAACGAGGAGGTGCTCGTCCGCGCGGTGGCCGCCTCGCCGATCCCCGTCGTCTCCGGCGTGGGCCACGAGATCGACGTCTCGCTCGTCGACCTGGCCGCCGACCTGCGGGCGCTGACGCCGACCGATGCGGCGGTGCAGGTCTCGCCCGACGGCCGTCAGCTCGCGGCTGCCGTGGCCGCCCTGGGGCTGCGGCTCCAGGCGGGCCTCGGCCGCCGCGTGACGCTGGCCCGCGAGCGGGTCGTGCAGCTGGCGCGGTCGCGGATCTTCGCCGACCCGGACCGGCTCGTCATCGACCGCCGGGCCGCGATCGACCAGCAGGCCTTGCGACTGCGGCGGCTGGCGGCGGGCGCCACGGCCCGCGGCCGCGAGCGGCTGGCCGCGGCGGCGGGCCGGCTGGAGGCCGGCAGCCCGCTCCACTTGCTGGCCCGCGGCTGGTCGGTGACGTGGCGGGAGGGGAGTGCCGAGGCCCTGAAGTCGATCGCCGGACTCGCGGCCGGCGACGCGGTCGTCACGCAGCTCGCTGACGGCAGGCTCACCAGCCGCGTGGAAAGGATCGACCCTGCGCATGGCTGATGGAAACGGCACGACCGGGACACCGGGCCGCGAGTCCTTCGAGGACGCACTGGCGCGGCTGGCCGACGTGGTCGCGAGCCTGGAGTCCGGCAGCCTCGGGCTCACCGCGTCGATCGACGCCTACGAACGCGGCGTCGTGATCCTCAAACGGCTCCACGAGGAGCTCGCCTCGGCCGAGGAGCGGGTGAAGGTGCTCGTGCGGATCGACGACGAGGGGCGGCCCGTCCTGGAGGACGCGGCGGCGGAGCGACCGGCCGCTGCCGGCGAAGGCGGGACCGCAGACTCCGCCCAACCCGCCGGGCCACGCGCCGCGGGCCGCGGCGGCCGCGGCAAGAGCCTCCGTTCCCGCCCGCTCCCCGGGATGGACGATGGCACCGGGCCGCCTTAGACTCGGTTTTCCGGCGAGTTGCGGCAGGGAATCGCGCGCCTCCTCACCACACGTTCCTTCAGGCTCCCGCATGGCAAGCTGCCCGGCGTCGAGCAGCCCGACCTCCGGTTCCGAGGTCGCCTCCGAGGACTGTGCCGTCGTCGCCGCTCTCCAGCGGGTGCGCGACTACGTCGAGCCCTGGATCGACCGCGCCTTGGCACCCTGCCCCGAGTCGTCACCGCGGCTCGTCGAGGCGATGCGGTACGCCGCCCTGGCTCCCGGCAAGCGGCTGAGACCGGCGCTGGTGCTCTGGGCCGCCCAGGCCTGCGGCGGCGCCTGGGATTCAGCCGCGCCGGCGGCCGTCGCGGTCGAGCTCGTCCATGCGTATTCGCTGGTCCACGACGACCTGCCGGCAATGGACGACGACGACCTCCGCCGCGGCCGGCCGACCTGCCACCGGGCCTTCGACGAGGCCACCGCCATCCTCTGCGGCGACGCGCTGCAGGCGCTCGCCTTCGAGACGCTCGCCCGCGGCATGCCCGCCGGGACCGCCGCCGAAGCCTGCGCCACGCTCGCCCGCGCCTCCGGGGTCGCGGCCCTCGTCGGCGGCCAGGCCGACGACCTCGCCGCCGAGCGCGGCTGGGTGCCCGACCTGGCGACCGCCCCCGCGCGGGAGCAGCTCGCCTGGATGGAGCGGATCAACCGCCGCAAGACCGGCGCGCTGTTCCTGGCGGCGCTCGACCTCGGCGGCCTCGCGGCCGGCGCCGACGCCGCCACCCGCGACACCCTCGGCCGCTACGGCCGCAGCTTCGGCCAGGCGTTCCAGATCGCCGACGACCTCCTCGACGCCGAAGGCGACGAGGTCGCCGTCGGCAAGCGCGTGGGCAAGGACGCCGGCCGCGGCAAGCTCACGTTTCCGACCGTGGAGGGCATTCCCGCGGCCCGGGAGCGGGCGGAACGGCTGGGCCGCGAGGCCGCCGAGGCCGCCGCCGGACTGGGGCCGAACGCCGCCGACCTGGGGCGTTTGGCAAGCTGGATCGTCACTCGACGGCATTGACTCTACGATGTTCGAGGGGGCCATCGGGCCCCGCGCACCCCGAGGCGGGACCACGCATGACGCACATCCTCCCCACCATCCATTCCCCGCAGGACCTGCGGGGCCTGTCGCTCGCCGAACTGGAGGGCCTGGCAACGGAGATGCGCCGGGCACTCACGGAGGTCGCGGGGACGAGGACCGCCCACTTCGCCTCGAACCTCGGCGTCGTCGAGCTCTGCCTGGCCCTGCACCGGGTCTTCGACTTCAGCAAAGACCGGCTCATCTGGGACACCGGGCACCAGATCTACCCGCACAAGCTCGTCACGGGCCGCTTCGCCCGGTTCGGCACCATCCGCACCAAGGGCGGCCTGATGGGCTACCCGAACCCCGACGAGAGCCCCTACGACCTGTTCATGACCGGCCACGCCGGCTGCAGCGTCTCCACGGCGCTGGGCCTGGCCAGCGGCGACGGCCTCATGGGCGAGGACGACCGCCGGAGCGTGGCGGTGATCGGTGACGGCGCCCTGCCCTCGGGCATCGTCTTCGAGGCGCTCAACAACGCCGGCTTCCTGAAGAAGCGTCTGCTGGTGATCCTCAACGACAACAAGATGTCGATCTGCCCGCGGGTGGGCGGGCTCGCCGAATACCTCGACACGATCCGCACGAATCCCTGGTACCGGGGCCTCAAGACCCAGGCGACCGACTTCATCAAGGGCGTGCCCATGGTGGGCGGGCAGATGGAGCGGATGCTCGGCAACGTCAAGGACTCGCTCAAGGCCACGCTCCACGGGGGCATGCTCTTCGAGGCGCTGGGAGTCAGGTACTTCGGTCCCGTCGAGGGGCACTCGCTGCCGAACCTGATCCGCTACCTGGAGCTCGTGAAGGACGAGGAGGGGCCGATCCTGCTCCACGTCCTCACCGAGAAGGGGCACGGCTTCAAGCCCGCGGAGGCCGACCCGGTCTTCTTTCATACGCCCGCGCCGTTCGAGTGCGACGACGACGACTGCATCGTCTCCATCAAGAAGTCGTCCTCCCGCGGCTACACCGACGTGGCGGCGGCGGCGATCGGCGGCTGCCTCCGGCGGGAGCCCCGGGCCACGGTCCTCACCGCGGCGATGTGCCAGGGCAACAAGCTGGAGAAGGTCCGCGAGGAATTCCCCGACCGGTTCTTCGACGTCGGCATCTGCGAGTCGCACGCCGTGGCCTTCGCCGCCGGCCAGGCGAAGGCGGGCTGCCGGCCGATCGTCGACATCTACAGCACGTTCCTCCAGCGGTCGTACGACCAGATCTTCCAGGAGGTCTGCCTGCAGAACCTGCCCGTGGTCTTCATGATGGATCGCGCGGGGCTCACAGGGCCCGACGGCCCCACGCACCACGGCAGCTTCGACCTGGGCTACATGCGGCTGTTCCCCAACCTGGCCGTGCTCGCGCCCGGTGACGAGCACGACCTGGAAGCCATGCTCGACTGGGCGCTCGCCCAGCCCGGCCCGGTCGCCATCCGCTACCCCAAGGCCGTGGCCCAGCGGCACACCGGCCCGCGGGCCCCGGTGGAGTCCGGCCGCTCCGAGCTGGTCCTCGACGGGCCGGACGGCCTCGTCGTCGCCTGCGGCACGCTCCTCGGCGAGGCTCTCGAGGCGGCGGCCGAACTCCGCGGGCAGGGGCTCGAGGTCGCCGTCGTGAACGCCCGGTTCGTCAAGCCGCTCGACCCGGCGCTGGTGGAGCGCATCCTGGCGGCTCCCTGGACCGTCACCGTCGAGGAGAACGCGCTGCAGACCGGGTTCGGCAGCGCCGTCCTCGAAGCGGTGAACGACGCCCGCACCGCGGGCGATGCCGCCCCGGCCGGGCCCATCGTCCGGCTGGGCCTGCCCGACCGGTTCGTCGAGCACGGCGAACGGGGCGAACTGCTCGCCGATCTCGGCCTCGACACCCGGGGCATCGCCGCCGCCTGCCTGCGGCTCGCCGGCCGCGAGGCGGGGGCCGCGGCGACGCATCGCTAGCCCCCGCCACGGAACCGGCTCCCGATGAACGATCTGTCCAGACTCCGGCCGGGCCGGCCCGGTCCAGTGCCGCTGCGGGTCGTGCTCGTCGGCCCCGGAGGTCTCGGCGCGGTCGAACGGGAGGCCGATCGGGTCGGGCGGCTGCTGGCCGACCGCGGCCACGAGGTGTCCCGGAGGCTCGCCTCCCGCGAGGACTGGGGGGAGGGCCGCTACACCGCCGACGGGATGCCGCCTTCCGACCTCGTCGTGGTGCTCGGCGGTGACGGCTCGATCCTGCGGACGGCCCGCTGGCTCGGCTACCGGCAGCTGCCCGTGCTCGGGGTCAACCTCGGCGCGCTCGGGTTCCTGGCCGGCGTGTCGACGGACGAGGTGGCCGCGGCGATCGACGATATCGCCCTGGGCCGCTTCCGGCTCGTCGACCACCTGCTCTTCGAGTGCGAGCTCGTCCGTGGCGGCGCCGTCGTCCACCGTCAGCTGGGACTCAACGAGGCCTCGGTCCTGGCCGGGCCGCCGTTCACGATGATCGAGATCCAGTTGCTCGTCGACGGCGACCTGGCCACGAGTCACCGCGCTGACGGGATGATCGTGGCGACTCCCGTGGGCTCCACCGCCTACAGCCTCTCGGCGGGAGGCCCGATCGTCCGCAAGGATCTCGACGCGTTCGTATTCACGCCGCTCAACCCGCACACGCTCACCAATCGCCCGGTCGTCGAGAGCGCGGCCCGCACCTACGAGCTGCTCGTGCCCCGCCCGAACCCGGGCAGCTGCTGCGTGGTCGACGGCCGGGTCGTGGCCCCCCTCGAGCCCGGCGACCGCGTGCGGATCCGACGGGCCGAGCCGCGGTTCACGCTCATGGAGGTCGGCGGCCACGGCTACTATCGCACGCTCCGCGAGAAGCTCGGCTGGGGGATGGGGCTGCGGGCGGCCGATGCCGCTGCCGGGGGAGCGACGTCATGAGCCGCGTGTGGCCGAGGGCGGTCGTGGTGTGGGCCGCGCTGGCGGCCGGGGCGGAGGCCGCGGTGCCGGTGGAGGAGGCCGCGACGGAGCCGGTCACGCTGGCATACCGGTTTCGCGCGGGAGACCGGATCGCCATGGAGGTCGCCCACCGGGCGCTCACCGAGACGACCATGAACGGCACGACCCAGACCGTCGAGACGATGACCGATTCGACGCGGACCTGGAAGGTCGTCGCCGTGGACGACGCGGGCCGCGCCACCGTCGAGCACTCGGTGGACGACGTGACGATGACCTCGCGGACGAGCGACCGGGGCGAGGTGCGGTGGTCGAGCGCCGGCACGGCCGACCCGCCGCCCGGCTACGAGGCCGTCCGGCAGAGCCTGGGGGTGCCGCTGGTGCGGATGGTGGTCGCGCCGGACGGGAGCGTCGTCGAGCGGCGGGAGCTGCGGCCCTGCCCGCCGTCGAGCACCGGCGACCTCGTCGTGGTGCCGCTCCCGGAGGGTCCCGTGAAGCCCGGGGCCGAGTGGACGATCCCGCAGGAGGTCGTCGTCGAGGTGCCCAACGGGCCACGGAAGGCCGTCCGCACCCGGCTCCGCTACCGGCTGGAGTCGGTCTCCGACGGCGTCGCCGTGATCCGCGTCGACACGACGGTGCTCACGCCCGTCGACGACCCGCGGCTGGAGGCGCGGCTCCTCGAGCGGATCTGGGACGGCGAGATCCGCTTCGACATCGAGTCGGGCGAGGTGACGAGCCGCCGCACGGGCATCGACAGCCGCGTGGTCGGCTTCGGCGGACCGGAATCGAGCGTCCGCTACAAGGCGAGCCTCGAGGAGAAGCTCGTCCGCCCCGATCCCGACGAGCCGCGCTCGCCCGATCGCTAGCCCGCACACCGCCCGGTCGCTCCATCGCCCCCGGCGGTAGTCCGGTCGCCGAATCGGTAGCCCGGTTGCCATGCAACCGGGAATCCGCGGCGTCTGCCAGGAAACTCCGGTCGCACGGCGACCGGTCTCCCAAAATGGCCTCACACAGAAGCTGAACCGTTAGAGCGCATCCTGCCTCCGTGTATCGCCGGCTCGGGGGCGGCAAAAGTCGCCGCTGCGCGGTCCTTCGGATCGTCGCTTATGGCCGCGACGGCCATAGGCTCCTCGAGCGTTCGCCGACCCCCTTCGCCTA
>JBIIUP010000149.1:0-7699 GCA_044339885.1 Pirellulales bacterium | reverse complement strand
GACCACGGCCGGGTGCTTGTGGAAGTCGGGGGCGGCGTTCACCAGGCCGACGACCTTCACCACCCGCCGGATGCGGTCGAGGCTCCCGAAGGCGGCGACGAGCGAGGCAACGATCGCGAGGCCCGCCTGCCGCGCCGCCTGCTTGCCGGCGTCGGCATCGACCGCCACGCCGACCCGGCCCTTCATGAGGCTGCCGTCCGGCAGGACCGGCAGGTGACCCGAGGTCTGGACCCACGAGCCGGCGACGACGCAGGGTTTGTAGAGGCCGAGCGGCTTCGGGGCCGGGGGCAGCGTGAGGCCGAGGGACTCGAACCTTGCCTGGGGCGTGGAGGGTGTCATGACGAAGGTTGTAGCCGCGGACGACCCGTCGGCCAAGCCGACGCTCGAGGCATCCCGGCGTCGCCAGAAAGCACAGTCGACGTGCGCGTATCGCCGGCTCGGGGGCGGCAAAAGTCTCGTCGCTCTGGGCCGAGGCGTCCCAAGGCTCCTCGAGCGTTCGCCGACCTCCTTCGCCTCGTCACCTGGTTTGCCAAGCCGACGCTCGAGGCATCCAGCGTCGTCCTACGCATCCCCCGAGAGGCCGGCGAGTTCCTCGGAGACGGCCAGCCACCGCTCCTCCGCCGCGGCCAGTTCGGCGGCCGCCCGCGACATCGCGGTGTGGAGTTCCAGCGCCGCCGCCGGATCGGTCGCGGCCAGGAGGGCCTCCTGATGCCGCCGCTTGTCGGCGTCGAGCCGGGCGATCGACCGCTCGAGGGCGCCGAGCTCCTTCCGCAGCGAGCGGTCCCGGCCCCCCGACGCCGGCCCCGGCCTGCCGGCGGCCTTGGCAGAGGGCCGCGGAGCCGCCGGCGCGGCGGCCGTCTCCGCGTCGTCGATCTCGCGACTCATGGCGGCCACGTAGTCGCCGTAGCTGCCGATGTAGTTCAGCACGCGGCCCTCCTTCACCTCGATGACGCTCGTCGCGACGGCGGCGACGAACGACCGGTCGTGACTGGTGAAGATGACCGTGCCGGCGTAGTCGACGAGCGCCCCGGCCAGGGCGTCGACCGTCTCGACGTCGAGGTGGTTGCCCGGCTCGTCGAGCACGAGCACGTTGGCGTTGCCCAGGAGCAGTCCCGCCAGGCAGAGCCGCGCCCGCTCCCCGCCGGACAGGACGGACACCCGCTTCTCCACGGCCTTGCCCCGGAAGAGCATCGCGCCGGCGACGTCGAGGATCCGCTGCGACTTCGTGCCGGCGGCGGCCGTCCGCTCGAGGTAACCGAGGACGGTGTCCCCCTCGGGCAGGCTCGTGTAGACGTGCTGGGCGTAGATCCCCGGCACGCAGCCGAAGCCCCACTTGACGTGCCCAGTCAGCGGCGGGAGCGACTCGACGAGCGTCCGCAGGAAGGTCGTCTTGCCCTGGCCGTTGTCCCCGACGATCGCCGCTCGCGAGCCGTGCACGATCTCCATGTCGATGTCGCCGGCCACCATGCGATCCGGATACCCGATCGCCAGCCCTCGGCAGCGGACGGCGGGCCCCTGCCGCGGCTGCACGGCCGGGCAGCGGATCGCCGTGGTCGGCTCCGCGGTCGCCACCTCCGCGAACTCCAGCCGCTCCAGCTCCTTGCTCTTGGACTTCGCGCGGGAGGCCGTCGAGGCCCGGGCCCGGTTGCGGGCGATGAAGTCCTCGAGCTCCCGCTTGCGGGCGAGCACCGAGGCGTTCACCCGCTCCGCGTGGAGCTTCCGCTCGCGGTCGTGCTCCAGCCAGGCGTCGACCTTGCCGGGAAACATCGTCAACCGGCCGCGGGACAGGTCGAGCGTCCGATCGCAGGTGGCCCCGAGAAATGCCCGATCGTGCGACACGATGAGGCACGCCTCCTCGCAGCCGCGGAGGAAGTGCTCCAGGAGAATCTGCGTCCGCAGGTCGAGGAAGTTCGTCGGCTCGTCGAGGAGCAGGAGGTTGGGCTCGTGGAGCAGGAGCGCCGCCAGCTTGACCCGCGTCTGCCAGCCCCCGGACAGCCCCGCCACGGGCCCGGCCAGCACCGGCCCCTTGAGCTCGAACCGCCCCGCGACCTCGCCGCACTTCCATTCCGGCCGGCCGCTGTCGCGGAGCAGGAACCCGATCACGGTCTCGTCCGGCAGGAAGGGGTCGTGCTGCCGCAGGTAGCCGATCCGGAGCCGCGGGTGGCGGACGATCTCCCCGGCGTCGAGCTCCTCCTCGCCGAGGATCACCCGCAGGAGCGTGCTCTTGCCGGCGCCGTTGCGGCCGATGAACCCGATCCGCCCGTCGTCGGTGATCGTGGCCGAAGCGCCGTCGAGCAGGACCTGGTCGCCGTACCGCTTCGAGGCGTTCTTGATTTCGAGCAGGACCGCCATGGGGCTCCGCAACAGACTGTCGACGACACTCTACCTGCGGCGGCCGCGGGCGGGAACCGGACCGCGTGGTTCCGCCGGTCCCGCCGCCATCACTCGCGGGCGACGCGGATCCGGTCGGCTCCCCACCCCAGCACGGCGGCCGCGGCCCGCGGATACTCCCAGGCCGCGTCCGTCCCGGCGGGGTCGTGGAGCACGACGGGCCCGCGCTCCGCCGCGAGCGTTACCGCCTGGGGCATGTCGAGCACGCGTTGCACGCCGAGGAACGCGGGGCCGTCCCGGTGCGATGCCGGGAGGTTCCAGAGTTCGAGCCCCGTCACCGACGGCGCGAAGATCGCCGCGTAGACAGCGACTCCGGCCATCTCGCCCCGGCCCTCCAGCCAGAGCGGCGGGTCGCCCCAGGCCGGCAGTGACCGCACCGCAGCGATCGCCCGCTGGACGTCGTAGGCCTGCATGCCCTCGAGCGTCTGCCCGAGGACGTAAAACCGACGGCGGATGTGCGTCTGGGCCGACGGCCGCTCGTCCCAGGCGGTCGGTCCCACGCCCCGCGGGGCGAACGACGCCACCGCCCAGTCGTTCTCCAGGAGCTGTCGACGCAGCCTCGCGAACGCCTCGGCCGATGCTCCCTCATCCGCGACCGCCGCCTTGGCCCCGCCGAGTTCCGCCGCGAAGCCGATCCGCGCCAGGCCGAGGAACCGGTTCCAGCCCTCACGGTCGAGCACGTCGAGCACGATGCGGCGGGGCGCCGTCAGCCCGGTGCGGTGCGCGACGTGCAGCCGCAGACGGAACGGGCCCTGGCTGGTGAAGTCGTAGGCCGTCAGCGTGACGCCGTCGCGGTCGGCCGACCAGGCACGGACCACGTCGAGCGGCCCGGCGTCGGCCGGCCAGCCGCGGAAGACCGTGTCGCGGAGGCCCGTCAGCCATGCCTCCCGCTGCCGGGCCCAGGCCGAAGCGTCCGCCGGCGGCGGTGCGGCCGCGGCCGGAGGCACGAACCGCTCGTCGATGCGGGTGTTCGCCTCGTCGGCAGGCGGATCGGCGAACACCCGCAACTGCCCGGGGCCCGAGAGCGACACGGCCGCCTTCTCGATCACCCTGGGCTCGCCCCGCAGGTGCTGGTCGAACCAGCGGAAGGCGGCGACCTGGAGGTCCTGCGTGTCCCGGTGCGGCCCAGGCCCGATGGAAAGCCCGATCTCGTCGCCCGCCCCGTAGAGGTCGTAGATCCTCCGCGCCCGCTCGTAGACCCGCACCACGCCGTCGAGCGGGAAGATGCCGTCGCGGTCGGTGTTGCCGATCAGCAGCGGCCGCGGTGCGACGAGGGCGGCCACCGCCGGAAAGTCCCAGCGCCGGGTGTTGCAGAAGAACATGCAGTCGCAGTGCCGCTCGATGCAGCCGTCGACGACGTGGTTCTCCAGATCGGTGATCCCGGCGACCGGCACGGCCACCCGGATCCGCTCGTCCACCGCCGCCGTCCACCAGGTCGTGGCCCCGCCGCCGCTGCGGCCCGTCATGCCGATCCGGGAGCCGTCGACCTCCGGCCGCGACTGCAGGTAGTCGATCGCGCGGATCGCGTTCCAGGTCTCCACGCCCGCGGGCGTGTACCCCCGGCTCTGCCACCACCAGCGGCCGTAGCGGTACAGGCCGTGATGGATGCCTTCGATCTCGCCGAATTGCAGCGTGTCGACGACGAGGCACACGTAGCCGTGTCGGGCGAACCACTCGCCATGGTGGCGGTACACGGTCTTGCCGCCGACGTTGAGCCCCTCGTGCCTGCCGGGCGCGTGGCCGCAGACGTAGAGGATCGCCGGCGCCGGCCGCGCCTCGCCGCGGGGCAGGAAGAGGTTGCCCGTGACGTGGAGCCCCGGCAGGGACTGGAAGTGGACGTTCTCGACGACGAACTCGTCGCGGGTGACGGTGCCGGTCACCAGCGGCTCGAGGGGCGTCTTCTGAGGCAGCGGGTCGAGGCCCAGCATGTCGAGCAACTGCCGGCGATAGTCGACGCGTTGCCGCTCCCAATCGTCACGGGTCCGGATGCCGTCGAGGCAGGCTGCGGCGATGGCCGCCGTCTCCTGGCGGAAGTACTCGGCGAGGACCGCGTCGCTCGGTCCACCCGGCCCCGCCTGCCCGGCGGAAACCAACGCCTCGGCTCGCGCCGCCACCGCTCCGACGATACAGGCCGCGGCGGCGAGCCAGAGCCGGCCACGGACGAGCCAGCGGCCCGCACGACAGAGCATCGTCTCGAACTCCTGCGAAGTCAGGGCCGGCGGCAGGAGCGGCGAGCCGTGGCGATGCAAGGCGAGCCAGGCCGCGTCGGAGGCCATCCGGACAGGCGGACTCCGACGTCGATCACTGTAGCGGAGGGCATGGGACTCGAACCCACAACCCCTTTCGGGGCACGACATTTCCAGTGTCGCCGCTAGCCATTCGCTTACCCTCCGGACGCCCGGAGTATATCCTCAAAGCACGCTGACGGGAGCGTCGCCCGGATGCCTGTACCGCCCCCGTGCGGCACGCCCCACGCTCGAGGTGCACGATGCGGATCGTCCACAGGATCGCGGTCACCGTCGCCGGCGCAGCGGCCATCGTCGCGGCGGCCCGCGGGTGGGCCGCCGACGCCGCGGCCTCGGCCCCGCCGGCCGCCGACGCATCGCGGACGCTCGCCGTGGCGGACGGGCTCGAGGCGACGCTCTTCGCGTCGGAGCCACTGCTCTCCAGCCCGGCCGACATCGACGTCGATGCCCGAGGCCGCGTCTGGGTGTGCGAAGTCGTCAACTATCGCAGCCAGCGGAATACCCGGCCGGAGGGGGACCGGATCCTCGTGCTCGAAGACAGCGACGGCGACGGCCGTGCCGACAGGCAGACGGTCTTCCACCAGGGGCGCGACGTCGATTCGGCGCTGGGCATCTGCGTGATCGGCGAGGGACCGGGCCGCCGGGTGATCGTGTCGTGCTCGCCCGACGTGTTCGTGTTTCACGACGACGACGGCGACCTCCGGGCCGACCGCCGGGAGACCTTGTTCACGAAGACCGGCGAACCGCAGCACGACCACTCGGCCCACGCGTTCGTCGTCGGGCCCGACGGCCGCTGGTACTTCAACTTCGGCAACACCGGCAAAGCCGTCCACGACCGCGACGGCAAGCCCGTGACCGACCTGTTCGGCAACGTCGTGCGGGACGGCGGGAAGCCCTGGCGGCAGGGCATGGTGTTCCGCTGCCGGCCGGATGGCGGCGACTTCGAGGTCCTGGGGCACAACTTCCGCAACAACTACGAGGTGGCGGTCGACTCGTTCGGCTCCTTGTGGCAGAGCGACAACGACGACGACGGCAACGCCAGCGTGCGGGTCAACTTCGTCATGGAATACGGCAACTACGGGTATGTCGACGAGCGGTCGGGGGCCGGCTGGCGGGCGCCGCGGACGAACCGCGAGTCCGAGACGCCGCGGCAGCACTGGCACCAGAACGACCCCGGCGTCGTGCCCAACCTCCTGCTCACCGGCGCAGGCTCACCGGCGGGGATCTGCGTCGCCGAAGGGGCGCTCCTCCCCAAGCGGTTCCGCGGGGCCGTGCTCCACTGCGACGCGGGGCCGAACCTGGTGCGGGCCTACCGCGTGACGCCGCGGGGGGCCGGGTTCGCCGCCGAGGCCGAGGTGATCGTCGACGGGTCGGCGGATCAATGGTTCCGCCCCAGCGACGTCTGCCTCGCGCCCGACGGGTCGGCGATCATCGCCGACTGGTACGACCCCGGCGTGGGCGGCCACGGCATGGGCGACACCCAGAAGGGCCGGATCTACCGGCTGGCGTCGGCGGGATCCCGCTGGAGCGTGCCTGCCGTCGACCTCGAGACGGTCGCGGGAGCCGTGGCGGCGCTGGCCAGCCCCAACATGAGCACGCGGGCGACGGCGCTGGAGCGACTCGCCCGGGAACCCTCGGCAGCGCCGCCGGCGCTGGCCGCAGCCTACGAGTCGGCGCGCGACCCGCGGTTGAAGTCCCGGTTCGCCTGGGCCGCCGGCATGCTTCCGGGCCAGGCCGATGGCTGGATCGAGCGGCTCGCCGCGGACGCCTGCGACGACCTGCGGGTCGTGGCCCTGCGGCTCTGCCGCCGGGCGAACCGCGACGTGCCCGCCCTCGTCGAGCAGTTCCTGGACGACCCCGCTCCGGCCGTCCGCCGCGAGGCGGCGATCGCGCTGAAGGGCGTCTCCGGACCGCGGGCCGACCGGGCCTGGGCGGCGCTCGCCAGCCGCCATGCCGCGGGCGACCGGTGGGAACTGGAGGCCCTCGGCATCGGTGCCGACGGTCCGGCGGGACTCGCCGGACCGAACCAATGGGACGGTCGGCTGGCCGCGTGGCTGGACCGCATCGCGGGCCGCTGGCGGACGGAGGCCGGCCGGGAGATCGTCTGGCGCAGCCGCGCCGCGGCCACCCCGGCGCTCGCCTGCGGTGTGATCGGCGACCCCGGCACCGTGACCGGCGAGGCGCTGGCCTTCGTGCGGGCTCTCGACTTCCAGGATTCGGCGGCCGTGCAGGCGGCGCTCGGGCCGCTCGTCGCCTCCTACGCCGCGCCCGAGGAGACCCGCCGCGCCGTCCTGCCTGAACTCGTCATCCGCCTCGACCCGACGCCGGCGCAGGCCGACCCGCGGCTCGCGGCCCGCATCGACGAGGCCGCGACATGCGCGGCGGGCTCGCAGCGATTTCTCCAGATCGTCGACCGGTTCCACCTCGTCGATCGGATCGCCGAGGTCGTGCAACTGGCGACGGCGACGGACACGGCGGAGCAGACGGCGGCGATGGCGGTGGCGGTGGCCCTCGACGCCGGCGGTGCCGACGCCATCAAGGCCGCGCTGGCCCGCGGTGACGACGCCACGATCCGTCTGCTCGCGGCGCTGGGCATCCGTGGGTCGGCGGAGTCCCGGGCCCTGGTCGCCGAGGTGCTCGCCGACGACACGGCACCGCCGGAGGTGCTGGCGGCGGCCGTGAGAGCCCTGGCGCGTTCGCATTCCGGTGCCCGGGAGCTGGTGACGCTGGCGGCGGCGGGCGACCTCGCGGGTCCGCTCCTGCCGGTCGCAGGCATGGCCATCGCGTTGGCTCCCTACGCCGACGTCCGACAGGCGGCTGCGGGCGTGCTCCCGCTGCCGCAGACGCGAGGGGGCGAGCCGCTCCCGCCGGTCGCCGAACTCCTGCGGCGCTCCGGCGACGCCGCGAAGGGCAGGGACGTGTTCGCCGGCGCCGGCACCTGTTCGAAGTGCCACGTCGTCGGCGACGCCGGCCGCGCCGTCGGTCCGGCGCTCTCGGGGATCGGCGCCAAGCTGTCCCGCCCAGCCCTCTATGAGGCGATTCTCGCGCCTTCCGCCGCGATC
>JBIIUP010000148.1:0-7712 GCA_044339885.1 Pirellulales bacterium | reverse complement strand
GCGCCGACGCTCTCGCGGGCGGGTCGGCCGAGGATGGAGTGGTCGCGGAGCACCGCGAAGAGCTCGCCGGTCATGTGCGTCGAAAACCGTTCGAGCCGGCCGGCCCGGACCGTCACCCACTTGCTGTGGGTTCCCGGCAGCACCAGGAGCGAGTCGGCCGCGAGCGTGGGGTCGAGGGCGAGGGCCCCGAGGAGCTGAGTCTCCTCGCCGCGGAGCACGTCCGGCAGGGGGCCGCGCTGCACGACTCCGGGCACGATCGCCAGCCGCCCGCCGTCGACGTCGATCGACTCCAGGCCGGCGGCGATCGCCGCGGTGTCGGCGGGGCAGGGGACGTAAGCGACCTCGTGCCAACCCTGACGGCTGCCGATCATGCCGGCCGCCAGCGCCGGCAGGGCGGGCCAGCGGTCCCGCCAGTCGCCCACCATTCCGCGATACGCCGCAGGGAAACCGCCCTCGGGAAGGTGGAGGATGCCCCACGGCTGCCGCCGGGTCTCGAGGACGCCTCCGTCGGCGGCGATCAGGTGGGCCCGCAGCGAGGATGTGCCCCAGTCGAGACCGATGAGGGCGGGCGTGCGCGGCGGCGACATGCGGGCAGGACACCTCCAGAGGATGAGAAGAGTCTACCGGGCGGCAGCGACCGCCGGCGCGGCCGCGGGAGGGTAGCGCGGTGGGTAGCGCGGTTGCCGAGATCGGTAGCCCGGTTGCCGTGCAACCGGGAGTCCGGTCGCACGGCGACCGGTCTACCGAATCCGGTCGCGCGGCGGCCGTGGCGGGGGGTCGGGGCCGGGAATCCTGGGGCCGCGGTCAAACCGCGGCGCCGAGACCCTATACTCCGGCCATGCTCGTCGAACGCGTGAAGTACGTCATCTGGGCCGTCGACATGGACAGGGCCGTCCGGTTCTACGGCGACCTCTTCGGCGGCCGGGTCCTCCGGCGCAACCCCGTGATCGCGGAGGTCGAGGTCTGCGGCGCCGTGATCGGCATCCACTCCGGCGGCGAGGGCCGGCGGACGTGGACGGGACTGAGCTTCCAGGTGCCCGACGTGGTCGCGGGCGCCCGGGAGGTCGTCGCCGCCGGCGGCACGCTGACCCGCGAGCCGGAGCCCGAGAACGGCGAGCCGCCGCATCTGGCGATGTGCGTCGATCCCGAGGGCAACGAGTTCATGCTCTCGCGGAAGCGGGGCTGAACGCCGTGGCCAGGGCCCGTCGCACCAACCGCGAAGACCGTCCCGCGCGGCCCGCCGCGGCCGGCCGGCGGCCGCGGCACCGGGGCCGGACCGAGGAGATGTTCCACGGGGCGTGCGCCTGCGAGGCGATCTTCGCGAGGCGGCCCGGCGACATCGTCCGCGTCTACGTCACCGAGCAGCGGCGGCGGCGATTCGCGGCGCTGCTCGCCTGGTGCGCCGCCGAGCGGCGGGGCTTCCAGGTCGTTCCGGCGGAGAACCTCGGTCGGCTGACGGGCTCGCTGCACCACGAGGGGATCGCGATCCTCGCGCGGCAGATCCGCCGCTGGAGCCTCGACGACCTGCTCCGCGGCATCGAGCTCGGCGAGGTCGTCGGGCCGCTGGTCCACCTCGATGGCGTGCAGAACCCGCACAACCTCGGATCCATCCTGCGGTCGGCCGCCCACTTCGGCGTCGGGGCCGTCACCGGGGCGGCCGGCGACCTGCCGCCGCTGTCGCCCGCGGCCGTGCGGGTGGCGGAGGGGGCTGCCGAGATCGTGCCCGTCTGCGACCTCGGTGACGGCGTCGCCGGACTGCGGCGGCTACGGAAGGCCGGCTTCCGGGTGGTCGTGACCTCCAGCCACCGGGGCGAGCCGCTCCACGACGCCCCGCTTGAGGGCCGGATCGTCGTCGTGCTCGGCGGCGAGGGGGAGGGCGTCTCGCCCGAGGTCGACGCCGTCGCCGACCTCCGGGTGAGGATCCCCGGCACCGGCGCCGTCGAGAGCCTCAACGTCGCCGTGGCGGCGGGCGTCGTGCTCGGCGAGGCCTGGCGGCAGGAAGGCCTCCGCCGCGGTATGCAGGGCCGAGGCCGACCCGCCGCGAGCAGGCCTGCGGATCGCGGGTGATGCGTTTCGCGTGTCTGCCTCGCCCGTCCTGGCTTTCCCTCCCCAGGGTCTGCGAGGGGTTGCCTGTGCCCGGGAGCCGGCGTTGCTGGCCAGCGCAGCCAGGATGGCGGAGCCGCAGGCAGCATCGAGTGAACGGAGCCCAGGATGGGCGCAGTGAACGTCCGGGCGACAGGGCATGGGCAGCCCCGAGCCGCGCCAGGCGCAGATCGAACCGCCGCCCCTGAGCGGTCGTCCGGGCGAGACGGCGCGGGCAACCCCGCGCACGAGCAACAGATTCAGCTCTCATCCGCGAGCGGAACAAGCACGCGTGATCACGTCCGAGCCGGCGGCTCACACGACCGTGCGGCGGTCGAAATCGGGCCGCTCCGAGACGAATTCACCGTCGTTGGCGAGCTGCAGGAGCAGGCTGTCCCGGCGCAGGATCGCCTCGGCGAGCGACCGCGTGCCGAGCGACCGCCTCACCCGCCGTTTGCGGTGGTCGAAGTGGACGGTGTAGTGCACCCACCAGGTGCCGTTGTTGCACCAGAGGTGATGCTTCGCGTTCTTATGGTCGACACGAAGCGAGGGAAAACCGACCGGCATGAGGCACCTCCTCCCGCGGAAGGTGCTTTCGCGATCACCGGACCCATCGGGTCGCCGACCGACCCTGCCCGGGGAACCGACCGAAAGCTTCGCCGGGAAACGCTCCCGACGCGCATCCTCCGTCCCTGTCGCCAGGGACGGTCACCACCTTGTGCTTTCGCGAGGTTGGTACGGGCGACCGCAGGGGCCGACCCGATTCGAAGACCGGATGCTCGAGTCCTTCCAACAATCATAGTACCCGCGGCTTGCACGCGGGCAAGTTATCCGCCGGCCGACGGTCAGCGGCCCAGCCGCGCGTACCACCGGTCGGCCGGCGGCCGCGGGGCGGCGGTCGAGCGGCGGACGTCGCCGAGCAGCTCGGCGAGGACCGCGGAGAAGCTGCGGCAGGTGGCGTCCCGGTAGGCCCGCCAGTCGGGCAGCTCCGCCATGATCCGCCGGTGGGCCCGGCCGAGGTTGTGGTAGGGGATCGAGGGGAAGAGGTGGTGGAGGGCGTGGTAGCCCAGCCCCACCGGGAAGAACAGCGTCACCAGCGGCGTCCGCCCCTCGACGTTGACCGAGTCCGCCAGCTGCTCCGCCATGCTCATCGCGTCGCCCGTGCCGCGGTAGCGATGCGCGGCGAGCGTGCGGACGTGGTTGAGGCCCAGCGCCAGGACGGCGAGCAGGTAGATCTTGACGAGCGCCGGCCAGCCGAGGGCCACGCTCCACGAGCCGACGTGGACGCTCGCGATGAACGGCAGGGCGCAGAACAGGACCGCCTGTGCCATGCAGGCCAGCTCGACGGCCGCCCAGAGGCGACGCGGCGCGTCCTCCGGGATCGACCGGCGGTGCCAGGGATTGATGACCAGCGGCGAGCACCGCTCGAGCGCGAAGCGGCGCAGGCCGGGATGCAGGAACGAGACGGGGGCGACGACGAGAAACCGCACGAGGGCCAGCAGCGGCAGCAGGAAAATCTCGGCGAGGAAAGCGGCCACGCCCAGCAGCGAGCCGCCAGCCAGCGGCAGGTATTCGGCGTCGCGGGGCGTGCCGTAGTGCCGGACGTTGTGGTGGGCGAGGTGGTGCTCGTAGAGGAAGGAGGGCATCAGGAACGGGATGCCGAACAGCAGGTTCCAGGCCACCGTGAAGCCCGTCATCTCGCCGCGGCGGAAGTGGACAATCTCGTGCATGAACACCGAGCTGCGGAACAGGGCGCAGCCCGACAGAAGCCAGGCGGCGAGTTGGACCGCGGAGCCGACCGGGGCCACGAGGTGGACGGCCGCGGCGGCGTAGCCCACGACGAGGCTCGCCAGCAGGTCCGCCCAGTAGATCCGCGGATCGGGGGTGAACAGGTCCCCCACGGCCCGACGGGCACGGAGGATCGGATCCACGGCATCTGGAGACATGACCGGGGCACCGGGAGGCACCGCCACGGCCCGGGCGCCGCCAGCCCCCGTCGGGATGGTCGAGCGCGTCCGGCCGCGGCCGCTGCGGCATTGTGGCAGCCTGGCCGAGTCCGGGGACAGGGTGCTCGCTCCGGCCGCCGTGGGAGCGACGCCGCCGGTGTCCGCGACACGTCCCGCGGGCGTCGGCCTTCAGAGCCGGCCGTTGTCCCGCAGCCAGGCCGCCGTCTCCCCGAGCCGTTCGTCGAGCGTAGCCCGCGGTGCGACGCCCAGATGGTCGCGGGACCGGGCCGCCGACGAGGCCCAGCTGCGGGCCGTGGCCTCGCGGAGCTTGTCGGCCGAGACGATGCTCGCCTGGCCCGTCGCATGCCAGAACTTCTCGATCGCGACGATGAACGGCCAGGCCAGCGCCATCGGCAGCGGGGCGACGAGCACGCGGCGGTGGCCGAGCGCCCGGGCCACCCGCCGGCCGATCTCGCCGTAGGTCGGATGCTCGCGGTCGTCGCAGGCGAAATAGATCCCGCGGCCGTCCGCCGACCCGTCGGCCGGAAGCAGATCGCCCCGTTCGGTGGCGGCGAGCATGAGCTCGACCAGGTCCGTGACGTGGATCAGCGACAGGGGAGGCTCGCAGAATCCCATCTGCAGGTGGGCATGGACGACGTTCACGAACTGGAAGATCTGGGAGAAGTTGCGGTCGTGCGGACCGAAGACGACGCCGGGGCGGATGATCGTCACCGGCACCCTGTCGGCCCTGCGCTCGAGTTCGGCCTCCCCGGCCCGCTTGCTGGCGCCGTAGTTGGAGATCGGGGCGGGGGGGTCCGCCTCGACCCGCAGCCGGCACGCCGCCGGCGTCGGGCCCGCCGCGGCGAGGGACGAGACGTGCACCAGCCGCGGCGGCGACTCCAGCGCCGCGCAGGCGTCGGCGAGCAGCGCCGGGCCGTGGCCGTTGGCCTGGAACAAATCTGGCACGCTGCGGGCGGCCACGAGGCCACCCACGTTGATCACCGTGTCACAGCCGGCGAGCGCCGACCGCCAGCCGGCGTCGTCGGTGAGGGTGCCCTCGACGATCCGCAGGCCGTCGTGGCGGAGGTGCGCGGCCTTGGCCGACGACCGCACGAGGCAGCGGACCTCGCAGCCCCGCGCCAGGAGCGCCGCGGCGACGTGCCGGCCGATGAAGCCCGTTGCGCCGGTGAGGAAAACGGTGTTCATGGTGGCACGCCGGATCCGCGGCGGGGCGGGCCGTCGTGGTCGAAACGGCCGCAAACCCCTCGGGACAACGATTGCTTCGTTTCGGGCCGTGTGCAAGTGGAGGGGGCACGTCATCCATAAGAGGGGTATCCGGCGGTGGCCCTCGGGGCCGGTTTTGCGGATGATGGGGATTCGAGGGCCGGCAGGCCGTGGGATGCGGACGGGCAGGCGATGCGGATCAGGTTCACTCAATCGGGCGGGTTCGCCGGGGCCTCCCGAGGCTGCCTGGTCGACACCGCCGCGCTCGACGCCGCGGACCGCCGGCAGGTCGAGTCGCTCGTCGCCGCCGCCGGCATCACCGAATCCTGGGAGCGGTTCTCGCCCACCGGCCGAGACCTCCGGCAGTACGAGATCGCGATCGAGCGGGACGGCGAGTCGCTGCGGGTATGCTGCGACGAGCGGTGCGTGCCGCCGGCCGCGCGGCCGCTGGTGGGGTTTCTGGCCGCCCGGGCGGCGCCGTCACGGCCGGCCAGCGGCTGGGGCCGGTTCATCGGCGACGTCGTCGCCCGGTGGGGTGACGACGGCCGGACGATGACGCTCGAGCGGCCGTTCGGCTACGAGGATCCGCGGGGCCTCGTCTGGCCGGCACTGGCCGGAGCCGTGATCGACGGCGCGAGCATCCCCCGCGCGTTCTGGTCGCTCATCGGCGGCCCCTTCGAGGGGCGGTTCCGCAACGCCTCGGTGGTCCACGACGTCGCCTGCACGACCCGCGACCGCGACTGGCAGGGGGTGCACCGGATGTTTTACGAGGCCTGCCGCTGCGGGGGCGTCGCGGCGGTGCAGGCCAAGACGATGTACTTCGCCGTGCACCACTTCGGCCCGCGGTGGCGCGTGGAGGAGCGGGCCGGCATCGTCGCGGGCCGCTCGGTCGTCGAGCGGACCGTGCACGACGAGACCCCGGCGCCGCCGTCCCGGGCCGTCGTCGAGGCCGTGGAGCGGTACTTCGCCACGCACGACGTGGAGGCCGACGAGATTCCCACGTTGTCGATTCCGCCGGGGGGGTGATAGCGTCGGCAGGCATGGCGATCGTGCGGATGACGTTCGAGTTGGAGCCCCGTCTTCCCGACGGGACGGCGGCCTACGTCGCCGACCTGTTGGGGCGGCATCCGTGCGAGGTGCTGCTGGCGCGGCCGCGGCGTTCGAAGCTCGGTGATCATCGCCCGCCGGGCCGCGGCCGGCCCGCGCACCGCATCTCGGTGAACGAGGATCTCAATCCCTACGCGTTCCTCACCACGCTGCTCCACGAGATTGCGCACGCCGTCACCTGGGAGCGTCACCGCCACGCACGGCGGCGACCGCGGCCGCACGGCCCCGAGTGGCGCGGGGAGTTCGAGGCCGTCCTGGCGCCCGTGGTGGCCTCGGGGGCGCTCCCCGACGACGTCGCCGCGGCGCTGGCGAACCGCAGGCCGATGGCGGCCACGTGCAGCGACCGGGGACTCGCCCTGGCCCTGGCCCGCTACGACCGGTTCGACCCGACCCGCGTGCTCGTCGAGACGCTGCCCGACGGTACCCTGTTCCGTGTCGACGGCGGGCTCGTCTTCCGCGCCGGACGGCGGCTCCGCAGCCGGCGGCAGTGCTACGAGCGACGGACCGGCCGCGAGTACCGGGTCCACGGGCTGGCTCGGGTCGAGCCGCTCGGCGCCGAGGTCGCTAGCGGCTCTGGACCGGGGACGGGGACTGGGCATTCCGCAGCAGCGTCTCGCCCTCGCGGACGACGCTGCCTGTGACGGCCTCGACCTTCCGCTTGTCGACGGAGATCTCGATCTGATCGCCCGACTGGGTGATGTGGATGGCTCCGGCGACGACGAGGCCGCCGACGACGAGGCCGAGGATCAGGAGCGTGCGCATGGGATACTCCGGGGCGGTGCATCGGGGGCGGCGGCCAGGACCTTCCGGCAACGTCTCTCCCCGACGATGGGACCCTCGCAGAAACAGCTCCCCCACACAACGGCGGTTTCGACCCTGGTCGCGGCCGGCTGCGGGCTCGGCGGCGTGCGTCAGCGGGCCGACTGCGGCTGGGTCATGCCGCCGCGGTGGTGCCGCCGCCGAACGGAGTTGCCGTAGACGTGGAGCGGGCGGTTGGGCCGGTTCTCGATCGGCGTGCTCTTGATCTGGTCGCGGGCCGCTCCGAACGTGACCACGCGGGGGTCGAAGCTGGCGGCGGCCAGGTCTGCGGACGGGACGGGGATGAAGGCGGAGGCCGCGAAGGCGGCCATGAGCATGCGGCGCATGGGTCGATCACTCCTCGTGCCGTCGATCCGGCACGCCTTCGAGAATCGGCCGTCGCGTCCGCCGACTTCGCCGCCGCCGCCGGGAGGCGGCGATTTCGGCAGAGCCGTTGCGTCCGTCATGCATCCAACCCCTCGTCACGGTGGTGGGCGGCCGAGCCTTCGTCACGACCCGCTCCGTCCGAAAGGATGCGCGGGGGACGGCCTTGGG
>JBIIUP010000147.1:0-7762 GCA_044339885.1 Pirellulales bacterium | reverse complement strand
CACCTCGGCCGGATAGACTCCGCGGGCAGACCGCATGAAACCGACCGTCCTCCTTGCCCGCGCCACCACCCCCGACGGCCGGCCGCTCACGCTCCACGAGCACGACGGCACGGTGTCGATCCGCATCGACGGCGTGGAGCTGATGTCCACCCGGCAGCACCACTCGGAGGAACGGCTCGCGGAACTGGCGTGCGGCCACATCGCCGACGAGCCGCGCGCCCGGGTGCTCGTCGGCGGCCTCGGGCTGGGATTCACCCTCCGTGCGGCCCTCGGCAGGCTGCGGCCCGACGCCGTCGTGACGGTCGTGGAGCTCGTGCCAGCCGTCGTTCGCTGGAACGCCGATCCCGGCTACGGGCTGGGGGCGGACGCCCTCGGAGACCCCCGCGTGGAGCTCGTCGAGGGGGACGTGGCCGACGTGCTCGCCCTGCGGCGACGCGACTACGACGCGGTCATCCTCGACGTCGACAACGGTGCCTGCGGCCTGACGTCGGCGGGCAACGACCGGCTCTACACGCCGGCCGGGCTGGCCGCGGCGAAGGCCGCGCTGCGGCCCGGTGGCTGCCTGGCCGTCTGGTCCGCCACCGACGATCCGGCGTTCGCGGAGCGGATGCGACGGGCCGGATTGACGGTCGCCACGGAGCGGGCCCGCACGCACGACGGCGGCCGCGGGGGCTGGAACACGCTGTTCATCGGCCGCGACGAGCCGGCGCCGGCCGGCCGCCGGCCCCGCGGGAACTGAAGGCTCCCGTGCCGGAGACCACGGGGATCACTTGGCAACGGCTTCTGGCTCGGCCATGACGGCCTCCAGCCGCGCGGTCGCCTCCGTCTCGGCGCGCTCGAGCACCCCGGCGAGCGTCACCGGGACCCCGCCGCGGCGGCGGCTCTCGTCGGCCGCCTCCATGAACGCGTAGATCTCGAGCGTCTCGACCCCGCTCACCGGAGGCTCGCCGGTTCGCGCGAACCGCGCGATCTCGACGACCAGTGGCCGGTAGCCGCCGGCGCCGGCGACCGAATGGATGCCCTCGCTGCCGAACGCCGTGAAGCCATAGCCCTTCGTCCCCGCGCGGATCCCGCGGACCGTGCCGATGCGGCCGTCGTCCCACGTGCCGGTGATCTGGTCGAAGTCGGCCGTGTGCGTCCGGACGACCGAGCGGCAGCCGGTGCCCATCACGGCGAAGAGCAGCTCGCAGCCGTGGATGCCGTACCAGAAGAAGTCGGGGTGCGAGGGCTCGAGCACGCACGGGGAGTAGGCGTCGCATCCGAGCACCGTGCCGACCTTCCCCGCCCGCACCGCGTCGACGCCCTCCAGGTAGCGGAGCGACGAGCAACTGAAGATCGGCACGTCGAGCCGCCGGGCGAGCCGATAGATCGCGACCGCGTCGGCCAGCGAGCCGGCCACGGGCTTGTCGATGAACAGCGGCTTGCCGGCGCGAAGCATCGCCACGGCCTGCGCGAGGTGCGGCCGTCCGTCGTTGGTCTCCAGGAGCACGACGTCGACGAGCGGCGGCAGGTCGTCGAGGTCGTCGACGATCGCGACCCCCAGCTTCCGGACTTCCTCGGTGTAGCCCGGAATCCTTTTCCGACTCGACTCGATGTCGCGGCTGCCCCAGGGATGGGCCGCGACGACCCGGCAGCCGGGCACATGGTCGGGATTCCCGGCGACGTTGAAGAGCTTGGCGAACGCCGGGCAGTGCGACGTGTCGAGGCCGACCATGCCCAGCCGGACCGGCTCGTCGGCCGCCTCGTCGGCAGCCCGGCAGCTGACCCCCGCCGCGACGGCCGCGATCGCGACGAGGCACGGCCTCGCCATCGCGGCCCAGGCGGGTCGTCGGGACAAGATCGTCGCTGGTTCGCGCATGGCAGTCACTCCGCGGCGTGGGCTCGGCCGACTCACGCTAGCCGACCCGATCCGAGCCATCAAGGCGCACCGGGCTTGCGCCCCCGCCGGATGGCCGGCGCCGCCCGCCTGCCGCGTTCGGCGATCGGGTACGATGCGGGCCATCCCTGCGGAGGCCTTCCATGACCGTCATCACCGGAACCGGGTCGCTGTTTCTGCTCGTGTCGATGTTCGCGCCGCCGGGAACCGGCGGGGTCCGCGGCTTCCGCCTCGACGCGGCGACCGGCACGCTCGCCGCCGATGGTGGCCCGTGGCCCGCGGCCAACCCGTTTTTCCTCGCGGTCACCCCCGACGGGCGGACCGTCTACGGCAACGCGGCCGCCCGCTTCGGCAGCCCCGACGACGAGGAGGTGATCGCCTGGCGGCTCGACGCCGCCGCCGGCACCCTCACGGAGATCAACCGGCAGTCGACCCGCGGCAACGCCTCCTGCTACGTGGAACTCGACGACTCGGGCCGCGCGCTTCTGATCGCGAACTACTCCAACGGCAGCGTAGCGACGCTCCCCGTCGCCGCCGACGGGTCGCTCAGCCCGGCCGCGTCGTTCATCCGTCACGAGCCGCCACCGGGCCGCACGCAGGCCAAGGCCCACGCGATCGTCCCCGTGGCCGCCCCCGACGGTTGCCCCTTCGTCTACGCGGCCGATCTCGGACTCGACCGGATCCTCTGCTACCGCCTCGATCCGGCCACGGCCACGCTCGTGCCCGGAGACCCGCCGTTCGTCGACGCGCCGGACGGCGCCGGCCCGCGGCACCTCGCGGTCGCCCCCTCCGGCCGTCATCTCTACGCGGTCAACGAGCTGGCGAACTCGGTTACCGTGTACGACCGGGACACGGCCTCGGGTCGCCTCCGCCGCGGCCCCACGGTGTCGACGCTGCCCGACGGCTTCGCGGGCAAGAGCTTCTGTGCCGACGTCAAGCTCCGGCCGGACGGCCGGTTCCTCTACGCGACCAACAGGGGTCACGACAGCATCGCCGTGTTCCGCGTCGGCGACGACGGCCGGCTCGAGCGGCTCGCCATCGTCCCCAGCCGCGGCGGCGGCCCGCAGAACCTCGCTCTCTCGCCCGACGGGCGGCTGCTGGTGTGCGCGAACATGACCGGGGACAACCTCGCCGTCTTCGCGATCCCCGCCGAGACCGGCGTGCCGGCGCCGCTCGGCGACCCGGTGCCGTGCAAGGCGCCGTCGTGCATCCGCGTCGTCGCCCCCTGACCGCACCGTGCAGCCCCTGCGTTCTGGAGCAGCGTGATGTTCGCCATCGATCTCTCGGGCCGGACGGCGGTGGTGACGGGGGGCGGCCAGGGGCTGGGCCGGGCCACGGCCGGGGCCCTGCGGGCCGCGGGGGCCGACGTCGTCGTCATCTATGTCCCCGATCCCGCCGGCATCAACCGGGCGCGGGCCGAGCAGGCCGCCGTGGAACTGGGGCCGGGTGCCCTGGCCGTCCCGGCGGACGTCCGCGACCCGACGGCGGTCGCCGCGGCGCTCGACCGGGCGATCGAGCGGTTCGGGGGCATCGACATCCTCGTCAACAACGCCGGCATCCTCCGCGACCGCACGCTGCGGAAGATGACCGCGGCGGAATGGACGGACGTGATCGACACGAACCTCACCGGCACGTTCAACGCCTGCCAGGCGGCGGCCGATCGGCTCCGGGACGGGGGCCGGATCGTGAACGTCGCCTCCCTCTCCGCATTCGTGGGCTTCTTCGGCCAGGCGAACTACGCCGCGTCGAAGGCGGGCGTCGTGGGACTCACGAAGGTGCTGTCCCGCGAGCTGGCGAAGCGGCGGATCACCGTCAACGCCGTGGCTCCGGGGGTGGTGCTGACCGACATGGGCTCGTCGATCCCCGAGCCGGCGCGGGCGGCGATGCTGGAGAACATCCCGCTGGGACGATTCGGCGAGCCCCGCGAGGTCGCCGAGGCCGTGCTGTTCCTCGCCAGCTCCATGGCGTCGTACGTCACCGGGCAGACGCTGCACGTCAACGGCGGCTGGTGGGGCTGACCGGCCAGCGACGCCGCGGAAATGCCCTGCGGCTCAGACGACCTCGCTGATGAACGTCCAGCCGCAGTCCTGGGCGGCGCGGGAGACGGCCTCGCGAAATTTGCCGAACTCCAGGCGGCCGCCCCCGCCGATTCCCTTGTCCGTGCGGGTCCGATCGACGTTCGTCCCGGACTGCCTGGTGGTCTCGACCGTGAACGTCGGGGGCGGCAGGCCCCACGACGAGTCGACCGCGGCCTCCCGGAAACGGACCTCGTGGGCCAGCGGATCCAGCACGCACCGGATGGTGTTGGTGACCTTGCGGCCGCCCAGAAACCACTTCGCCGAGATCGCCGTGAGCGTGCCGGAGACCGTCCGCTCGTCGGGCGTGGCGGCGCTTCCGCCGGCGGCATTCACGATCGCCACCAGTCGGTCCTTGAAATCAGACGGCGACGCGGGCGTTCCCATGGCGGCCTCCGTTCATGGCGGGTGAGGATCCCCCTGGGAGGTCTACCACCTGCCGTCGTGCGAGTCGGCCGCGTTGACCGCCGACAGCCGCGGCTTCAGCGGAGAGACGCTCCGCTGATTGTGGATATCGACATCCGCTTCGGCCGGCAGTTTCGCCTCCCTCTCATTGGATGTCCAGGTCCCGTTCTGCCGGCGGTGTCCCATGCCGTCCCGCGGAAGATGTGGCAGTTGGACTGAATGTGCCGCGCCATTCTGCCGATGGACTCTCTGTCAGGCCGCGCGCGGAGCGGGCCACCATCAGGAGACTCGACCATGGGCAAGGGCAACAACTCGCAGAAGAACGACAAGAAGAGCATGAAGCCGAAGAAGGACAAGGCGAAGCCCGCCGCCAAAAAATAGGGGCGGACGGCGGCGCTGCCGGCCGACCCGTAGCTTCGGGGCCGTGCGGCTGCCCAGGGCAGTCGCGGCCGCGGGCCGAAAACGGGAACCAGTCGATGAACCCCTACGGCTTGGGCTTGGCTGTCCTGGCGTCTGTCCTGTGGGGCCTGACCTACTGCCTCGACGAGAAGGTCTTGGCGAGCCTGTCGGTCTTCAGGCTCTATTTCCTGCATTGCCTCTGCGGCGCGCTCGTGGCCGGAACGATCCTGCTCGCCGGAGGGGCGTCGCCGGCCACCCTGTTCTCGTTCGACACGACCAGGGCCAGTCTCCCGCTGGTCGGCCTGACGCTCGTCACGGCCACCGCGGCAGCCCTTTCCATCCTCGGTTCCATCCAGCTTCTCGGCGCCGGCAAGTCGGCCGTGCTGGAGATCTCCTACCCCCTGTTCGTCGCCCTGTTTTCGGTGCTGCTCTTCAAGGGTCAGCTGCAGCTCCCGGTCGTGGTGGGCGGCATCTTCATCTTCATCGGCTCGGCCATCATCGTGCTGGCCAAATGACGGCCCCGCCCCGGATGCCGACCCGCAGCCCCGAGAGCGACGGCGACACCGGCTGCGGACCGGGATACCCGACGGCAGGCTCACCGTGGGCCGAAGGGCCACCGAACCGCCCATGATTTGCCCGCGGTGTCGTCGCCGGCCGGTCCCGGCGGCTCCTCGTGCGACACCTGCACGTCGGGAAGTGGCTCGACGTCGTCTCCGGTCGCCCCGATGCCAGCGTCAGGGGCGTCCTCGGGCACCATGCGAGCTTGGATTCGGCCAACGGCATGACCAGCCACGACGGCACCGGCATAGATGGGAAGCGCCACGGGCGCGACGAAGTCGCCGATCGAGCCGCCCACGTAGGTCCCGTAGGCCGGGAACAGGATGCGGTAGCTTTCGCGCTGGAGGTCGGGGTCTCCCTGCTGCCTGGCATAGGCGATCGCGTCCCCGGTGGCGATCGCTTCCGGCCACAGGCTGCCGAACGGGAGGGCCGTCACGAGCGCATAGGTTCCGGGGAGCTTTCGCCGGGTGAAGTCCTTGGCGTGCCCTCCCTCGTGCAGGGCTATGGCGGGCACGTCGCTGTAGAGATGAATCGTGCCGGTGAACGGGTTGTAGTGGTCGCCGCCGATGAGACGTCCGGGCAGGATCGCTTCGCCGGCCACGGACAACGCTCCGAGCGTGTAGCGATAGCCCCAGCCCACGGTCTTGTTGGCCCGGAGCCTGTGCCAGTCGGCAACCGGGGCGTACTGGTTGATCCGGACCTTCACGTGGTCCAGATCGTTGTCGTCCAGATAGCGCCGGATGGACTCCTCCGTTTCAACCGAGACGTCATGGTTCTCGACGCGCCGGTCCCACAGAACGACTTTCGCGGGAATGCCGAGCACCCAGCCCACCCCGTCGAGCACGGGCCGCCGCTTCCCCCGCTCGATCGGAGCCTCCCGGGTGGCCGCAACCAGTTCCGGGGCCACATTCGCGCGGCTGACCTCGATCTCCCGGGGGCGCAGCCAGTCGAAACCATGGGCATCGGCGGCGGCCGTCAGGATGATCGCGCCGACAGCCAGCGGGAAAGCCGACCAGACGGATGATCCCGAACTCATGCCCGACCCTCCACACGTGCCTCCACGGCAGCGATTGAGGGTTGCGAAATATCGCCTGAACTCCTTCAGCAGCAAGACAGGAATCCGCAGTTCGGACATGCCCGCCAGCCAGGGCCCCGATTGCGGCAAGATGCGGCAGCGGGGCTGGATGGCCGTAGCCAGACGCGGACCACCGACATGGGGGCGGCCACGCCGAGGCCCTCTCGATCATGCCGGGACCATGCCGGGCAGCGTCACTGCCAGCGCTGATGTCGGTCGCGGCCGGGGGGGTATGAAAAACCGCGCGGGGCGGCTGATTCAGGCGTCTTTGCGGCCACGCCCAAAAAAATCCGCCCGCGGTGGTGTCCGCTTTCACGGACGATTCTCGCCTTCCCATGCGGGAGCTCCGCAGACTCCGTTGGAGGAACCCGCATGCCCGCGACCGATCAGGCCGAGTGTCCGCCCATGTGTCCCCCCTTGTCCCACGAATTGCTGGGGCTGCCAGCCGACGAGCGTGATCCGGTGCGGATCGTGGATGCCGCCGCCCGACGGCTCGCCATCCTCCGGGCCGCGCGCGGTTCCGAGTCGGCCGTACGCGAGGCCCTCGCCCAGCTGATCCGCACGGCGCGGGACGAGATGCTCCGCGCGACCTGCTAGCCCCCGGGCCGAGGATCGCCGACGCCGCGTTCCCGGCGCCAGCCAACCCGCGGCTCGCCCGGTATGACCTGCCGACGGAGGCGGGCCTGGACACGCGCCCGAACCCCATACCCAGAATGCAGGCACAAGTGGCCATTTTCACGCCTGATCGGCCGGTTGCACGCCTCCCGGAAACTTCATATATTGATTTGCAAGGCGGGAGAGGAATTCTCCACAAATCATGGGGATGGAGTCATGTCCGGCATCGAACGTCATGCAAAGCGAGGGACGAGTTCGCAGTCGCCGTGGGGCACCATGCCGGCGGGTTCAGCCACGCTGATCACGCTGGCGCTCGTGACCGCCGCGGTCATAGGTCTCGTCCCGCCATCGGCGGCCCTCGCCGGCCCGACCTGGGACGGCGGTGGCGGCGCGAATTCCACCTGGAGCACCGCCGCGAACTGGAACGCGGACGCGGCCCCCAACCTGTCCAATGGCACGAGCGCCATCGTCTTCTCGACGCTCGGTTCGGGCACCGCCGCCGCGGCCACCAGTCTCGGTGGGGGGCTCGTCGACATCCTGAGTCTGCAGTCCAACGTGGTCACGGGAACCACGGTCACTATCGGTTCGACGGGCACGAACGTCGTGGGATGGTCCATCAACTCCGGCACGCTCGTCGTCCGCAGCGGCTCGATCACGAAGGCCAACGGCGCCGCGGTCGTGATCAACAGCACGCTCCAGCTGCAAAGCGACGGCTTCTTCAGCAGCACGAACAGTTCGAATACCGGCCTGATCATCGCT
>JBIIUP010000146.1:0-7793 GCA_044339885.1 Pirellulales bacterium | reverse complement strand
TCGGCCTCGAACCGCCCGTCGGCGGCGAGGTGCGGGCGATCATGAACGCCTACCTGACGCACGTGCTCGACCGGCCCGCGGGCGCCGCCCGCTGGCTACCCCACCAGCAGCCCCCGCGCCGCCGCCGCTCGGGTTAGCCCGACCCCATCACCCCGCGACCGCACCGATGCCAGCCTCCGCAGCGTCCCGCCGCCCGTCCCGAGCCCTCGTCGCCGCCCTCGCGGCCTGCGTGCTCGGCGGGTCGGGGTGCGCCACCCTCAAGACGCCGGCCTGGCCCTGGGCCCAGGGCGAGCCCCGGGCCGCCGCGGATGAGGAGGACGACGACTCCAGCGTGATCTCCAGCGAGTACTCCGGCGCCGAGCCCGAGCTGGGCTGGGACGCCTTCAAGGGTGCCACCATCAAGCGGCGCTGGAAGAAGATGGTCGGCCGCGGTCCCGACGAGGAGGTCGCCCGGAAGGCGTTCGCCGCAGGGAACGAGCTGTTCCGCGAGGGCCGCTACCGCGAGGCGATTCCCAAGTACAAGGTGGCGATCGACCGCTGGCCCGACTCGACGGTCGAGGAGGACGCCATGTGGCAGCTCGCCGAGTGCCAGTTCTTCACCGACCAATACCCGAAGGCGGAGGACGGCTACGACGAGCTGGTCAAGAAGTACGCCAACACCCGGTACCTCGACCGCATCGCCCAGCGGCAGTTCGTCATCGCGCAGTACTGGATCGGGCTGGACCAGAAGCGGCACTACCCGCTGCTCGTGCCGAACCTCGTCGACCGCTCGCGGCCGCTGTTCGACAGCCGCGGGCGGGCCCTCAAAGCCTACGAGCACGTGCGGCTCAACGATCCCCGCGGCCCGCTGGCCGACGACAGCATCATGGCCCAGGCCAACGCCCACTTCCTCGACCGGCAGTGGCTCGACGCCGACTACTTCTACGGGCTCCTGCGGAGCGAGTACCCCGACAGCGACTTCCTCCTGGAGGCCCACATGCTCGGCCTCCAGGCCAAGCTGCGGGCCTACCAGGGACCGGGCTACGAGGGGGGCATCCTCGACGAGGCGGAGATCCTCGCCGACCAGCTGCTGGTGCAGTTCCCCGACCAGCTCACCGGCGAGGACGAGGCCCGCGTCGAGAAGACCCGGGCGGAGATCGCGGCCCAGCAGGCGCAGCGGCACTGGGACCGGGCGCAGTTCTACGCCAAGGGCAATCACTACACCTCGGCCCGCATCTACTACGCGCTCATCGCCCGCGACTACCCGCGGACCATGCTCGCCGAGCGGGCCCGCTCGAAGCTCGACGAGATCAAGGATCTGCAGGACGTCTCCGACGATCCGTTGCCGATGCTCACGCGGGTGCTCAACCCCGACTCGCTCAAGGAGGCGGAGCTCGACGCGATGGCCGAGCAGGATGCCCAGATCGCCCGCGGCGACGATTCCGGCGCGGCGACCAACCTCTACTGATACGGGTCCCCCATGATCCGCAGGCGTCGCGGGGGCCGGGGTTGTCCGTGCCGTCTCGCCCGGACTTTCGCTCCGGCCCTCCGGGCCT
Source organism: Pirellulales bacterium (assembly GCA_044339885.1). Classification (GTDB taxonomy): domain Bacteria; phylum Planctomycetota; class Planctomycetia; order Pirellulales; family UBA1268; genus QWPN01. Next base: position 6,258 of record JBIIUP010000146.1, on the reverse strand, counting down.
CCGCTCACTCGATGCTGCCCTCGCTTCACCATCCTGGCTGCGCTCGGCCAGCAACGCCGGCTCGCCGGCACGGACAACCCCTCGCACGACCGACGATGTGGTCTCTCCCTCGCTCGAGGAACTTGTCTGATCCGGATGAGACCCGCGCCCTGAGGCTCCGCATGCGTCCGCGACTCCGCCGCCTCATCGCGGTCCTGCCCCTGGCGCTGTCGTTGCTGCCGGCCGCCGGCTGCGCCGGCTACCGGTTCGGCAACAACACGCTCTACGCCCCGAACGTCCGCACGGTCTACGTCCCCGTCTTCCAGTCCGACAGCTTCCGCACCACGCCGTCGATCGACGCCGGCGAGCGGCTCACGGAGGCGGTCTGCAAGGAGATCGAGAAGCGGACCCCCTTCAAGGTGGTCGGGAGTGAGGCGGCCGCCGACAGCGTGCTCACCGGCCGGATCGTGGCCGACACCAAGCGGATGGTCGTGGAGAGCCCGACCGACCAGTCGCGGCAGGTGGAGCTCAACTACCAGGTGCTCGTGACCTGGGCCGACCGCGGCGGCTCGGTGATCGCGTCCGGCGAGGTGCCGCTGCCGGCGGCCACCGTCGACGTCGGCCAGTCGGCGTCGATCGTCCCCGAGTTCGGCCGCTCCGTCGTCAGCACCCAGCAGGAGGCGATCGTCAAGCTCGCCCAGCAGATCGTGGGCCTGATGGAAGAACCCTGGTAGCGGACGGTTCGCGCACCGCTCGCCGGGACCGGAGCAGTGAGCGCGAGGGGCGCCGGCTCGGGCAACCCGTGCCGAGGCAGGACGACGAGGTGCCCGGGGGGCGGAAGCCGGAGGAGCCTCGAGCTTTTCGCCCTTCTGCGATGCCGGGCCGCCGTGACGGAGTCCGGCGAAAAGATCACAGCGACGGAGGCTTTCGCCCCCCGGGCACCGGCGGGTCGCTACATTCGCTTCCATGACAAGCGAAGCTCGTCCATCACACTGGCGGCTGCGGACACGGGCGCTCGACCTGCCGCGGCGGCGGCCGCTCGTGATGGGGATCGTGAACGTCACCCCCGACAGCTTCTCCGACGGCGGCCGGCATGCCGGGATCGAGGCGTCGGTCGCCCACGGCCTGCGGCTGGTTGCCGAGGGGGCCGATATCCTCGACATCGGCGGCGAGAGCACGCGGCCGTTCGCCGAGCCGGTCACAGCGGAGGAGGAGTGGCGGCGCGTGGGCGGGGTCGTCCGCCGCCTCGCCGCCGAGTCTGGCGTGCCCGTGTCGATCGACACCTCGAAGGCAATGGTCGCCGCGCGGGCCGTCGAGGCGGGCGCCGACATCGTCAACGACGTCACCGGCCTCGAGGGCGACCCCGACATGCCCCGCGTGGTGCGGGAATCCGGGGCGGCCGTGGTGGCGATGCACATGCGGGGCACGCCGCGGACCATGCAGCTCGATCCCGCCTATGACGACGTAGTCGGGGAGATCCACGCCTACCTCGCGGCCCGCCGCGACGCGCTCGCCGCCGCCGGCATCCCCCGGGACCGCATCTGCCTCGACCCCGGCATCGGCTTCGGCAAGACCCACGCGCACAACCTCGCCCTCATGGCGGCTGCCGGACGGTTCCTCGACCTCGGCGCGCCCATCCTCGTGGGCCACTCCCGCAAGGGGTTTCTCGGGACGGTGCTGCGGTCGGGGCTGGGCCGCGAACCGACCGAGGCCGAGCTGGACGCCGGCACGGCGGGGGCGGCCTGCAGCCTGGCGGCCGCGGGCATCCAGATCGTGCGGGTGCACGCCGTGGGGCTGGTGCGGGCCACGCTGGAGACGTTCTCAGCCGCCGGCGGGTGAGCCCCCGACCCCGCTCAGCCCGGCGTCCAGATCGTCTTCTTCTCGCCGCCGGGGCCGGCCTGCTCGCCTCCCGGCGTCCAGAGCTTGCCCGACTCGGCGGCCGCGGCGGGCATCGCCGCAGCCGGTCCGCCCGGGACGGTGGTCGGTCGACCGGCCACCGCAGAGAGGTCGATGCCGGCCTCCATGAGGACCTCGGCCAGCGCCTGGAGGACCCGCTGGTCGCGGGCGTGGTCGCGCCGCAGGCGGTCGAGGAGCCGAACGATCTCGGCCTGGTCGCCCCGTTGGAGGCGGATCCGCAGCTCGGCGACGTCGAGCATGCCGTCGCTGGCCTTCAGCTCCCGGGCGAGCGACCGCAGCTGGGCGATGATCTCGAGCTTCCGCACGCTCGAAGCCGCGCGGTCCTCGAGCACCCCCAGCGCCTCCCAGCGGTCCGCCGGCGTCGCGTCGGTGCGGCCGGCGACGGCTTCGGCTGCGTTGCCCGCGGCCCGTTCGAAGCCGGCGTCGAGGGCCGTCGCGAGGATGCCCCGCAGCTGCTCGAGGTCGAGCTTCGCCATGTCGAGCCGATGCCAGCGGAGCGGCGGCACGTCCTCCAGAGGCTTCGGCGTCGTGATCGGCGGGGGCGTCGGCAGCCCCAGCCGGCCCCGGAGGGCGGTCCACGCGTCGGCCGTGTCGGGTTGCCGTGACGTCGCCTCACCCTCGGTGACGATCGCCTCCACCCGGCGCCGGCCCTCGGCGTCGGCGACCGCCTGCCGCGGCGTCTTGCCGAGCAGTTCCGGCAGCGGCGTGTCGGGCCACAGCTCGAGGAACCGGTTCCGCACGGCGTCCCGCTGCCGGGCCGTGAGCGTGTCGAACAGCGAGGGCTCGCCCGCCGCGGGGGCGGCCGGGGCCGCCGTCGGCGCCGGCATCCGGAACTGCGCGGTCAGCAGCCAGTTGGTCGGTGAACTCACCGGCATACCCTCGGCCGTGGCGACCGGGGCGAACGTGCAGCCCGCGAGCGGCTCCACGACGGCCCTGGCCACCTGCACGTCGGGGGTGAACCCCTGGAGCACGGCCTCGGGCTCGCGGTCGGTCTGCCGGCTGAAGACGAGGAGGCTCGCCAGGAGCCGCGGCGGCGGATCGCCGACGGCGGCCTCGTAGATTCGCCACGCGCTCCGCGGGGGCACGGCGTTCCGCGAGACCCAGGCCGAGCGGTCGAAATTCAGCGGCTCGCACCGCGGGTCGTGGCGGAACTTGTCCTCGAGCAGTCCCAGGGCGGCCACTCCCTCCTCGCCGGCCGGCAGCGTCAGCGGTGCCACGACGCTGGCGAAGGTCACCTGCGGGGAGCGGTCCGGATCGGCCTCGGTCTCCAGCGCGATCGCCCGGCCCACGGCCTCGATCGCGTCGTCCTCGGGCAGGCCCGGGAGCCGGGCCACCGCCAGCCAGGCCTCGGAGGCCTCCATCGGCCGGGCGAGCATCTCGGCGGTCACCGCGATGTTCGTGAACAGCTCGCGGCTCCCGCCGGCCACGGTCTTCAGGCTGCGGAAGGCCGTCAGCGCCTGCGCCAGCCGCCAGTGCAGCGCGTGCTCCAGGCCCACCTGGAAATCGGGCCGCCAGGGGACGTCGCCGACGGACTCCTCGAGCCGCACCTTCGTCCGCAGCGCCGCCGGGACGCCCGAGGATCCCACGATGGCGGCCAGGAGCCGGATCTCCTCGGCGGAGACGAGCGACCGGTCGACGAGCCACTCGACGAGCCCCTGCGCGAAGCCCGAATGGCCCGCCTGCGCCCCGGCCTGCACGAGCGTGGCCGCGATCCGCACGAGCTGCTGGAGCGTGTCCCCGGCCAACTCGCCCATCCGGGCGGCAGCCTCGCGGGCCTTGTCGAAGAGGGCGGCGGCCTCCTGAACGCGGCCGGCCACGGCCTCGGTGACGGCCGCATTCCCCAGCGCCATCGGGTTGTCCGGAAAAGCGTCGAGGAAGCGGCGGCTGGTGGCCGCGGCCTCGGCGAACCGCTTCGAGGAGAGCTCGAGCTTCACCCGCGTCGCCAGCAGGCATGGCCGGCCGGGGGTCTTCTCCTCGAGCCGCTGGACCTGGTCGAGCGCGGCCGAAATCTGGTCGCCCTCGATGAGGCGGTCGAGCTGTTCCAGGTCGCCCACGAGATCGGCGCAGCAGAACTTGATCTTCTTGCCGGTGCCACCGGGGCAGGGCGCGTAGGTGTCGATCGTCATCGGAGGCTCCGGGGCGCGGTTTTCCCCGGAAATGTACCAGAGCCGGAGGGGCCAGAAAGCGGGGGCGTCGGTTGCCCCGCGCCCGGCATGCCTGCATACTTGGCTGCGTCCGCGTGGCTGAGGCGGCCGCGGTCCCGACACCCGACTTCGGTGGGCGCGTGCTCCAGCCTCGCATCATCATCCTCGATCCGGCCGGCGGCGGCACGATCCCCTACGCCCGCCTCGTCGCCCGCCTGCAGCCCCTCGCGCTGCGGATCGAGACCTCGCTGGAGAAGGCCCTGGTCGCGATCGCCGGCGACGCCTGGGACGTCGGCGTGGTCACGGCGCGCGGCGGGACTGCCGCCGCCGTCCTCCACTCCGCCGTCCGTCAGGCCGACCCGCAGCTGCCCCTGGTGGTGATCGATCCCGATCCCAGCGTCGACACCGCTCGGGCCTGCCTCAAGGCCGGCGCCGGGGACTACCTCGACATCGCCCGGGTGGAGGACGACCTGGAGGACGCCGTCGAACGGCTCCTGACGACGGCGCGGCACCGGGCCGCCGGGGAAGTGCTCAGGCGGGCGGTGGAGCGGCCCTACTCCGCCGACGACCTGATCGGCCAGAGCCCCGCGATGCGCGAGGTGTACTCGATCGTCGACCGGATCGCGACCAGCTCCGTCGACGTGCTCGTGACCGGGGAGACCGGGACCGGCAAGGAGCTCGTCGCCCGCGCGATCCACGCGCGGAGCCGCCGCAGTGCCGGCCCGTTCGTGCCGGTCGACTGCGGCGCGATCCCCGACGCCCTCATGGAGAGCGAGCTCTTCGGCCACGAGCGCGGCGCGTTCACCGGCGCCGACGCCCGCCGCATGGGGCTCGTCGAGCTGGCCGACGGGGGGACGCTCCTGCTCGACGAGATCGGCGAGCTCCCGCTCCCGCTCCAGGCCAAGCTCCTGCGGGTGCTCCAGGAGCGGCGGGTGCGGCGGGTCGGGGCCCGGCAGGAGACCGCCGTCGACGTGCGGGTGATCGCGGCCACCTCGCGGGCGATCGACGAGATGGTCGCCGCGGGCGGCTTCCGCCGCGACCTCTACTACCGGGTCAACGTGGTGCGGATCGACATGCCGCCGCTCCGCGTCCGCGGCGACGACATCGGCCTGCTCGCCGAGCTGTTCGCCAATCGCGCGGCCCATGAGATGGGCCGCGGCGTGGGGGGGCTCTCGACCGACGTCTACCAGGTGCTCCGCACCTACGACTGGCCGGGCAACGTCCGCGAGCTGCAGAACGTGGTGCGGAGGGCGATCGCGATGACGCGGTCGCCGATGGCGGGCGTGGACGACCTGCCCGACGAGATCGTCGCGGCGGCCGGGCGGTCCGCCGGGACCGGCCCGGGGGCCACGGGCTTCTTCGCGCAGCGGGCGGAGCACACGTCCCGGTTCGAGAAGCACTACCTCGGGGAGCTGCTCGCGCGGCACCAGGGGGACGTCTCCGCGGCCGCCCGGGAGGCGCGGCTGCCCCGGGGCACGCTCTACCGGATCATGAAGGGCCACGGCCTCGACGCCGCCGCCTTCCGCCGGCCGCAGCAGCCCGCCCGGGACTAGCAGACGGTGGAACAAGTCTGCCGAAGCAGGATGCGACGACTGCCCCTCGGTGTTTTCACCGGTCGGCGAATTGGAAAAAGGACATGGATGGCTTTTTCCACGGACAGCTAGACCGCGTCGACAGCCTGGCTTTCCCGGCCGCCGCAGAGGGCCGGGCTTTGCAGCTCAGCGTTCACCCCGGCTGATCGCCCGGCGGGAACTCACCATCCCGGTGGAAATTGCCGAATCTAGGGATTGTGCTGCTTGGGTCGACGGTGCGGCCACGCAGGCGCCCTGGAGTCCATGGATTTGTCCCAGCCGCATGGTGTCGCCGACCGCCGCAGGGGGTCGGTGCGAGCCGTTGTCGTCCTGGCGTGCGCCACACTGGTGAACCCGTGGATCTCCACGGCGGCCGGGACAGAGAACGACCCGGAACTCGCCGTCTCGGCAGACCCGGCCCTCGACGCCGCCGGAGACGGGATCGTCGTGCCTCCCGTTGAATTCGACCTCGAGCGGACCTTCGCCCAGATCCGGGATCCCTCGATCCGAACGGTCGACGAACAGACGAATCGGTCATCGTCAGGCTCCCGCGGCGGCTCGGGGGGATCCATTCGCGATCGCTGGGACAGGATCAGGGATCCGGCGATCGAAACGGTCGACGAGCAGACGTACGACAAGAAGGGGGG
>JBIIUP010000145.1:0-7887 GCA_044339885.1 Pirellulales bacterium | reverse complement strand
ACGCTGAGGTGCGGGTTGGTCGGCGACTCGCTGACGATGAACTTCGTCTGCGGAGTGATCGCCTCCTCCATCGCCTCGTAGTCGCAGGTGGCCACCTCGCGGAAGGCGACACCGAACCGCGTCAGGTGCTTGCGGCAGAACTCCCGGCTGCGGTGGTAGCACTCGTCGAAGAAGACGATCTCCTCGCCGGCGTTGAGGTGCGCCATGAGCAGCCCCACGAAGGCCGCCATGCCGCTGGAGAAGAGCACCGCCGACTCGCCCCCCTCGAGGGCCGCGAGCTTCCGCTCGACGACCTTCTCCCCGGGGTTGCCGTAGCGGCCGTACTCCTCGCGGGGCTGGTCCTCCTCGATGAAGTCGACGATGGCCTGGGTGTTCGGAAAGGTGTAGGTGCTCGTGGCGAAGATCGGGTCGGTGAGCGCGAATCCGGGTTTGAGGTGGTCCTCGCCGGCATGCACTGCCGTGGTCGAGGGGCCGCGGGCGCCAACCGTGGGCGGGGACGTGGTCGCGGGGGCGGGCGGATGTGAGCTGGACATGCCGGTGAGGATCGCCAGAGTTTTCAAGGGTGGACGTCGGAGTGTAGTCTCGCGAACGTCCCCGTCCCCGAAAAGTGTGTCATGCGCGACCGCCCGCCGACCGAGCGCCCCGTCCCCCCGCCACGGCCGCTCTGGCCGCCCCGGCGGGTGTGGGTGACGCTGGCGTCCCTGGCAGCGGCGACGGCGATGGTGCGGGCCGGCCTGCTCGAGCCCGTCGTGGGCTCGATCGTCGACCAGGCCGTCCGCAACATCATCACGCTGATCCTCGGTTTTTCGGCCCTCGTCACCGTGGTCCTGTGGTTCGTCCGGGAGAGCGGCCACACCGCCCGGGCCAAGCGGGCCGTGACATGGGGCATCCTGGCCGCGGTGGCGATCGCCTGCGCCGTCCTGAGGATCGAAGGAGTGTCGGGCGACCTGGTGCCGCAGTTCGCTTTTCGCTGGTCCGCCTCCCGCGATCGGCTGCTGCCCCGGGCCGCCGTGTCGCGGCCGGAAGGCCCTGCGGAGCCGGCGGCGCCTTGGGTTCCGACCGACCGCGACTTTCCGCGGTTCCTCGGGCCGAACGGGACCGCGAGCCTCGAGGCAGCCATCGATCCCGACTGGGAGTCGCGGCCTCCCGTCGAGCGGTGGCGCCGGCCGATCGGGGCCGGCTGGAGCAGCTTCGCCGTCTCGGGCGACCATGCGGTGACGCTGGAACAACGGGGCGACGAGGAGGTCGTCTCGTGCGTCGCCGTGCCGACCGGGGAGGCGGAGTGGGCCGTTCCGGTGGCGGCACGTCATCAGACCGTCCTCGGTGGCACCGGCCCGCGGTCGACGCCCACGATCCGCGACGGTGTCGTCTACACGACCGGGGCCACCGGCTGGCTGCACGCGATCGAGGGGGCGACCGGCACGGTGCGATGGCGCAAGAACGTGCTGGACGACCTGGGCATCGACGCCACCGCCCACGCCGCCGCGGTGGCCTGGGGGCGGGCCGGGTCGCCGCTGGTCACCGAGTCGCTCGTGATCGTGCCGGGAGGCGGCCCCTTGGAGAAGGCGGGCGGTGCCGTGTCGCTGGTGGCCTACGATCGGGAGACGGGGGATCGCGCCTGGACCGGGGGCACTGAGCAGATCAGCTACGTCTCCCCGAGCCTCGTCTCGTTCCGGGGCAGCGACGTCGTGCTCACGGTCAACGAGGCCCACGTCGCGGCCTACGACCCCGCCGACGGTCGCGAGCTCTGGAGCTTTCCCTGGCCGGGGCATTCGAACTCCGACGCCTCCTGCTCCCAGCCCTGCCTGCTCGCCGATGGACGAATCTTCGTCTCGAAGGGGTATGGCATCGGCGCCGCGGTCTTCGCGGCGGACGGCGGGGAGGGCCCGCCCGACTTCAGGCCGGCCTGGGCGCAGCCGTCGCTCTTGAAGACGAAGTACACCAACGTCGCCATCCACGACGGGCACGCCTACGGGCTCTCCGACGGCATCCTCGAATGCGTGCGGCTGGACGACGGGCGGCGGATGTGGAAGGGGGGCCGCTACGGGCAGGGACAGGTGCTGCGGGTCGGCGAGCTGTTGCTCGTGCAGGCGGAGAGCGGGGAGGTGGTGCTCGTGGACTGCGTTCCCCGGGGCCACAGGGTGCGGGCGCGGCTGGCGGCCCTGACCGGACAGACCTGGAACAATCCTGCCCTCAGCGGCTCCCGGCTCCTCGTCCGCAATGCCGAGGAGGCGGCCTGCTTCGAGCTGGCGCCGCTGGCTCCATGACCGCCGACCGCGCCTTCGGCGAGCTCGCGGGCCGCACGGCCCTGGTCACGGGCGCGACCCGCGGGATCGGCCGTGCGGTGGCGATCGAACTCGCCGCGGCGGGCGCCGCGGTGGCCCTCCACGGCCGCAATGCCGCCGGGGGCGCGGAAGTCGCGGCCCTGCTGGGCCCGTCGGGCCGGCACGCCGGCACGTTCCTGGCGGACCTCGCCACGGCGGAGGGCTGCCACCGGCTCGTCGCCGAGGCCACCGCCGCGCTGCCGCGGCTCGACACCGTCGTCCTCGTGGCCGGCGTCGACGTGCTCACCGGCTCGGCGGCGACGTGGCCGTTCGAGCGGAAGCTCGCGGCTCTGCTGGAGGTCGACGTCGTCGCGACGATGCTGCTGGCCCGGGAGTTCGGTCGTTGGATGGCCGCCCGCGGCGGCGGGTCGCTGGTGACGATCGGCTGGGACCAGGTCGAGACCGGCATGGAAGGAGACAGCGGCCAGCTCTTTGCGGCCACGAAGGGGGCCGTCATGGCCTTCACGCGCGGGCTGGCAAAGTCGCTGGGGCCGAAGGTCCGGGCCAACTGCGTGGCGCCGGGATGGATCAGGACGGCCTGGGGCGAGCACGCCAGCGAGGGCTGGCAGCGACGGGCGGAGCGCGAGAGCATGCTCGGCCGCTGGGGCACGCCGGAGGACGTGGCCGGCGCGGTCCGCTGGCTCGTCTCGCCGCGGGCGGCGTTCGTCACGGGGCAGGTGCTCCCCGTCAACGGCGGCTTCCGCCCGGCTTGATCGCTCCCTCCCCCCACCCGGAAACGAAAAACGCCCCGGCCTGGGCGAGCGAGGCGGAGCGCTCGCCCAGGCGATCGGGGCATCCTTCTGGATCGCGTGGCCGGTGGAGGAGACGCTCGACGGGTCAGCTTCCACCGACGGGAGAAACGAATAGCAAGCTGCGTGCCAAACCACAGGGCTCCGGCGGAGCCGACCTGCCCACCGTGGCAGCGTCCCTCACGAATCGCCGCTTTTCGCCGCCTCGCAACGCGGTGCGGGCCACCGGGACAGTCCGCGGCGGTGGTGGTTCCCATGGAGCAGCGGACGCCGTCGATGGCGCGCTCCCCGGGCAGCGGTGATGCCAGAACGGGCAGTCGCTGGCCGTTCAGAAGGTCACGACGGGGCCGTCGGCACTGTCGCCGTCCCCTTGGTCTTCGGGGCCGACACGGCCCTGGGCCGCCACGTCGTCGTCGAGGATCGCCGCCAGCCGGCCGTGGTGCGGGACGCCGGCCCGTTCCAGGAAGTTGGCCAGCAGCCGGAAGCCGTGCCGCGTCAGGATCGACTCGGGGTGGAACTGCACGCCGTAGAGCCCGCGTCGCTCGTCGGCCAGCGCCATGATCACGCCCGCGTCGTCCCGGGCCGTCACCGTGAGCTCGGTCGGCAGCGTCGCCTCGTCGACGACGAGCGAGTGGTAGCGGCCGGCCGGCACGGGGCTGGGAATGCCGGCGAACAGGTTCACGGCGTCGTGATGCACCGCGGTAGCACGGCCGTGGACGGGCTCGCCGGCCCGCACGATCCGCCCGCCGAACGCCGCCGCGATCGCCTGGTGCCCGAGGCACACGCCGAGGATCGGCACGCTGCCGGCGAGCTCCCGCACGGCGGCGACGGAGCAGCCGGCCTCGGCCGGCGTGCACGGGCCCGGCGAGATCACGACTGCGCCGGGGGCGAGCCGCACGAGGTCGGCGACGGTCGTGGCGTGGCTGGAGACCACGGCCACACGGCCGCCGAGCAGCTCGAAGTGCCGCGCGAGGTTGAAGACGAAGCTGTCGCGGTTGTCGAGGACGACGATCATGCGGCGGGCCCCGGGGGGGCGAGTCCCAGCGATTCCAGCACGCGGAGCAGGCCCTCGGCCTTGTGGAGCGACTCGGCATGCTCGGCGGCCGGATCGCTCCGGGCCGTGACGCCTCCGCCGGCGGCGAACGAGACCCCCGCGGCGCCGACCACGAAGGTGCGGATCAGGAGGTTCAGATCGACCGAGCCGTCGAAGCCGAGGTAGCCCAGCGAGCCGCAGTAGGCACCGCGGGCCTCCCCCTCGAGCTGAGAGATGATCTCGCAGGCGCGATGCTTCGGGGCGCCGGTCACGCTGCCGGCCGGGATCGCAGCAAGGACCGCGTCGAGGCCACCGAGGCCGGGACGCAGCCGGCCGGACACGATGGAGACGAGGTGCTGCACGTAGCGGTAGCGCTCGCGTCGGCAGAGCGCCTCGACCCGCACGCTCGCCGGCTCGCAGACCCGTGCCAGGTCGTTCCGCACGAGGTCGACGATCATCACGTTCTCGGCGCGGTCCTTGCCGCTCGCCTCCAGATCGTCGCCCGCGAACAGGTCGGCCTCCGGGCTGGAGAGCACGCGGCGGGTGCCCTTGATGGGATGCATCCGCACCGTGCGGCCCGCCACCTGGAGGAACCGCTCCGGCGACATGCTCACGATCCGCACCGCGCCGGCGTCAAAGTAGCCGCCGAACGGTGCCGGGTTCAGCTGGCGGGCCCGGGCGAGGAGTTCCAGCGGGTCGACCGCGGCCGGCATCGCGAACCGCTGGGCGAGGTTGGCCTGGAAGACGTCGCCTGCGCGGACGTAGTCGACGCCCGCCTGCACCATCCGCAGGTAGTCCTCCCGCGAGTGGCTGGAGGCCACGTCTGGATGGCCCGGGAGCGGGTGCCCGGGGGACGGTGCCGCCGTTCCGACGGGGCCGCGGGTGGACGCGGAGGCGGCGGCCTCGAGCACGGCCTCCAGCCGCGCCTCCGCCCGAACCCGCCGCTGCTCGGGCCCCCGGGCGGGCACGCCCTGCGAGATGAACCAGCCGCGGCCGAGGTCGTGGTCGTAGGCGAAGACGACGTCGTAGGCGTGCAGCGAGACCAGCGGCACGCCCGCGGGCCGCACGGTCGGGGGCTCGATGCCGAGCACGGCCAGGCCGCACTCGTAGGACAGCAGGCCCGCCAGCCCGCCCTGGAACGGCGGCAGGCCGGGGATCGTGGTGCAGGCGAGCTCTCCGAGCATGCGGCGGATGGCGGCCAGCGCCGCCGCGATTGAGCGGGCGTCGGCCCCGGCCGCGGAGGCGTCGGCGTCGACGTGGACCGAGTGGATCGGGTCGGCGGCGACGAACGAGTGGCGGCCGAGCCGGGGGGCGTCGGCGACGGCGGCGTCCGGTAGGGAGCTATCGAGCCACACCGCGTGCCGCAGGCCCGCCAGCCGGGCGAACACGGCGGCCGGCTCGAGCCCGGCTGCCGCCTCGGCCACGACCGCGCCGGAGGGCGTCGACCAGCAACGCTCGATCCAGGGATGGCCGGTCGGACCGCGGCCGTGCGGTGCGGCAGCCATCAGGTCGCCCTCTCCCCGCCGCTGGTCTCGGCGAGCGGCAGGGGCGGCTCGTCGGCCCCGGGCTCGCCGCCGCGGACCGCCGCGGAGCGTGCCGCCTCCGCGGCCGCCTGCGAGGGTCCGTGGCCGATCTCGGGCCGCGTGAGGTGGCCCCAGTGGAGGGCCTGATCCTGCCGGTAGTCCTTGCCGAGCGTGAGGGCCGTCACGGCCTTGGCCATCTCGTACCCGAGGTAGAAGGCGTGGCCGGGGTCGACGTCGGTGCGGCCCGCCGCGCCGAGCTGCTTGAAGAGCGCGAAGGGATCTGCGGACTGCAGGTGCAGGCCCGCCCCGACGACGTGGACCTCGCCGCGCTCGGCGAAGATGCGGAAGTTCGGATCACGGATCGCCGCCGCCAGCCGGTCGAGCACCTCCTGGCCGTGCTCCTCGGGCCTGCCCGCCCGGAGCGTGACGAGCCCGGGCTCGACGTGCTTCGGGAGCGTCCGGTGGGTGACGGCGTGCCAGGCGAGCCGGCGGGCCAGATCGCACTCCCGTACGCTGCTCCGCGCCCAGTGGATCACCTCCGTGGTGAGCACCGAGCGGATGCCGGCCTCCTGACAGAAGCCGACGAGCAGCGCGTTGACGCCGGCGGAGTCGACGTCGGTCAGTTCCGTGAGGTTGCCGATGCCCATCATCATGGCCGCGTCGGGATGGCGGCGGCGGACCTCCAGGTAGCGGCCCAGGCTGGCCGCGAACCCGAAGCCGATCGGCTCGAGTACCGGGTCGAGCCGGCAGGGGACGCCCGCCAGGGCGAGCCGCTCGACCGTCGCGTCGAACCCGGCCATCGTCGCCGGCACGTCGGGCACCGCGACCACCTCGCAGCCCCAGTCGGCCGCGGCCGCCACGTTCGTCGAGTTCACCGAGAGCACCAGCGTGGCGCCCGCCCCGACCGCCGCGGCGATCTCCCGCGGCTGGAAGCTGTCGACCGAAACCGCGTGGCCATCGTCCACGAGCATCCGCACCGCGGCGCCGACGCCGGTCCAGACGTCGCCCGGGTCGCAGCCGACGTCGATCCGGTCGGCGCCCGCGGTGCGGAGCCGCCGCGCCTCGGCGAGCAGCGCCGCCGACGACAGCCGCGGGGCATGGTTGATCTCGGCGATGATCTCGATGTCGTGCCGGCCGTAGCCGGCGAGGTGGCGGGCCTCCTGCCCGAAGAATTCGTCGAGCCTTCGCAGGTCCTCGGGGCCGCGGTCGACGGGCACCCTGGTGACCTCGGCGAAGGCCTCCAGCGGCCCGCGGCAGGCTCCCGGGATGATCACCCGGGAGGTCCCCTCCGGCACCTCCAGCCGCCGTGCGATCCAGGGGGTCGTCATGAGGGCGGCGACCGTGATGTTGAGGACCTGCACCGTGGCCACGAAGCCCGCCTGCGGCGCGAGCCTCTCGAGCACCTGCCGCAGCGAGTGCTCGGCGAGCCTGCCGGTCACGAAGTGGATGCGGGGAAGGGCGGTGGTCATGGGGACTGCGGGAAAACAGTTTATCATCGGGGGGCGCATGATCCTCGAAGGCATCATCACCACGACCGACGCCGCGGGAGGCATCCATCTGGCCGCGATGGGGCCCGAGGTCGACGAGGCGGAGCGGTCCACCGGGCGGTTCTCGCGGCTGGTGCTCAGGCCGTTCGGCTCGAGCCAGACGGCCGCGCACCTCGAGCGGGTGCCCGAGGGCGTCTTCCACCTCACCGACGACGTGCTGCTGGTGGCGCAGCTGGCGACCGGCTGCCTTCCGGAGCCGCCGGCGGCGGTGCCGGCGTCGGCCGTCCGCGGCTGGGTGCTCGCCGACGCCTGCCGGGCCTACGAGTTCCGGGTGGAGTCGGCCGACACCTCCCAGGAGCGGGTGCGGCTGGTAACGCGGGTCGTGGCCGAGCACGCGGGGCGGCCGTTCGTCGGGTTCAACCGCGCCGCCCACGCGGTGGTCGAGGGGGCGATCCTCGTGACCCGCCTCCACCTGCTGGGTCGCGACGAGGTGGACCGCCAGCTCGGGGCGCTGGCGATGCTCGTGCGCAAGACGGGGGGTGACCGCGAGCGGCGGGCCTTTGCGCTGCTGGAGGAGCGGGCCGCGCGGGGCTAGCGGGCCCGGGCGGGAGCGCGTCGCCCGGGACGGAGCGTGGCGTGGCGACGCGGCGGCTTCAGGTGACGCGGATTCCCGGTTGCACGGCAACCGGGCTACCAGCTCGGCAACCGGGCTACCAGCACGGCAACCGGGCTGCGGACGAATCGACGGGTCGGTTGGCTTGCCGGATTCGG
>JBIIUP010000144.1:0-7893 GCA_044339885.1 Pirellulales bacterium | reverse complement strand
GCCCGCCGGTGTCGACCGTCCACCCGAGCCTCGTGGGGCGGCTCGACCTGGCACTGGAGGATCTCGAGCCTGAGGAGGTCGGCAGGCGGGCCGACTGTGTCTTCGGCTGCCTGCCGCACGCGGCCAGTGCCGAGATCCTGCCGCGGGTGCTCGCCGCTGGGGCGAAGGTGGTGGATTTCAGCGCCGACTACCGGCTCGACGACGCCGCCACCTACCGCGAGTGGTACGGCCACGAACATCCCGACGCCGGCCGTCTCGGCGGCACCGTCTACGGCCTGCCGGAACTGTTCCGCCAGCGGATCAAGGGCCAGCGGCTGGTCGCCAACCCCGGGTGCTACTCCACCTCGGCGATCTTGCCGCTCGCCCCGCTGGTCAAGAGCGGCCTCGTCGAGGTCGACGACATCATCGTCGATTCCAAGAGCGGCGTGAGCGGCGCCGGCCGCCAGCCCAAGCTCATGACCCACTTTCCCGAGTGCAACGAGAGCCTGTCGGCCTACAACGTGGGCCGCCACCGGCACACCCCCGAGATCGAGCAGGTGATCGCCCGTCACGCCGGCGCCCGCCCCAGCGTGATCTTCACCCCGCAGCTCGCCCCCATGGACCGCGGCATCCTCTCGACGATCTACGTGCGGCCGAAGCAGCCGCTGGCCGAAGCCGACGTGATGCGGCTCCTGCGCGACGCCTACGCCGGCGAGCCCTTCGTGCGGATCGTGGACCACCTGCCGGGAACGAAGGACACCGTCGGCACGAACTTCTGCGACATCACGGCCCGCATCGTCAAGGGCCGCATCCTGCTCATCAGCTGCCTCGACAACCTCGTCAAGGGCGCCGCCGGCGCCGCCGTCCAGAACTTCAACGTCCTCTACGACCTTCCCGAGACCGCAGGACTCCTGTGATGTCCATCGCCGACACCCCGATCCGCCTCCCGATCCCCCCCCTGCCCCGCGGCTTCCGGATGGCCGCGGTGCACGCTGGCATCAAGCGGAACGCCTCGCGGGAGGATGTGTCGCTCGTGGTCTCGGACCTGCCGGCCACGGCGGCCGGCGTCTACACCACGAACCTCGTGTTCGCCGCCCCGGTCGCCTACGACCGCGGCCTCACTCCCGGGTGCAACTTCCGGGCGATCGTCGTCAACTCGGGGAACGCCAACGCCTGCACGGGCAGCCGGGGCCTCGACGATGCCCGGGCCACCGCCGCTGCGGCAGGGCGGGCCGTGGCCGCGGCCGCCGACGAGGTGCTCGTGCTCTCGACGGGAATCATCGGCGAGTTCCTGCCGCTGGCGAAGGTCGAGGCGGGCATCGCCGCCGCGGCGGCGCGGCTCGGCGGCGACGACCTGGCCGTCGTCGCCGCGGCCCGCGGCATGATGACCACCGACACGCGGCCCAAGCTCGCCGGCGCCTCCTTCACAGCCGGCGGCACGCCGCACACGGTCTTCGGCATGGCCAAGGGGGCGGCCATGATCGGCCCCCGGCTGGCGACGATGCTCGGGGTGGTGCTCACCGACGCGGCGATCGAGCCCGCCGCGGCCCAACGGCTCCTCCGCGAGGCGGCCGAGGAGTCGTTCAACTGCGTGAGCGTCGACGGCCACATGAGCACCAACGACACCGTGCTCCTGCTGGCGAACGGCGCGGCCGGCGGCGACACGCTTCACGGGGCCGGGTTGGAGGCCTGCGGCGCGGCGGTGGCCGAGGTCTGCCGGTCCCTGGCCCGCGAGATCGCCGACGACGGCGAGGGGGCGACGCACGTCCTGCGGATCGAGGTCACCGGCTGCCCGAGCCGCGAGGCCGCCCGGCAGATCGCCCGCACCGTAGCCGACAGCCCGCTCGTGAAGACAGCCATCCACGGGGCGGATCCCAACTGGGGCCGGATCGTGTCCGCCGCGGGCTACTCGGGCGTGGCCTTCGACCCCGCGACGCTGCGGCTGAAGCTCAACGGCAGCCTCCTCTTCCGGGACGGCGCCCCGGTGGCGTTCGACGCCGACGCCGTCTCGGCCTCCATCAAGGCCGCCCGGGAGACGCTCATCGAGTTGGAATTCGGGGCGGGCCCCGGCGCCATCCGCTTCTACTCCAGCGACCTGACCGCCGACTACGTCCACCTCAACGCCGACTACCACACCTGAGCAGCCGAAAACCGGCCTTTTTTGTCGGCCGGAGCGTAGAATGTCGTGGCTTGACGCCGGCCGCGCAAAACGGTTTGCTCTGGCCGAGTCCACCCCCTACCCCCGAGCCCTCCGTGATGATCGTTTCGACAGCCTCCCTCGTGATCGATTCCTTGCTGCCGCCGCTGCCGAGCTTCCCGGTGACCGGCCGTGCTGGGCTGGCTGTCCCGACGGCCCGGCCCATCGAGGCCGTCGATCCCGAGGATGACGAGGATGTGGGCGACGAGGAGGACCTTGCCGTCTCGGAGCCGCTGGCCGACGAGGAATCGGCCTTCGACGATTTCGACGACGACTTCGACGACGATTTCGAGGAGGAGGAGAACGACCCCGACTGGGATCACCCGGACGAGGGCGACGGCGACGAGCCCCCCCCCGGCAAGAGCCCTGGACGCAAGAAGTGACGCGATGCCCGGCCGCGATTCCCCGCAGTCCGCTCCCGACGATCCGAACGCCGACCCCGGCGCGGCGGGAAAGCCGGAGGTGCGCGGCAAGCGGCGGAAGGCGGCCGGATGGTTCGGGAGCCTCTCCCAACTCGACTTCGACATCGAGTTCTTCGAGAAGCTCCTCGGCCGCAAGCCCGACTCGGTGGAGACCCTGCGGATCCTCGCCGAGCTGGTGTCGCGCAAGGGGCTCGTGAAGCGGGCGGTGGAGCTGGATCGGCGGCTCATCGAACTGCTGCCCGACGATTTCCTGGCCCGCTACAACCTCGCCTGCTCGCTGGCGCGGGCGGGGAAGGCCGACGAGGCGATCGACTCCCTGTCGCGGGCCATCCTCCTGGGGTACGACGACCTGTCCCACATGGAGTCCGATCCGGACCTCGAGTCGCTGCGGAACCATCCCGACTTCCGCGCCCTCTTGGGGAGCGACTGACGGGGCAGCGACTGACGGGGCAGCGACTGACGGGGGCCGGTCCCCGGCAGGGCAGCGGCTGACTCGAGCCGCGGCGTCGCCCGGCCCCGGGGCATTGCGGTGGCGCGGTCGCGGGTATGATGCCCGGCCGATCCGCCAGGTCCGCAGGGAGGGAGCAGGCATGCTCGACCAGTACGACAAGATCACGGAGGCCGTCGAGTTCATCGCCGGCCATTGGAAGCACGTCCCCCGAGTCGGCATCATCCTCGGCAGCGGCCTGGGGGGCGTCGCGGCGGCGATCACCGACGCGGTGCGGATTCCCTACGAGTCCATCCCCCACTTCGCCCGGTCGGCCGCGCCGGGCCACGCCGGCCAGCTCGTCTGCGGACTCCTCGAGGGGGTGCCCGTGGTCGTGCTCGAGGGCCGGATGCACGCCTACGAGGGCTATCCGCTGGCGCAGATCACCTTCCCGGTCCGCGTGATCAAGCGGCTCGGGGCCGATCTGCTCGTCGTCACCAACGCCTGCGGCGGCCTCAATCCGCAGTACCGGTCGGGCGACATCATGGTGATCGACGACCACATCAACCTCCTCGGCGACAATCCGCTCATCGGGATCAACGACGACCGGCTCGGCCCCAGATTCCCCGACATGTCGGCGCCGTACACGCTCGAACTCGTCGATGCGGCCCTGGCCGTGGCCCGCCGCGACAACTTCGTCGCCCACCGCGGCGTGTACGTCGCCGTCACCGGCCCGAACCTGGAGACGCGGGCCGAGTACCGCTTCCTGCGGGGCATCGGCGCCGACGTCGTCGGCATGTCGACCGTGCCGGAGGTGATCGTGGCGGTGCACTCCTCCATGCGGGTGCTGGGGATCTCCGTGATCACCGACATGTGCCTGGCCGACGCGCTGGAGGTGGCGACCGTCGAGAGCATCCTGGCCACGGCCCGTGCCGCCGAGCCGAAGCTCAGGGCTCTCATCCTGGGCGCGGTCCGTGACGCCGGCCGCAGCTGACCAACCGCGGAGGATGCCATGCCCACCCCCGTGACGGTTTCCGTCGCCGGCCCGACCGCTGGTCGAGCATTTCGCGGCCCGCCGGGGGGCGGAGCGGCGCCGTGGTGGTCCAGCCGGATCGCCGTCGCGGTCGCCCTGGCGCTCCCGGCCCTCGTCGCCGCCACGATCGCCCGGGCGGCGGACGCCGGCCCCGAGGGCTCCGACGCGACGATCCGGAGCTGGACGGGTCGGGAGCTGCCGATGCTCGTGCAGACGTACCGGGAGTTTCACGCGCATCCCGAACTGTCGCTCCACGAGGAGAAGACCGCCGCCCGGCTGGCCGGCCTGTGGCGCGATGCCGGCTTGGAGGTCACGGAGGGCGTCGGCGGGCACGGGGTGGTCGCCCTGCTCCGCAACGGCTCCGGCCCGACGGTCATGCTGCGGACCGACCTCGACGGCCTGCCCGTGACCGAGCGGACGGGACTTCCCTTCGCGTCGACGGAGACGGCGACCGACGACGCGGGTGGCGAGACCGGCGTGATGCACGCCTGCGGCCACGACGTCCACATGACGACGCTCGTCGGCGTGGCCCGGTTCCTCGCCGCCCACAAGCCGCTCTGGCGGGGAACGGCCCTGTTCGTGGGACAGCCGGCCGAGGAAGTCCTCACCGGCGCCCAGTCCATGCTCGACGACGGCCTGCTCACCCGCTTTCCGCGGCCGGACGTCGCGATCGCGCAGCACGTCGACGCCGCCCTGGCCGCCGGGACCGTCGGCATCCGGGCCGGCTGCACGCTCGCCAACTCCGACTCGGTCGACATCACCGTCCGGGGCCGCGGCGGGCACGGCGCCTACCCGCACGCGACGGTCGACCCCGTGGTCCAGGCCGCCGAGCTCGTCCTGTCGCTGCAGGCGATCGTCAGCCGCGAGGTGCCCCCGACGGAGCCGGCCGTCGTCACGGTGGGCGTCATCCGCGGCGGCACGAAGCGGAACGTCATCGCCGACACCTGCCAACTCGAGGCCACGGTCCGCAGTTACAGCGACGAGGTTCGCGAGCTCCTGCTCCGCTCGATCGAACGGCGGGCCAAGGCCGTGGCCGCGGCGGCCGGGGCCCCGGAGCCCGTCGTCTCGGTGACTCGGGGAGTCCCCGCCCTCGACAACGATCCGCGGCTGACGACGCGGGTCGAGGCCGCCTTCCGTCGGGTCTTCGGCAACGCTCGGGTGGTCCCGGCCGAGCAGGCGATGGGGGCGGAGGATTTCAGCTGCTTCGGACGGGCCGGTCTGCCGATTCTCATGTTCCGCCTGGGAACGGTCACGCCGGCCCGGCTCGACCGCTACCGCGAGCTCGGCGAGCAGCCGCCCTCGCTCCATTCGGCGCTCTTCCACCCCGACGCCGAGCCGACGCTCGAGACGGGGGTGGTGGCGATGACGGCGGCGGCGCTGGAGCTCCTGCAGTAGCGGCGGGCCGAGGGGTTGGATTTCGATGAGCATCGCCGGGATCGCCCTGTCGCTCGGCCTGTTCATGCTGCTGGCCTACCGCGGCGTGAACGTCGTGCTCCTGGCGCCGGCGATGGCCCTCCTCGCCGTGGCGTGCGATCCGGGTATGCCGGTGCTGGCGAGCTACACGCAGGTCTTCATGCCCGCGTTGGGCCGGTTCGTTGCGAACTACTTCCCCCTGTTCCTGCTCGGCTCCGTCTTCGGCAAGCTTCTCGACGACGGTGGGTGCACCGCCGCCATCGCCCACCGCGTCGTGGACGTGCTCGGCGTCCGCCGGTCCCTGTGGGCGATCGTGCTCTCCTGCGCGCTGCTGACCTACGGCGGGGTTTCGGTGTTCGTGGTCGTGTTCGCCGTCCTGCCGCTCGGGGAAACCCTGCTGCACCGGGCCGACATTCCCAAGCGGCTGCTCCCCGGGGCGGTCGCCCTGGGGTCGTTCACGTTCTCGATGACCATGGCTCCCGGCTCGCTCCAGATGCACAACCTCATTCCCATGCGATTCTTCGGGACGACGGCCTTCGCGGCCCCGCTCCTGGGTCTGCTGGGAACCGCGGTCATGATCGCCATCGGCATGGCCTGGCTGACGGCCCGGGCCCACGCCGCCTCACGCCGGGGCGAGGGCTACGGCGCCGCACGACCGATCGCCCCGGAGGTCGCCGCGGACGCGACGCTCCCTTCCTTCGCGGTCGCCATCCTGCCCGTCGTGGCGGTCCTGGTCCTGAACTTCGTCTTCACCGAGCACGTCGTCGGCCGCTGGGACGCCGGCTACCTCGCCGACCCGCGGTTCGGTGGCACGTCGATCGACGCGGTCCGCGGCCTGTGGGCGACCATCCTCTCCCTGCTCGCCGCGTCGGCCATCGTCGTGGCGCTGCGGTTCCGCAGCCTCGGGCGGCTCGGCCAGTCGCTCACCGAGGCCGCCGGAGCGACCCTCATGCCGATCTTCAACACCGCCTCGGAGGTGGGCTACGGCGCGACCGTCGCCAGCCTCAGCGGGTTCGCCGCGATCCGCGCGGCCCTCCTTGGCGTCGTGCCCGCCAATCCGCTCATCTCGGAGGCGATCGCCGTCAACCTGCTCGCGGGGATCACCGGCTCGGCCTCGGGCGGCCTGACGATCGCCCTGGAGGCGCTGGGCAGCGTCTTTCTCGACCGCGGCCGTGCCGCCGGCATCGATCCCGAACTCTTGCACCGCGTGGCCGCGATGTCGTGCTCGGGGCTCGACACGCTGCCGCACAACGGCGCCGTGGTCACGCTCCTGCTGATCTGCGGCCTTTCGCACCGGCAGTCATACCTTGACATCTTCGTGGTGTCGGTGGTCGCGCCGATCGTCGCCACCGCTCTCGTGCTCCTCGTCGGCAGCACGGTCGGCTGCATGTGATCCGGGAGGCGCGTCGTGGGCCCATTCGACTTCAACACCGCCGCGTGCATCGTGTTCGGCGGCGGATCGATCGTGCGAATCGGCAGCCTGGCCGCCGCCCGCGCCGTCGGCCGTGCCCTGCTGGTGACCGACCGGGGCGTCGCGACCGCGGGACTTCTCGAGCCCGCCCAGCGGTCGCTCGCGGCGGCCGGCATCGCCGTCGAGGTGTTCGCCGACGTCGTCGCCGATCCGACCGAGGAGGTGGTGTGGTCGGCCGCCGCCGCTGCCCGGGCGTGCGCGGCGGAGGGGGTGATCGGCCTGGGAGGAGGCTCGTCGCTCGACGTGGCCAAGCTGGCGGCGCTCCTTGCCGTCGGCCGCGAGGAACTCGGCGACATCTACGGCGTCGGCAAGGTGAAGGGGCCGCGGCTGCCGCTCCTGCTGGCGCCGACCACGTCGGGCACCGGCTCGGAGGTCACGCCGATCGCCATCGTGACCACGTCCGCCAGCGAGAAGCTGGGCGTCGTCAGCCCGGTCCTCCTGCCCGACGTCGCGATCCTCGATCCCCGGCTCACGCACGGGCTGCCGCCGGCCGTCACCGCGGCCACGGGCATCGACGCCATGGTCCACGCCATCGAGGCCTACGCGTCGGCGAGCCCCAACAACAATCCGGTCTCCCGGGGGCTCGCCCGCGAGGCGCTCGCCGTCATGGGCCGGGCGCTGGAGCGAGCCGTGACGCGGGGCGACGACGCCGAGGCTCGGGCCGACATGATGCTCGGGGCGATGCTCGCCGGGCAGGCCTTCGCCAATTCACCCGTCGCGGCGGTGCACGCGTTGGCCTATCCGATCGGCGGACGGTTCCACGTTCCCCACGGCCTTTCCAACGCGCTCGTCCTGCCGCACGTGCTGCGGTTCAACGCCGCCGTGGCCGGGAGCACCTATGCCGAGATCGCGGCCCTGCCGTTTCCGGAGCTGGCCGCGGTGCCCGAGGCCGAGCGGGCCATGGCGTTCGCCGACAGCCTCGCGGAGCTCTGCCGGCGGTGCGGCGTTCCG
>JBIIUP010000143.1:0-8029 GCA_044339885.1 Pirellulales bacterium | reverse complement strand
CTGGAGGGCACGCACCAGTCCGTCGAACCGCTGGCACTGTCGCTCCAGCAGCGCGGGATGTCCGTGATCGCCCCGGATCTCCGCGGCCACGGCGAGAGCACGGCCCGCAGCCGCGGGCAGGGGGGCGCGGAGACGGTCGCCGCGCGATCCCTCAAGAAGCCCGATTTCGAGGCCATGGCCCGGTCGTCCGGCGGTCGCATCCGGGGGCAGGCCGCCGAACGCGGGGACGTCGAAGCGGTGTATGGCTGGCTCCGGGAGCAGGCCGACGCCGGCAAGCTCGACCTGTCGCGGCTGTTCGTCGTCGGGTCGGGCCTCGGCGCCGCCGTCGCGTCGCAGTGGGTGGTCGCCGACGCCGCCTGGCCCGAGACCACGAGCGGCCCCCAGGGGGGGATGGTGCGGGGCCTCGTGCTCGTGAGCCCGACGTGGACGACCCGCGGCTACACGATGTCCCCGGCGATCGGCGCGCCGCCCCTCGGCCGCACGCTGCCGATCTTCGTCGTCGCCGGCCGGGACGACGCCGACGCCACGAAGCTCTTCGGGCAGCTGAAGCGGCAGCGGGCCGACGAGTGGTACGAGAAGCGGGCCGGTGCCGCGCCGGCGCAGGCGACCAAGCTGACGAAGGAGAAGGGTCCGTCGATCTACCTGATGCAGATCGACGCGTCGGTGACGGGCGACGCGTTGGCGGCCCATCGCTCCCCGGACCCCCGACAGGCGGGCGGTGACCCCGCCAACCTCGTCGCCGGCTTCATCGCCACCGTCTCGGCGCGGCAGCCCTGATCGCCCGGGCCCGCCACCGTCGCGCCATCAAGAAGCCAGCCGACTCTACGGGAGCCGCAGCTCCATCCCCGGGACCACCAGCACGGGGCTTCGCAGGCGATCGCGATTGGCATCCCAGATTCGCTCGGCCATGGCCGGATCGCCGTAGATGCGCCCGGCGAGCGTCGCGAGCGTCTCGCCCGGGCCCACGCGGACGGATCGGGCCCGGCCCGCGGCCGGGTCCGCCGGAGCGGCCGCCTGTCCTGCCGGCGTCGCCAACCACGCGGGAGGCACCTCGGCCGGAGCCGAAGCAGCCGGCCGCGACGCCAAGGGGTTCGGAGCGGTGTGCCCCGTGCCCGGCTC
This sequence comes from Pirellulales bacterium, assembly GCA_044339885.1. Lineage (GTDB taxonomy): Bacteria > Planctomycetota > Planctomycetia > Pirellulales > UBA1268 > QWPN01. The sequence continues at coordinate 6,910 of JBIIUP010000143.1, read as the reverse complement.
GATCGCGGCGTCGCCTCCCGCGCCGGCGATGCGGACGGTCCAAGGCGGCGGCAGCCGCAGCTCGGCGTTGATCGGGAGCAGCCCCGGGTCGGCGACGACGTCGCGGTTGGCGGCCCACACCGCGGCGGCCGCGCCGGGATGCCCGTAGAACCTCGTGGCGATGCCGGCGAGATCGTCGCCATCCCGGACGCGGTAGGTCGCGGGCACCGCGGCGGGCGTCACGTGCGTTGCGCCCACGGCGGCCTGGGGCCGGTCGTTGGCCGACCACGACACCGCCAACGGCGGCGGCCGCGTCGTATCGAGCAGCGGGGGAGGAGGCACGGCAAGCGCGGAACGATAGGCACCGTTCATGCCGGGGCCCGGAGCCGTGAACTCCCCAGGCGTCGGCGGCAAGGGCGCCGGAGGCGGCGGCGGTTGATAGTCCATCTGGAGTGCCAAGGCCGGCGGGCCGACGGGCTGGGGACCGTCGGCGAACCCGGTCTCGGGGATGCCGGGCACCGCCGGATCGGAGGCCGGGGGAGCATCCCAGACGGGTCCGGCCAACGCCTCGGCCATGGCCGGCGGCGTCGCGGCCGCGGGGGCGGCCGCCTCGGGCAGCATCGGGACCTCGACGACCGGGGGCTTCTGAACGGCCAGGATCAGGCGGTGCGCCAGGGGCGCAGCGAGCGTCGCCCCACCGGCCACCATCGCGAGGCCGAGAACGAGGCGGATCGTGGCTGCGAGGCGGAACATGCGGCGGCTCCGAGGCGGCCCGCATCGGGCCTCTCGGCAACAATGCCCTCCAGCGTCGCGCCGGGGGCCGATTGGGCCGGGTGTTCGTCACCCCCCGCCCGCCCCCGCCGTGCCGCCGCCGGCAGAACCGGCCCCATGCGGAGCCGCGGCATCTTCCCCGCCGTCGGCAGCGATCGCCCAGCCGTCAGAGTCGGGCTCCGCCCCGTCACGCCGGGACGACGGCACGCCCGGCAGCCTGCGTGCGCCCCTGGAGCCAGAGCACGATCGGGGCGGCGATGTAGATCGTGCTGTAGGAGCCGGTGATGATCCCGATGAGCATGGTGAACGCGAAGGCATGGATGCCCTGGCCGCCGAACACGTAGAGGATGAGGGTCGCCAGGAACGCCGTCCCGGACGTGAGGATCGTGCGGCTGAGGGTCTGGTTGACCGCGCGGTCGATCATCGCCGCCGTCACGACCTGGCTCTTGCCGCGGATCTCCCGCATCCGGTCGAAGATCACGATCGTGTCGTTGATCGAGAAGCCCACGATCGTCAGGAGGGCCGCGACGACGTCGAGGCTGATCTTGAAGTCGTCGACGAGCGCCCAGCCGAAGTACGGCGCCAGGAACTTGCTCAGCGCCAGGCAGGCGACGGCCACGAGCACGTCGTGGGCCAGGGCCACCACCGCCGCCAGCCCGAAGGCCACGTTCTGGAACCGGACCCACACGTAGAGCACGATCATCGCCAGGCTCGCCAGGAGTGCGTAGACGGCCGTGACCTGCGTGTTGCCCGCGACCTTGCCGCCGATCGTGTTCGCCGACAGGTAGACCGGCGTGCCCGACAACTTCGCCGCCACCCGCTCGAGAACCTTCCGCGTGGCGGCCGGCTCGAGCGAGGTCGACAGCGCCCAGTTGCGGTAGGGCCGGCTGCGGCTCACCGCCACCCCCTCGGTCTCGAGGACGAAGGGGGTGTCCGCGTGCCCCTCGGCGGCGAGCGCCTCCTCGATGGTCGCCTGGAGCGTGGGCCGGCTGATCTTCTCGGGAAAGTCGAGGACCACGCCCGTCGTGAGGTCGTTGCCGGTCGGCCGCTTCTCCTCGGCGCCCGCCGGCGGCTTCGCGGCGGTCGAGCTGATCTCGCCGAAGCCCATCGAGTAGGTCGCCAGTCGGCCGGAAAAGGCGTCGCGGAGCGTCGATTCCACCTTCTCATTGTCACGGAGCGAGGTGTCGATCTTGTACCGCAGGTCGGCCGGCCCCTCGCCCGAGGTCACGGCGCTGACGGCCGCGTCGGGGAGCACGGCCACGCCCTTGCGCACCTCGGCGATGTCGAGCCCCTTACCGGGCTGGAACGCCAGCTGCACGCTCGTGCCGCCGGTGAAGTCGATGTCGTAGAGGCCTTGCCCCCGCTGCCAGGCGGCGGCGAGCCCCGTGAGAATGAGAAGGGTGGAGACCGCGAGGGCCGGCTTCAGCCAGGCCACGAACCGCAGGTTCGTCTGCCCGAACAGCCGGGCCATCGAGAGCCGCCGGATCCAGCCGTTCCGCTCAGCCAGATCGAAGACCACCCGCGAGCAGAACACGGCGGTGAACAGGTTGAGCGTCAGCCCCAGGATCAGCGTGACCGCGAAGCCCTTGAGCTGGTCGGTGCCGATGGCGAAGAGCACGATGCCGGTGAGCACGGTCGTGAGGTTCGAGTCGAGGATCGTGGAGAAGGCCCGGGAGAAGCCGTTGCGGATCGCCATCCGCACCGCCGCCCCGCGGTCGAGCTCCTCCCGCATCCGCTCGTAGATGAGCACGTTGGCATCCACGGCCATGCCCACGGAGAGCACGAGCCCCGCGAGGCCGGCGAGCGTGAAGGCGGCCTTGATCGAGATCATGAGGGCGAGCACGAGCACGATGTTGAGCAACACCGCCAGGTCGGCGACGAAGCCGGAAAACCGGTAGTAGGCCAGCATGAAGGCCAGCACGACGATCGTCGCCAGCGCCATCGCCCGGGTCCCTGACTTGATCGTGTCGGCACCCAGCTGCGGGCTGATCTTCTGCTCGCTGATCGGCTCGCTCACCAGCGCCGCCGGCAGGCTGCCCGCGTTGAGCACCTCGACGAGGAAGTTCACGTCGGCCTGCTTGAAGTTGCCGGTGATCTGCCCGTTCGAGGAGATGGTGCTGCGAATGACGGGAGCCGACTGGAGCACGTCGTCGAGGACGATCCCCAGGCGACTCTCCAGCCGGTTGGCCGGGTCGGGCAGGTTCTGGCCCGTGAGCAGCCCGAAGCGGGCCGCCCCGCGGGCGTTGAAGGTGAAGTTCACGCTCGGCTGCAGGCTCTCGTCGAAGCCCGGGCTGACTCGGCCGAGGTCGCCGCCGGTCACGTCGAAGCGGTCGAGCATCACGAGCACCTCGACGCGGCCGTCGGGCGCCGCCCGGGTGACGAGGCCGCGATTCTCGGCGGGATTCATCTTCTCGGTGTCGAGCTCGATCCAGCGGGCCGCCGGCTTGCCCTCCTGGAGCACGGTCGCCCCGGGGGAGGCCTGGGCGAGTTCGACCACCTGCCGATGCCGCGGGTCCTCGGGGTTGGCGAGGATCTTGAACTCGAGCACGCCGGCGCTGGAGACGATCCGCTTGACGAGGTCGACCTCGGCCTGATCCACGTCGGGCACGATCACCTCGATCTGATCGAGGCCGTAGCGCCGGACCGTGACCTCCTTCTGGCCGCCCGGATTGACGCGCCGGCTCACCGCCGCCACGAGCTTGTCCATGTCCACCCGCGGCGCGACCCCGGCTGCGGGGGCGGCACCGCCGGCGGCAGCGTCCTCCTGGACGGCCGGCTGCTTCGAGGCATCGACCTCGTAGACGAGGATCAGGCCCCCCTTGAGATCGATGCCCAGCCGCGGCGGCCAGCCCAGCCAGTTGATCAGCCCGCCGACGGTCGCCGCGACGAGCACGGCGGCCAGCCGGCCCCACATGTCCGCGGCGCGGAGCCGCTTGGCGATCGCCCAGGCCAGGAACGTGGGCACGGCCACCGCGAGGAGGGCCAGCCCCCAGACCGCCCACGGCTCGCGATACCAGGGGATTGCCGGCGCGACTGCGGCCGCGGTGGTGGCGACGGCCGCGCCGAGCGCCTGCGCGAGGAGACATGCTGGAATGCCGGGGAGGTTCATGCCTCTTCTCTCTGGGTTCGGGAAGTCTCGCCGTCGCCGAGGACCTTGGCGATGCTGGCGAGCGTGACGGTGAGCTTCGCGGTGTCGTCCACCTTGAGGGTGACCCGGTCGGCGCCGCGGTCGACGTTCGCGACCGTGCCGTAGATGCCCGCGGCCGTCAGGACGCGGTCGTTCTTCTTCAGGCCGGCCAGCAGCTCCTGCTGCCGCCGCTGCTTCTCGCGCTCGGGGCGAAAGAGCAGCAGGTAGGCCGTGAGCACGATGAGCGCCAGCGGCAGCGTGTTGACGAGCGTCCGGACGAACTCGGGCTGCTGCTCGGGGGCGGCGGCCCGGGCCAGGAGGACGAGCGAGGCGGCCGCGGCGACGGTCGGCGGGACGGGCATGGGGTGAAAACGGTCCTGGGCCGCGGGTGGGGCGAAACCGATCCGGCGGCCGGTCGGGCTGCCGGAAGAGCCGCAAATGTAGTGGCCCCGGCGCGACACGGACAAGAGCGGGGCGTGCGCGTGCCGCGGCACGGCCCGTCGGTCACGCCTCGCCGTCATGCCCGCCGACCGTCGTCGACAGGCCGCCGAGCAGCTCCCGCCGCACGGCGTCGAAGCGGCCGCCCACGATGGCGGCCCGCAGCCGGGCCACGAGCCGCTGGTAGAAGGTGATGTTGTGGATCGACGCCAGCACCGGCCCGAGCATCTCGCCGGCCATGAACAGATGGCGGACATAGCTGCGGCTGTGCCGGCAGGCCGGACAGGGGCAGCCCTCCTCGAGCGGCCGCTGGTCCGCGGCATGGGCCGCGTTCCGCAGCCGCACGGGGCCGGCGAACGTGTAGACCAGCGAGTTGCGGCCGCAGCGGGTGGGCAGCACGCAGTCGAACATGTCGATGCCCAGGCCCACGGCCGCGACGATGTCCTGCGGCTGGCCGACCCCCATGAGGTACCGCGGCCGATCTCCCGGCAGGTACGGCGTCGTCGCGGCGAGCGTCGTGATCATCGCCTCGGGTCCCTCGCCCACGGAGAGCCCGCCCACGGCGTAGCCCGGAAAGCCGAGCCCGCGGAGCCGTTCGGCGCTCTGGTGGCGGAGTTCGGGATCGAGTCCCCCCTGCACGATGCCGAACAGGGCCTGGTCCTGCCGCCGGTGCGCCGCCCGGCACCGCTCGGCCCAGCGGAGCGAACGGAGCATCGCCTCGGCGACCACCTCCCGCGGCGCCGGCAGCGGCACGACGTGGTCCATCTGCATGGCCACGTCGGCGCCGATCCGCTCCTGGATCCGCATCGAGTTCTCGGGCGTGAAGGCGACGGGGGCGCCGTCGATGTGCGAGCGGAAGAAGGCCCCCTCCTCCGTCACCTTCACCTGCCGGGCCAGGCTGAACACCTGGTAGCCGCCGGAGTCGGTGAGCGTGGGTCCGCCCCAGCCCATGAACCGGGCCAGCCCGCCCCCCTGCTCCACCGTCGCTTCGCCGGGCCGCAGGTGGAGGTGGTAGGCGTTGGCGAGGATCATCCCCGCCCCGGTCTCGGCCACGCGACCGATATCGACCCCCTTCACCGTGGCCGCCGTGGCCACGGGCATGAACAGCGGCGTGGGCACACTGCCATGGGGTGTGGTGAGCACGCCCGCGCGCGCGGCTCCGTCAGTCGCATCGAGTTGGAACGCAAAACCGGGTTGCATGGACGCGAGTGTAGACCGTTCGACACGCGGCTTGCGCGTGGAAATCAGCTCGCTGGAACGTGGTCAACTCGCTCAACCGGCTCGGGGCTGCCCACACCCTCTCGCCGGACGCTCGCTGCGTCCATCCTGGACTTCGCTCGCTCGGAGACGTCTGCGCTCCGGCATCCTGCCTGCGCTGGACGTCTACGCCGGCTCGAGGGGATGGGCAGCCCCGCGCCTTCCCCGAATGACGCATTTCGGACACACGCGGCGGCAGAAGCCGCCGCGCCGGCTCTTATTCCCCTTCGCCGCCCTCGTCCCGCACTGCCAAACGAGGTGACCTCTGCCCCTCACCGCGGGCAGGAGCAGGGGCTACCCGTGCCATCGAGCCGGCCTGTGGAAGCAAGCGCAGGCAGGATGCCGAAGCGCAGCGGACACGGAGTGAGCCGAAGCCCGGAGGGCGCAGGCGAACGTCCGGACGAGATGGCACGGGCAGCCCCTGCTCCCGTTGGGCGCATCAGGTCAATCAAAAAATCCCCAGTGCCTCGAGCGAGTACCGCACGATGAGGCCGGCGACCACGACGCTGACCATGCTCATGAGCTTCACGAGGATGTTGAGGCTCGGGCCGCTGGTGTCCTTGAACGGGTCGCCCACGGTGTCGCCGACGACCGCCGCCTTGTGGGCCTCGGTCCCCTTGCCGCCGTGGACGCCGCTCTCGATGTGCTTCTTGGCGTTGTCCCAGGCGCCGCCGGCGTTGGCCATGAACACGGCCACGCAGAAGCCGGTCGTGAGGCCGCCCACGAGCAGGCCCATCACGCCCCCCACGCCGAGCAGCAGTCCGACGACGATCGGCACCACGAGGGCCAGAAGCGACGGCAGCACCATCTCCCTCTGGGCCGCCTTCGTGCTGATGGCCACCGGCGCGGCGTAGTCGGGCGTGTCGGTGCCCTCCATGATGCCCGGCTTCTCGCGGAACTGCCGGCGGACTTCCTCCACCATGCCCTTCGCTGCCCGGCCCACGGCCTTCATCGTCAGGGCGCAGAACACGAACACGCTCATTGCCCCGATGAACATGCCGACGAGCACCTTCGGGTTCATGAGCGTGACGTCGTAGAACCGCATGTAGTCGGCCATGTAGGCCTTCTTGACCTCCACGATCCGCCGCTCGCTCTCGAGCTTCGTGATCGTCGCGGCGTCGGGGGTCGGCTCGACGAGGCTCTTGGCCGGGAGCTTCGCGAACTCCGGCAGGGCGCTGGGGTCGAGCACCATCCAGGTTCTGTTCTTCTCTGGCTCCGGGCCGAGCTTGACGGCGATGCCCTTGGAGAGCTTGACCCAGTTCCCGTCGGTGAGCTGCGTCCGCTTGCCACCGACCGTGAGGTACTGATCGGGCGTCCCCTTCACGTTCTCGGCGACGG
>JBIIUP010000142.1:0-8032 GCA_044339885.1 Pirellulales bacterium | reverse complement strand
GCCGAGGGGTTGCCGAGGGGTTGCCGAGGGGTTGCCGAGGGGTTGCCCGTGCCGTCGAGCCGGCGTAGCTGGCAAGCGGAGGCGGGATGCCGAAGCGCCGCCAGCTCCGAGTGAACGAAGCCCAGGATGGGCGCAGTGAACGTCCGAGCGAGACGGCACGGGCAACCCCGACCCGTCGTCGAGGGGGTTTTCTCGGGGACCGCTTTGCCCAGCAGGCGGAATGGTCGACCTGGTGAACGTCCGGGTGAGAAGGCACGAGCAACCCTGGCCCTCGCGCCACCGGCGGATCGAGCGGGAGCCGGATCAGACGCCGCCGAGGAGCCAGGCCAGGAGCCCCTTCTGGACGTGCATGCGGGCGGCCGCCTCCTCGACGACGACGCTCTGGGGGCCGTCGATCACCGCGTCGGTGACCTCCTCGCCGCGGCGGGCCGGCAGGCAGTGCATGAAGAGGGCGTCGGGGCAGCGGGCCATGAGCCGCTCGTTGACCTGGTAGGGGCGGAAGGCCTCGAGCCGTGCCGCCCGCTCCTTCTCCTGCCCCATGCTGGTCCAGACGTCGGTGTAGACGACCGCCGCTCCCTCGACGGCGGCCGCCGGGTCGGTCGTCTCCTCGATCCGCGCATCGGGCAGCAGCGTCTTCAGGTGGCGGCGGAACGACTCGTCGAACTGGTAGGGCCGCGGGGCCGCCAGCACGAACCGCATGCCGAGCAGGCCGCAGACGACCGCGCGCGCGCGGGCGACGTTGTTGCCGTCCCCCACGAACGCGAACGTGAGGCCGGCCACGCGGCCCACCCGCTGGCGGAGCGTGTAGACGTCGGCGAGCGCCTGGCAGGGGTGGGCGTGGTCGGAGAGGCCGTTGATCACGGGCACCCCCGCCACCTCCGCGAGCCGCTCGATCGTGGCGTGGGCGTTGGAGCGGCAGACGATCGCGTCGACGTACTCCCCGAGCACGCGGCCGAAATCGGCGCTGCTCTCCCGCGACGAGGCGAAGCCGGTGTCGGCGCCGAGGAACAGGCTCGTGCCGCCGAGGTGGGCCATCGCCGCCTCGAAGCTCACCCTCGTCCGCAGGCTCGGCTTCTCGAACACCAGCGCCAGCACGCGGCCGGGCAGGAGCGGATCGCGACGGCCCGCCTCGAACTTCGCCTGAAGGTCGTGCGAGATCGCGAACACGGCCTCGATGTCGGCCGCGGAGAGGTCCTCCGGAACGACGACGTGCCTGAGGCTCGACGTGCCCATGGCAGCCCTCCTCACGACGACCGGCCGGCGACCTCGACGATCGCCTCGGCCAGCCGGTCGCAGCCGTCGTGCACCTCGGCCTCCGAGAGCGTCATCGCCGGCAACAGGCGGATCACGCGGCCCTGGGTGGCGTTCACGAGCAGCCTGCGGTCGAGGCAGGCCTGCACGACGGCCGCCCCGTCGATGGACAGCTCGACGCCGATCATCATCCCGATCACGCGGACGTCGCGGACGACGTCGCAGGCCTCCTGGAGGGCCAGGAGCCGCTGGCGGAACACGGCCGCCGTCTTCTCGACGTGGTCGAGGAGCCGCTCCTCCTCGATCATGCGGATGGCGGCGATGCCGGCCGCGGCCGCGATCGGATTGCCGCCGAAGGTGGAGGCGTGCATGCCGGGCCGCAGATACCGGGCGAGCTCGACGGTGGTGAGCATCGCCCCGCCGGCGATGCCCGCGCACAGGCTCTTGGCGAGTGTCATCACGTCGGGCGTCACGCCGGAGTGCTGGTAGCCGAACCACTTGCCGGTCCGGCCGCAGCCGCACTGGACCTCGTCGAAGACCAGCAGCAGGTCGCGTTCGTCGGCGATCCGCCGCAGGCCCTCGAGGAACCCCGCGGGGGCGGGCACGACGCCCCCCTCGCCGAGGATCGGCTCGACGAGGATGCCGCCGGTCTGGTCGTCGATGAGCCGCTCCACGGCGTCGAGGTCACCGTGGGGGGCGTACTGGAAGCCGGCCAGCATCGGGCCGAGCCCCTCGTGGTACTTCGGCTGGGCCGTGGCCGTGACGCTCCCCATGGTGCGGCCGTGGAAGCCGCCCCGGAACGTGACGATCTTGTACCGCTTGCCCTCGGTCCGCAGCCGGACGAGCTTGATCGCGGCCTCGTTGGCCTCGGTGCCCGAGTTGCAGAAGAAGGCCTGGCCGCCGAACGACCGTTCGGAGAGCAGCCGCGCCCACTCGCCCTGCGACTCGGTGTACCAGGTGTTGGGCACGTGGATGAGCGTGGCCGCCTGCTCCTGCACGGCGGCCACCACCGGTTCCGGGCAGTGTCCCAGCAGGTTGCATCCCCAGCCGGGGAACAGGTCGAGGTACTCGACGCCCTCGGCGTCCCAGACCCTGGAGCCCACCCCCTTCACGAGGCAGACCGGAAAACGCCTGTAGTTGGGGACGACGTAGCGATCGAAGACGTCGATGACGGCCCGGGTCTTCGCGCCGGCCGCCACGGGGCTGGAATCGGTCGTGGCCATGATGGGCATTCCTCCGGAGCGGTGGTCAACGGGGCGCGGCCGCGGCGGCCCGGGCCTGGGTCGGTGCCAGGGGTGTGTCCCGCACCAGTTCCGTGCCGACGCCGCTGGTGGTGTAGATCTCCAGCAGCAGCGAGTGCCGCAGGCGGCCGTCGATCACGTGGATCTTCTTCACGCCCCGTTCGAGCGTGGCCAGGCAGCCCTCGATCTTGGGAATCATACCGGCGGCGATCGTGCCGTCGGCGATCAGGGCCCGGGCCTCCGTGGCGGTGAGGTGCGGGATCAGGCTCTCGGGATCGGCGACGTCGCGGAGCACGCCGGGGATGTCCGAGAGGATCACGAGCTTCTCGGCACCGATCGCGGCCGCGACCGCCGTGGCCGCCGTGTCGGCGTTGACGTTGAGCTTGCCGCCGTCGGGACCGAGGGCCATCGAAGGGATCACCGGCACCTGGCCGGCGTAGGTGAGGTTGTCGATCGTCAGCCGGTCGACCCGCGTGACCTCGCCCACGTGCCCCAGGTCGACGGTCGAGCCGTCTGGACCGGGTAGCGTGAGCCGCTCGCCGAAGAGGACGTTCGTAGAGAGGAAATTGAGCGACATCGCCCGGCCGCCGTACTCCTCGAGCTTGGCCGCCAGGTCGTGATTGAGCTCCGTGGCGAGCACACGCTCGACGATGGCGAGCGTGGCGTCGTCGGTGTACCGCCGGCCCTGCACCCACGTGGGCTTGATGCCGGCCTCGTCCATCGCCCGGCTGATCGCCTTGCCGCCCCCGTGGACGACCACGATCCGCATGCCGAGCGTCGACAGGAAGACGATGTCGAGCAGCAGGTGGCGGAGCGAGTCGGGATGCTCGACCACGCTGCCGCCGAGCTTGATGACGGTGGTCGTGTCGCGGAACCGGCGAATCCAGCCCAGGGCCTCGATGAGCGTGTCGGCCTTCTGGATCGCCTTCTGCTGCGCCTTGGTGACGGCTGGAGTGCTGGGCACGGGGCGGGCGGTCCTGCGTGGAAGAGGGTGAAAAGGAAACCCCGAAGTGTAGCAGCCTCCGGGCCGCTGGAAACGCCCCGGATCCCGGGGCCGGTGCCGGCATCGGGGCCAGAAAACCGCGGCCAACCGGGACGTTCAGCGGCCGCGCCGCCTGCCGCCGACGGGCGTGAAGGACGTCGCTTCCGTCCCGGGCACGCCGAAGCCGAACGCCGCCGCCATGCCGACCGGGAGGCGGAACGTTTCCGGCGGCTGCGTGACCTGCCGGGAGGAGGCCGGAGCGGTGGCGGGCTCCGGGCCGGCCGGAACGGGACCGATGACCGTGACGGCCGAGTCGACCGTCGACCCCAGGAGATCGAAGGCTCCTGGGTCGCCGCGGCCCTCGAACGTGGCGGCAACCGCCGCCGGCTCATCGAGCAGCTGGACATCGAGCATCGGCTCGTCGGCCAACTGCCAGAGCGCGGCGGATTCGAGGTCATCTCCGGGCACGCCCCCGGCCACGGCGAGGCTCACGGTTCCGAACGGGTCGACGAGGGGATCGATCGCATCCCAGGCGACGGCGACGGGCGGATCGATCGCCCCGTTCACGGCGAAGCCCACGACGTACTCCGGCATCGCGACCGGGACGTCCAACTCGGCGACCACGGCATCGGGCACTCCCCCGTCGGGCGGCACGCCGCAGCACGCGGCGAGCAGGCTCCGGGACTCCAGCGGCTCGAAGGCCAGCGGCAGCCGGCCGGACACGAAGGCCGCCGCGCCGGCGGCGAGCCTCTGACGGGCCTGGCGATGTCTCGAGCGTGTCATGTGAACTGCTCCGGGGAGTGGCCATCCGGACGGATGGCATCGGCGTCCACCGGCCGTGGCCGGCCGCGGACCTTGTTGGTATCGGATCTTTTGTGGCGCCGGTCCGCTCAGAAGGCACACATGAACTGGGTCTGGATGGCCGTGCCCGAGTAGCCGGCGCGGTATGGGTAAAGCACGTTCTGTGCGGGGTTGTGGACCATGTTGAGGGCCTCGAGGGTGAAGCGGCCCTGCCGCGACCGGTTGACGTACCAGTTGAAGCCCATGCCGTATTCCTGGCCGGTGCCGTACGGGCCCGTGACGACGCTCGAACGCCCGTAGATCTCGAACGTCCTCGGCACGTAGCACCAGGAGAGGTAGCCCAGGCCCCCGTGGTCGAGCATGCTCGACCGCAGGAAGGTGCCGGTGCCGGTGAAGTCGTCGAGCGTGCGGAAGTAGTACTCGACGTTGGCGGCCCAGCCGGCGTACTTCCAGCCGGCATCGACCGTGGCGAGCTGGTAGCGGTAGCGGTCGACCTGGGAGCCGGGCCCGAGCGCCTCGGGGAGCACCAGAGGCGTGCCGTCCGAGAGCCGCACGATCGTGTCTTCCGGGTTCTGGCCGAGGAACCCCAGGGCGTAGGTCTTGGCGTAGACGCCGCTGGTGCCCAGGCGGATGGCCGCCTCGTCGTGGTGCTCCATGTCGCCGTAGCCGATGCCGAACGGCGCCCATGGTTCCCACCAGGTGTTGCCCGCCCAGGCCATCGACACCCCGCGGCGGAAGACCCCCGACGAGCCGCCGTCGATGGCGTTCCAGGCCCCGGCCTCGTAGAAGAGCTTGCCGTCGAGGAGCTTGCCGACCGCGGCCGCGCCCGGGCTGAAGCCGGGACGGAAGAAGGTGTTGGCCATGCTGCGGTCGACGCCGATGGTCCAGGGGGATGCGTTGATCCACTCGCGCGAGCCCGGCACCTGCGTCACGCCGATGCCCACGGTGGCCGCGTCGTCGAACTTCCAGCCCGCCATGCCGATGGGCACGACGCCGGCCCGCACCCCGGTGTTGCCCGTGCCGAAGAAGGCGAAGGAATAGACGAGCCGCTCGTCGACGACGTGTCCCGAGAGCGAGATCAGGAACCGGTTGAGCGTGAAGATGTTGATGTTGTTGATCGGCCGCGGTTCGCCGGTCGAATAGGTCCAGCTGTCGGCGGTGCGGATGAACTCCAGCCACCGCAGCTGCAGGAAGCCACCCAGGCTGACCGCGAAGGGGAACGCCCGGGGGGCGGCCTTGTAGAGGAGGAGACCCTTGGGCGGCGCCAGGTCGGTGGCCGGGATGTACCGGGGCCGGGGAATGCCGCCGAGCCGGGCGGCGACCGCCGCGTCGACGAGGGCCTGGATCTCCTCTTCCCGAATTTCCTCCTCGCGCCTGATCTCCTGCTCGCGGTCCGGGGCGTTGCCGTCGTCCACTTCGGCCATGTCGCCGTCGGTGGCCGCCAGCGGCAGCTCCACGATGGCGGACTCGACCGGGTCATCCGCGGCCGGCAGCGGGGCCGCGCCGGCCTCCAGGCACGCCAGTCCACAGGCCGCGATGGCAACGCGGCGGAGTCGGCGCAGAATTCGGCTGCACGACGGCATGACGCACCGACTTCACCATCGGGTCCAGTCGTGCCGATCCTGCAGGCTTTTCGGGTTCGGCAATCTGGGGGCTCTGCGGCGACCGAGTTGGCCGAGTCGACGCGGACGCGTTTGACCCGGTCCGAGGCGGGAATTACCGTCGCCTCACGATGTTCGTGCACAAGGAACGGCTCGAATACGTCCTCCAACCGGCCGACTACCTTGCGCCCGAGGTGCAGGAGGTCGAGGTCAACCGCCTCTTCCTGTCCGCCTGGCATCCGGTGGCGCTCACGGGCGATCTCCCGCGGGACGGCGACTTCATCACGCTCGACCTCTGCGGCCGGCCGGTGCTCCTCCGGCGGGATGCGGGCCGGTTGCACGCCTACCTGAACGTCTGCTCGCACCGGCACTCCATGCTCACCGAGGCCGCGCGGGGCAACGCGCCGAAGCTCGTCTGCCAGTACCACGGCTGGGAATACCGCTCCTGCGGCAAGGTCGACAAGGTTCCCGACGGGGGCTGCTTCAAGCCCTTCGATCGGGACAACGCGGCGCTGGTGACCTTCCCGGTGGAGACCTGCGGCGAACTGGTCTTCGTGCGGCTGGCCGCGGAGGGCGTCGACCTCAGGACCTGGCTCGGGGAGTGGTTCGACCGCGTCGCGACCGGCTTCGCGGCCCCGTATCGCTGCAACTGGCGGTACGCCGCCGACTTCGACTGCAACTGGAAGATTCCGGTCGAGAACACCGTGGAGACCTACCATCTCCCGCTCGTCCACCCCACGACGCTCGGCGGCTTCGGGCTGATCCCCGAGGAGGCGCAGCGGCACTGGCTCGAGGACCGGTCGACGACGCTCGTCTTCGACCTCGGCGTTGAGAGCGAGCCGGCCCGCAAGCAGAGGCAGGTGGTGGGCTGGCTCGGTGGCGGCACGACCACCGCCCAGTACGTGCACCACCACGTGTTCCCCAACCTCGTCTTCACGTTCACCGACCTGTTCATGTACTGCCAGGTCTACCTGCCGGTGAAGCCCGAGGCCTCCCGCACGCTGGCCTGGATGTTCAGCCTCGAAGGCACGCGGCGGAATCCCTTCGCCCGCCTGATCGCGAGGCTCACCGCGCGGCACGGCGTGCGGGCCAACTCGGCGATCCAGCGGGAGGATGCCACCGTGTTCCGCGGCCAGCAGCGGGGCATCGCGGCGACGCCGTTCCGCGGGTGCATCGGCACCCGCGAGGAACGGATCTGGTGCTTCCACGACTACCTGAGGCGGGCCTGCAGCTGACCCGCGGGCCGGGCGGGTCTAGACCGCATCCCGCCTCCGTGGAGCGTCGGCTCGGGGGCGGCAAAAGTCTCGTCGCTGTGGGCCGGGGTTGCCCGTGCCGTCTCGCTCGGACGTTCACTCCGGGCATCCTGCCCTGCGCTCACTCGGTGCTGTCCTCGCTTCACCATCCTGGTTTCGCTCGGCCAGCAACGCCGGCTCGCCGGCACGGGCAACCCCTCGCGCAATCGATGATTCGGGCTCTCATGAGCGCAAGGATCAAGTGGGAGCCGTATGAGGCGCGATGCGCTCTAGCGGGCGGCGGCCGCCAGCGGTAGCGGCCGCCCTGCGGCCGATCCCGCCCCACCGGTGACCGGGGACGGCGAGCCGAGGGCCGCCAGCACGTCGCCCGCCAGCCGACGGCCGGGAGCGTCGACCGCCTCGATCACCAGGCCGCCCCGGGCCAGAAGGGAGGTGACCGACTCGGCGCCGCCGAGCAGCCGCTCGACGGCCGCACCGGAGCCGTACACGATGGGCGCGGTGACCGAAGGCAGGCCGACGTGAACCGCCGCCGGACGGCCGGCTTCGCAGCGGAGCGTCCACTGGCCGCCGCCGCAGCCCGCGGCCGAGAGCCCGATCACGGCCCCGGCCTGCGGAGACTCCCAGGACGGGACGCCCATCCGCCGTTCCAGCAGCCCGCGCCCGCCGGCGGTCCGCGGCGGGCGGCCCGGCGGCGGCCAGCGGAAGCGGTTGGCGATGGCGAACCGGCAGAGCCGGCGGATCGTCTCGTCGTCGAGCTCCGGAGACGGCAGGTCGGGCACGGCGGCAGTGCACTGCGACGTGTCGAACCGCGGGTCGTCGCTCCAGTAGGCCCGGTAGACGTGCATCTGGTCTTCGAAGAGCCGGGCCAGCGCGGCGGGATCGAAGCCCGCCGCGGCCTTCTCG
>JBIIUP010000247.1:0-4147 GCA_044339885.1 Pirellulales bacterium | reverse complement strand
GTGCCGATTCGGTAACCCATGCCGCCCACGGCAGGGCTGGTGCGCCGATAGGGCCTTCCCAGACGATCATCCCCTCAGGTCTGAAGGGCTCGCAGCCAGGGGGATTGTCATGCGGATTTCGCTCTGCGCTCTCGTCGCCATCATGGCGACCGTCTGCAACGCTGCGGGTGCTGATGAGTTGGGCACGCCGATCGACCTGTCCAGTTTCTCCGGCATGGACTCCGTGCGGGATGAGTCGGCAAACACGTTCGACGCGGACACGACGCCGATCGTTCCGGTCGATTCCAGCGGCTACGCCCCGTGGATTCGCCCCTACGTCACTGGCATCGTTGGTGCGTCGTTCGGCACGATCAACGCAGGCGGAAGCACCCCCTGGGCTAACGGCCCGGGCGGTTATGTTAATCAAGGCGGTGGGTCATTCAGCGAAGCCATGTTCACCGGAGGCGGCGCGATCGGTATGGCTATCGACAGACCGTCAGGCCTCCTCCGCATGGAGGTCGAAGGGCGAGCCAGAGGGCCAATGAGCGGTCAGACAAAGTTTTTTTCGACTTATAATGATGGCCAGCCCAATATTCCCGAATCTCCGCTCACGACGACCGCCACGAACGGCTGGTCCGCGATGGTCAATTTCTGGCGGGACTATTTCTTTACCGATCGCTTGGGGGTGTACGGCGGCGGTGGGTTCGGTGTCGGCGGATATCAGTACGCGTTCCAAGGGCCGCTTCTGGGCATACCTGATCCTGATGCTATCTACGCCGGTTCAAGCACCGTGAACACGTTTGCGTGGCAGGTCGGAACGGGCATCACGTACCGGTTGAACGACCGCGTCACGTTCGACACCGGCTATCGATTCTTCGCGATGACCCCTAGCTCGACGATGATTCGGGCGGACTTTCCCAAGACCAGCGGGCCGGACCTTATTTTTGGCAGCGTCACCTCTGCCTTCAGCGCGAGCGAACTCCTTGTCTCCGTGCGCATCTACGAGCCGTTCCGCAACTGGCGGTAGGACACCCGTGCCGCCGTGGGAATGGCGGGCCAGCGAGAAGGAACGCAAGGCAGCCGCGAAGGGGCAGCCGGCGAAGCGGTAGGCGGCTCCGCACGGCAGAAAATCTTCGCCGTTTGCAGGGTTGTTGGCTGCAACACTTGCAACAAACACGCGCCCGCGGCCATGATGAACGAGGCTTGATTCACGACAGGAATCGCGTTTTCGCTCAATAGCCAGGCGGTTTTCACACCGTAGAGGTCACAGGTTCGAATCCTGTGTTGCCCACTGACGGCTTCGGGGCCCCGCAACGAGTCGCGGGGGGCGATCGCGTGAGAATCGGCTTCGATTCCGCGGAGGTCGCCGCGGCGGCCGCCGTCGCCGCGGAGCCGCTGACGCCCCGCCGGCGGCTCTACGGGATCGGTCCGGGAAAGAGCGGCACCCACGCGCTGGCCAGCCTGTTCCCCGGGGTCGCGGCCGCCCACGAGCCGGAGACGGAGCCGCTCATCCGCACGGTGCTCGACCATGCCTCCGGCCGGTGCGGCTGGCAGGCGATCGACGCGCTCGTCCGCGAACGCGACGATCGGCTCGGGCTCGTCGTCGACGTCTCGAACGTCAACATCTTCCTGGTCGACTCGCTCGTGCGGCTCGCCCCGGACGCTCGGTTCGTGCTCACGATCCGCGACTGCTACTCCTGGCTCGACTCGATCCTGAACCACTACCTGGGGGCCGCGCCCACGGCCGCCTGGCAGGCCTTCGCGGCCCATCGATTCGGGCGGGGCGGCCAGCCGCACCCCCCGGCGGAGCGCGTCCTCGAGGAGTGCGGACTGTTCACGCTCGCGGGCTATTTCGCATACTGGACGGCCCACCTGTCGAAGGCGGTCGCGACGGTGCCGGCGAATCGGTTGCTCGTCGTCCGCACGGACGACATCGCCCGGCGCGGCCCGGAGATCGCTGCCTTCGCCGGGCTCGATGCAGCGGCGGTCGACCTCCGCGGCATCGAGGAATTCCGCAATCCGCACAAGCGTCGCGTCCTCCAGGAGATCCCGGCATCCCACCTGCGGAACCAGGTGGCGCGGCACTGCGGCCCGCTGATGGAGAGGTTTTTTCCGGAGATCAATTCCCCTGCCGACGCCGGCCTGCGGTGAAGCCCGCCGGCGGTCGTCTTCCGCCCGGCACGTCCCCGCACCCGCGACGGCGGCGGGAGTGCCCGGACCGCCCCGACCGGCCGATTCGACATGCATGCCAAGGTCTTCGGAGTCGGGTGGGCCAAGACCGGCGTCACGACGCTCGGCCGCTGCCTGGAGATCCTCGGCTACCGGCACCACGGGCAACGGCTCGATCTCGTGAGCGACCTCGGGGCCGGAGACCCGGCCACGGCCGACCTGTCGCGGCTGCTCGCGGTCGCGGCGGAATTCGACGCCTTCACCGACTGGCCGTGGATCCTGCCCTTCCGCCAGTTCGACGCCGCCTTTCCCGGGAGTCGATTCATCCTCACCACGCGGTCGCCCGACCGCTGGCTGCGCAGCTACCTGTCGATGCTTCCCCGCCTGCCCCCGCAGACGGACGAGGTGATCCAACGGCGGCGGATCCTTTACGGCCTCCCCTTCCCCGACGTGACCGACGCGATGCTCCTCGACCGCTACCAGCAGCACAACGCGGAGGTGAACCGCTGGTTCCGCGATCGCCCGGACGCGCTGCTCGTCGTCGACTGGGAGGCCGGCGACGGGTGGGGGCCGCTGTGCCGCTTCCTCGGCAGGCCGGTGCCCGACGTCCCGTTTCCGCACGAGAATCCGGGCGAATACGGCCGGCCTGCGGGCGGTGAGTCCGTGGAGGGCTGATACGGCGCCCCCATGATCCGCTGGCGTCGCGGGGCCGGGGTTACCCGTGCCGTCTCGCCCGGACGTTTGCTCCGGCCTTCCAGGCCTGCGCTCACTCGATGCCGCCTGCGCTACGCCGGGTCAGGCGGCCATCCGACCGTCGGCCGTCAGCTCGGTGGCGAGTGCCGCGGCCTCGGCGGGGGTCGAGGCAAACCGCACCAGCGACGCGTCCGTGCCCCAGGTGTCGCGGTAGGCGAAGAGCTTTCCGTTGACGGTGTCGCAGACGACGTGCGGGATGCCGAGGAGCGTGCAGAGCAGGTGGGCATGGAGCCGATTGGTAATCACGACGCGGCCGCGGGCCAGCAGGCTGCAGCCCCGGAGCGTCCGCTCCCGAGCCAGGGCGTCCCACAGGGCCGGTGCGAATCGCCAGGCCGTCCGCCGCGCCGCCGGGCGGGGGCGGTCCTCCGGCGGCGGCCCGCCGACGGCCCTGCGGAAGGCGCGGCTGCGCCACGACCACGGCGGCAGGCAGTCGAGGTCGTTGTGCCAGTCGGCCGCGATCGATCCGGGCGGCAGTAACGGCAGCGGCAGGTCGAGCTCGATGTCGCGCCGCCAGAGGGCGACGACCGGCACGTCGGTCCGGCGGACCACCCCCGTGAGATCGAGGGCCAGGGCCGCGTCGGGGCAGAGGATCGACCGCGCGGGAAAGTGCGCGCGGGCGAACGCGAGGCTCGGCTCGTCGCGGAGCAGCAGAGTGGTGTCGCCGTGCGCGGCGAGCTGCGCGGCCATGACGTCGCGGGTGTCGGGGGAGCGGAACCAGACGCTTTGCGGCAGTTGGACGACCGGACGGCCGGGGAAGTCGCGGAGGATCCGGGTCCGCAGTCCCTGCTCAACCTCGTACACGTCGCCGAGGTTGCCGCCGCCGAGCAGGAGGATCGGGCCGGTGGGGACGGCTCGCGCGAGCCGTCCAGGGGCGTAGCTCCAGGGGTCGCAGCCGTACGCGACCGTCACGCCGAGCGACTCCAGGAGCGACCGCGTTCCCCACCAGATCGCGGCGTCACCCACGTTGCAGTGATCGGGATAGATGGCAAGTGCCACCCGCGAGCCGGGGGGCAGCAGCGCAGCCCAGGTGCGACGCAATCGGAGGCGTCGTTCGCGGAGGCCGTCGGCGGCGTCGTCGAGGCCGACGGGCGGGGGCTCGCCGGGGGCGGGCGTCCGGGGCATGGAGGGGGAATCCGGGGACGGGGAAAGGGTTCGGCGGGGCGAGGTTCGACCCGGGGCCGCGGAGGGTCAACCCCAGTTCACGACGCCGACGGGGAAGGAACCGCTCGAGGCTGCCGGGGATCTC
>JBIIUP010000024.1:0-20933 GCA_044339885.1 Pirellulales bacterium | reverse complement strand
GCGGAGGGGCTGTGGAAAACGTCAGTCCCGCCCGCTGCGGCCCGCCGCCGGGGCCGGCCGACCGCCCCCCGGTGTTGTGGGGATTGCCTGAAGATGCTAGATTCTCGCAGTTCGACAGACTCTCGTCCGCACCTTTTCCGTTCGGGAACTGCGGTTTGTGCTTCGGCGAAGGTCGTCCGTGTCGAGAGGTTCAGGTCCAGTTCCCGAGAATCCCAGAGGTTGATGTCCTATGTCCCGGAAGATTTACGTGGGGAACCTCCCCTGGTCCACCACGTCAGCCGATCTCGAGGCGATGTTCGCCCCGCACGGCGCCGTGCGTTCCGCCGAGGTGATCTCCGATCGTGAGACCGGTCGGTCGCGCGGGTTTGGTTTCGTTGAGATGGAGACTGACGACGGCCTGCAGGCCGCGATCACGGCTCTCAATGGTCAGGAGATCAACGGCCGTCCGCTGACGGTCAACGAGGCTCGCGAGCGCACGCCCCGTCCGGGCGGCGGTGGCGGCGGTGGCGGCCGTGGCTACGGCGGCGGCGGTGGTGGCGGCTACGGTGGCGGCGGCGGCGGCGGTGGCCGCGGCTACGGTGGCGGCGGTGGTGGTGGTGGTGGCGGTCGCGGCTACGGCGGCGATCGCTACTAGTCTCCGGGCATCACTCGCTCAATCGCATCGCGCGGGAGCCGGGGCGACTCGGCTCCCGCGTGCTTGTGGTACGCTCGAGGATTCGGATTCCAGCGAGACGATTTCTTTACATCAGGCACGACGCGCCCGAGGGGCGAGGGAGAGACGATGGCTTTCGGTGGACCCAGGGCGAAGTTCGCGAAGACGGCACGCAAGAAGGCGAAGCCGCGGGCGAAGGTCAAGCGGCGTGACCCGATCTTCATCGACGGGGCGCGGCCGAGGCCGTTGTACGTCGACTACAAGGACCTCGAACTGCTGGGCAAGCTCGTCAACCGCCAGGCGAAGATCATCGGCCGGCGGAAGAGCGGCTGCACGGCCGCCAGCCAGCATGCCGTCACCGCGGCCATCAAGCGGGCCCGTTTCATGGCGCTCCTGCCCTACGTGGGCGAGTGAGCCGGCCGGCTGTCGGCGGCCGATCGCCGCCGCCTGCCGGACAGAGGGAGTCGGGCGCGATCATGCCGACGGCCGACGGGACGGTGCGTCCTGGAGATTCCTCGTCCGCCGCGTTCACGACCCGGCGGCGGGTCGAGTTCCGTGACACCGATGCCGCCGGCATCGTCCACTTCTCCGCCTTCTTCCTCTGGATGGAGTCGGCGGAGCACGAACTGCTGCGGAGCATCGGCACGCGGATCTTCGAGCGTCAGGCGGCGCCCGACGGCGCTGAGGTCGACGTCAGCTGGCCGCGGGTCTCCGTCTCCTGCGACTACGCTTCCGCCGTGCGGTTTGGCGACGAGGTCGACATCGCCGTGACGGTCGACGCCGTCGGCCGCGCGAGCATCACCTACGGGTTCCAGTTCTCCCTCGCCGGTCTGCCCGTGGCCCGCGGCCGCGTCGTCGCGGTGCGGTGCCAGCTGCGGCCGGGCCTCAAGCCGGAGCCGGTGCCGATCCCGGACGACCTGGTGGCCCGGTTCTCCCGGTATCGTCGCGCGGACTGAGGGCCGTCCGCTCCCGGGAGGCAGCCGTGCTCGAAGTCGAGGGAGTCCGGAAGACCTTCGCCGCGGCCGACGGTCCGCTGGCGGTGCTGGACGAGGTCTCGCTGACGCTGGCGCCGGGCGATCGGCTGGCGATCATGGGGCCGAGCGGGTCGGGCAAGAGCACGCTCCTGGCGATCCTCGGCGGGCTCGAGCCGCCGACGGCCGGCAGCGTGCGGCTCGACGGCGTCGATCCCTACGCGCTCGACGCCGCCGGGCGGGCGGCCTTCCGCAACGAGCGGATCGGATTCGTGTTCCAGGAGCATCACCTTCTCGCCGGGTGCACGGCCCTCGACAACGTGATCCTGCCCGCGCTGGCGGCCGGCCCCGTGGGGCACGATCTCGCGGCCCGCGCCGCGCGGCTGCTCGACCGTGTGGGGCTTGCCGGCCGTTCCGGCCACCTGCCCGCGGAGCTCTCCGGCGGCGAGCGGCAGCGGGTGGCGGTGGCCCGGGCGCTGGTGCTCGCGCCGCGGCTCGTGCTCGCCGACGAGCCGACCGGCCAGCTCGACGCGCGGACGGCCGCGACGGTCGCCGACCTGCTCGTGGACCTCGTCGACGAGACCGGGGGCATGCTCGTGGTCGCGACGCACTCCGAGCCGCTCGCCGCGCGGGTCGGCGCCGTCCGCAGGCTCGTCGACGGGCGGCTCGAGCCATGACGCCCCGGGGCCGGGACGCTCGCTCCGGCGGGCCGCGGGGATCGCTCCCGGCGCTCGCCGCGGTGCTCGTGCGGGCCTGGTGGCCGCAGGTCGCGGCACTCGCCGCCGCCGCGGCGGTCGTGTCGGCCACGATCACCGGGGCGCTGGGCGTGGGCTCCGCCTTGCGCCGCGGGCTGCGCGACCTGGCGCTGGAGCGGCTCGGGGGCATCGAGGCTGCCGTCGTGGCCGACGACTTCGTCCGCGCGGACGTGGCTGCGGAACTCGCCGCAGCGCTCGACGGCGTCGCGGGCGCCGTCGTGCCGGCGATCGTGGCCGAGGCGATCGTCGACGCTCCCGCCGGTGGCTCGGTGCGGGCCACGCTCCTGGCCTGCGACGATCCGGCGGCGCTCGGCTTCGCGGGTGCGGCCGCGCCCGACCCCGGCGAGGTCTTCGTCAACGCCCCGCTCGCCGCGGCGCTCGGCACGGCTCCAGGTGCCGAGGTCATCGTGCGATTACCGCCCCGGTCGGCCGTGCCCGCCGACAGCCCGCTCGGCCGGCGCGGCGGCCCGGCCGAGGGCCGGCGGATGCGGGTCGCCGCCGCGCTGCCGGACGCGGGGCTCGGCCGGTTCGCGGTCGCTCCCGCCGCGGTCACGCGGCCGCTCGTCGTCGCGAGGCTCGAAGACGCCTGGGCGCTCGGGCGGCGCCGCGGCGTGGCCAACTGCATCTTCGCCGCAGGCTGCGGGGAAGACGGGGCAGCCACCTGGGCGGCGAGGCTGTCCGAGCGCGTGTTCGCGCACGGAATCCTGTCGCCGAGGGACTGGTTTGAAGGGTCGTCCGCGGGCCCCGAGGCGGCCGACTGGCTCCGGGAGGGGCTTCGCTTGCGACTCGCCGACCTGGGCCTCGCATTGGAGCCCGTGGCCGACGGCGCCGCCCTGCGGCTCACGAGCCGCCGGCTCATCCTCCCGCCGGAGGTCGATCGCGCGGCCGCCGAGGTGCTCGGGCCGCTCGGCGGCGCCTCGACGCTGGCGTTCCTCGCGACCGCGCTGACGCCGCGGCTGGAAGCCGGCGCCGCCCCGGACGCGGCGGGTCGACCGGTCGAAATCCCCTACTCCACGGTGCTCGGCATCGACACGACGACGCTGGCCGTCGGCGACCTCGTGGACGACGACGGCCGCCCGCTCGCCGTGCCCGCCGACGATGAGATCGTGATCGACCGCTGGATGGCCGACGACCTCGCGGCCCAGGGCCGTCCGGTGGCGGTCGGCGACCGGCTCGAGGTGCGGTATTTCCTTCCGGAGACGCTGCACGGCAAGGTCGACGAGGCGACGGCCGGCTTTCGGGTGTCCGGCATCGCCGCGATGCGCGGGATGGCGGTCGAGCGGGAGGTTGTGCCCGAGGTGGAGGGCGTCACCGACGAGGCCTCGATCGCCGACTGGGATCCCCCCTTCCCCTTCGACCCGTCGCGGATCCGCGCGACACCGCCGCACGACGAGGACGAGCGTTACTGGGACGAGCACCGGGCGACGCCGAAGGCGTTCGTGTCGCTGGGCTCGGCCCGCCGCCTCGCGGCCGGCCGGTTCGGGGCGACGACCGCCTGGTTCGCGCCCGCGGTGGCCGGCGACCGCGACACGCTCGCGGACCGCCTCGCCGCCGCGATCGATCCCGCGGCCGTCGGCGTCCGCGTCGTGCCGATGCGGGCCGAGGCGCTGGCGGCCGCCCGCGGTGCCACGCCCTTCGGCGGGCTGTTCCTCGCGCTCTCGAGCTTCGTGGTGGTTGCCGGGCTGCTGCTCCAGGGGCTCCTCTTCCAGTTGCTCGTCTCCGCGCGGCGGCGCGACGTGGGCATCCTCGCGGCCGTGGGTTGGCCCCCCGCGCGGATCGCGCGGCTCCTGCTCGCGGTGGGCGGGGCGGCGACGGCCGGCGGCGTGGTCATCGGCACCGCCCTGGGGCCGACGTGGGCCCGCGGGCTCATGGCCGGACTCGCGCGATCGTGGGACGCCGCCGTGGATCCGGGGGCGGCGGCGGCGTTCGCCCGCTGGCCGGCGGCGTCCGAGATCTGGCCCGGCGCGGCGGCCGCGGCGCTGGCCTCGCTGGCGGCCCTCGCCTGGGCCGCGCGGCGGGCCGCGCGGCTGCCGCCGGCGGCGCTCCTGGCCGGCCGCGACGACACCGGCGGGGCGACGGTGCGTCGCGCGGGCTTCATGCCGCTCATCCTGGCCGCGGCGTCGCTGGTCGTCGCGGCCTGCTGCGGCCTGGCGGGCCGGGGCGCGGACGCCGCGACGGCCGTCGGCCTGTTCTTCGCCGCGGGCTCGGCCGCGCTCGGCGGGTTCCTCACGCTCGCGTGGTGGTGGCTCGGACGGCGGGCGGGCGGAGCCGCGCGGACGCTGCCGCGGCTGGCTGGCCGCGGCCTCACGCACCGGCGCGGCCGCGCGTTCGCCGTGGCGGCGACCGTGGCCGTCGCGGAGTTCCTCGTCGTGGCCGTGTCGGCCTTCCGGCTCGGGCCGCCGCCCCGGCCCGGCGATCCCGGCGCGCCTACCGGCGGCTGGACGCATCTTGTGTCGTTCGGTGCGCCGACGTCGATCGATCCGGCCGCTGCCGCCGCGCGGGCGAGCCTCGGTCTCGCGGCCGCGGAGGATCGCGTGCTCGAGGCCTGCGACGTGGCGCTCCTGCGGTCGAGCGGCGGGGCGGACGCGAACTGCACGAACCTCTACGACACCGGCGGCCGCGCCGCGGTCCTCGGGGTCGGTCCCGGCTTCGTCTCCCGCGGCGGCTTCCGGTTCACGGCCCCGGCCGGCCGCATCGAAAACCCCTGGACGCTGCTCGACCGGCCGGCCGGGTCTTCCGGCCCCGTACCCGCGATCCTCGACGCCGCCACGGCGCAGTGGGCGCTGAAGCTCGGCGGCGTGGGATCGCGGTTCACGCTACCGGACGGCGACGGGAGCCCGGTGGAGTGCGTGATCGTGGGCCTGCTCGACCTCTCCATCCTCCAGGGCTTCGTGATCGTGGCCGAGCGCGAGTTCGAGCGGATGTTTGCCTCGCGGTCGGGTTATGGGCTGGCCCTCGTCGACGGCGGCCGGGCGATCACGGCCGGCGCGGCGCCCGGGGACGTGTCGCGGGCGGTCGCGGCGGCGTGGGCCGACGCGGCGCCCGAGGTCACCCTTGCGGCCGAGCGAGTCGCCCGGCTCCAGGCCGTGCAGAACACGTTCCTCGGGGCGTTCCAGGCCCTCGGCACGCTCGGCCTCCTCCTCGGCACGGCGGGCGTGGCGGCGGTCCAGACGCAGGGGGTGGCGGAGCGGCGCGGGCAGCTGGCGCTGCTCCGCGCGGTGGGCTTCACGCCGGCGCGGCTCCGCGGGCTGCTGATGCTGGAGACGCTCTGGACGGTCGGCCTGGGTCTCGCCGCCGGCACGGCTGCCGGGATCCTGGCGGTCGTGCCGCTGTTCTCCGGCGGCCCGCCGCTGGCGTGGATCGCCGCGACGGGCGGCCTGGTGCTGGCCACGGCCGTCGCAGCCTCGTTCGGCGCCGCCTCGCGGCACGCAATTCCCGACCGTCCGCCGGCGGACTGAGGCAGCTTCACCGCGCGTCGGGCGGGCTGGCTTTGCGGCCGGCGCCGCCGGGAGGCTACCGTGGGGATCCGGGCCGGCCCCAGCGGACGGCCCCACCCCTTCGCGAGGAACCGTGCCGATGCTGCAGTTCTTGGGAGTGCTGGCCGCGATCGCCCTGACGGCCGTCTGCTGGGGCGCGTACGGCCCCGTGCTCCACCTGGCGCACCCCGGCCGCCCCGAGTTCGCCGACAGCCTGAAGTCGTTCATCTGCGTCGGCGCGGCCTACTTCGGGATCGCGATCGTCGTGCCGCTGCTTCTGCTGGCGCGGGGCGGCGAGCGCGGGACCTGGACGGTGAGGGGCATCCTCTGGAGCCTGCTGGCGGGGACCTGCGGCGCCTGCGGCGCCCTCGGGGTGATCCTCGCGCTCAACGCCTTCGGCGGGAAGCCGATCTACGTCATGCCGCTCATCTACGGCGGCGCGCCGATCGTCAACACGCTGCTCACCGCGGTCTTCAACCGCGCCTTCGACCAGCTCAAGGCGCCCTTCCTCGCCGGGCTGCTCCTGGTCGTCACCGGCGCGGTCACCGTCCTGGTGTTCCGGCCGAGCCCGCAGTTCGCGGCGACGCCGGCCGCGGTCACGGCCGACGCCGGTGCGGCCGCGCAGCCGGCGGAGGCCGCCGGGAGCGTCCGCCCCGCCGCCTCCGCGGCGCGGGTCGCCGAGCGGTGGATCGAGCGGCTCCTGGCCGTGGCGCTTTCGCTCGTCTCCTGGGGCGCCTACGGTCCGGTGCTCCACCGCGGCCAGTCCGCCATGGGGGGCAGCCGGCTGCGTCCCCTGCTGTGCATCGGCGTGGCCTACTTCCTCATCGCCGTGCTCGTGCCGCTGGCGATCCTCGTGCCCATGGGCAAGGCCGGCGGCTGGCACTTCGGCAGCACCGCGTGGAGCACGGCCGCGGGCTGCCTGGGGGCGGTCGGCGCCCTGGGCACGATCCTCGCCTTCACGCTCGGCGGCAAGCCGTTCACCGTGATGCCGGTCGTGTTCGGCTGCGCCCCGGTGATCAACACGCTGGCGACGATCGGCCTGGCCCACACGCCGGCCGGCGCCGTGAGCCCGTGGTTCCTCGCGGGCATGCTCGTCGTCGCGGTCGGCGCCGCGACCGTGCTGCTTTTCGGCCCCCGCGGCCACGCCCCGGCTCCTCCCCACCCGGCGTGACCGGCGGGGGGTCGCGGGCCGTCCGTCACGTGCCGCGGGCGGCGCCGAACCAGGCGACGTGGTGCCGCGGCGCGAAGCGGAACCCGGCCCGGCGGCAGGCGGGCTCCAGCCAGGCGCCGGTCGTCGCCAACTCGGCCGCGGTTCGGCCCTGGGGCATCATGAACACGCGGCGGCGGGCGGCGGCGGACAGGCCGAGTGCGTCGAGCCAGCCCGTCGCCTCCGCGAAGTCGGCGGCGGAGTCGACGACGAACTTCAGCTGATGCGGTCCTGCCATGAGGCCGCGGAGCACGTCGTCCCTGCGGCGGGCCGCCTCGTGCCGGACGGCCCAGCCGCCGGGTATCCCCGCGGGGGGCGTCGACGAGGCGAGCTTGGGGCTGATCGACATGAGGTCGGCGAGCGGCTCCCGGGCCGCCCCCGGCGCCGGGAGGGTGCCGGCGGTCTCGATGGTGACGTGGAATCCCTCGGCCCGCAGCCCCCAGCAGAGCTCCGCCGTGGCCGCCAGCAGCAGCGGCTCGCCTCCGGTGACGACCACGTGCCTCGGGCCTGCGGCGCGGACCCGCTCGAGCACGGCGGCGACGGGGAGGTCGTCCCCCTCGGGACGCCACGAGGTGAACGGCGTGTCGCACCAGGCGCACCGCAGGTTGCAGCCGCTGGTGCGAACGAACACGCTCGGCGTGCCGGCGAGCAGCCCCTCCCCCTGCAGCGACGCGTAGATTTCGGCGATACGCAAGGGCGGCCCCGCTACGCGGTGCGACCCGCGGCCCGCGGATCGACGGCCCCGGCGTCGGCGAAGCCGGCCGCGCGCAGGCGGCAGGCGTCGCAGCCGCCGCAGGGCGTGCCGTCGGCGGCCGGGTCGTAGCAGCTCGTCGTCAGCCCGTAGTCGACGCCGAGCGAGATTCCGAGCCTCACGATCTCCGCCTTCGTCATCGTCACCAGCGGGGCGAGGATCTCGATGGGGCGGCCCTCGACGCCCGCTTTCGTGGCGAGTCGGGCGAGCCTCGCGAAGGCCTCGAGGTATTCCGGCCGACAGTCGGGATAGCCGCTGTAGTCGATCGCGTTGACGCCCAGCACGATCGCGTCGCAGCCGCGGGCCTCGGCCATCGCCAGGGCGAGCGACAGGAAGACCGTGTTCCGCGCCGGCACGTAGGTGACGGGAATGCCGGGCTCGACGCCGGCCCCGGTCGGACGCTTGGGGACCACCGCCGCGGGGTCGACCAGGGCGCTGCCCCCGAAGGCCGCCAGGTCGACCGGAAGCACGACATGCCGCGGGATTCCCAGCGCGGCGGCGACGCCCCGGGCGGCGTCGATCTCCGCCCGATGCCGCTGCCCGTAGTCGACCGACAGGGCCTCCAGGCGGTACCCCTCCCGGACGGCCCACGCGGCGGCCGTGGCCGAATCGAGGCCGCCAGAGAGCAGGACCACGGCCGAACGGGCAGCCGCTACCGTGCCGTCCGCTTTCATGGCACACTCTCCCGCATGATGAATGCCTTCGCCCAGCCCTCCCGCGGCCAGCTGGAAACGTTCTCCAACCAGTTCCCGTCCCGCGACTACACGATCGAGATCGTGTGCCCGGAGTTCACCTCCGTCTGCCCCAAGACGGGGCAGCCCGACTTCGGCACGCTCACGTTCCGGTACGTGCCGGACCGCCTGTGCGTCGAACTCAAGAGCCTGAAAGTCTACCTCCAGTCGTTCCGCAACGAGGGCATCTTCTACGAGAACGTCACCAACCGCATCCTGGACGACCTCGTGGCGGTGCTCCAGCCCCGCCGCCTGACGCTCGTCGCCCAGTTCACGCCCCGCGGCGGGATCAGCTCGCGGATCGTCGTCTCGCATCCCGCGGGCGACCACGTCCCCGCGCCGTCCTGATCCAGCCGCCCACCGTTTCCGTTTCCCGCCTTCCCGCGCATCTCCGGAGAATTCCCCATGCCCCAGCCCAGCGTCCTGCTCTCCGCCCTCGCTGACGAGTCGGCGTTCCACCTCACCGCCGTGGAGCAGTTCTCGGCCCTGGCGGCGGTCGGCCTGGAGTACTACAGCCTGCGGTTCATCGACGTGGGCAAGGGCGTCAAGAACGTCATGAAGCTGACCGTCGGCGAGATCCAGAAGATCCGCCACCTCGAGGACGAATACGGCCTCAACGTGGCGTCGATCGCCTCGCCCATCGGCAAGGTGAAGCTCGTCGACAAGGCCGACGGCTCCAAGAACGCCTACGTGCCCTTCAAGCAGTATCTCGCCAAGGACGTCGCCAAGGCCTGCGAACTGGCCCACGCCTTCGAGACGAAGCTCATCCGCGGCTTTTCCTTCTATCCTCCGAAGGACGACCGCCCGGAGGACTACATGGAGCAGACGGTGGACCAGCTCGGCAGGATCGCCGAGGCCTGCCACCGCTCCGACCTGACGTTCGGGCTCGAAGTCGAGGCCAACCTCGTCGGCCGCTCGGGCCGGCTGCTCGCCGAGATCCACCGCCGGGTGAACCATCCGGCCCTCGTGCTGGTCTTCGACGCCGCCAACATCCTCTGCCAGGGATACTCGGCGGCCGAGGTCTGGAAGGAATGGGAGGCGATGAAGCCGGGGCTGGGCTGGGTGCACATCAAGGACTACAAGGCACCGGTGAAGACCTCGAAGCGGGGCGGCCACGTCGAGGAGCACAAGCTCACGAACTTCGTCCCGGCCGACCGCGGGGCGAGCGGGCACGAGCGGATCCTCTCCGACCTGCGCGGCATGCTGCCGGCCCTGACGAAGAAGCTCGAGCGGCGGGGCATCCCCGGCGTGTTCCTCGACCTGGAGCCGCACGTCCGCGGCGGCGGCCAGTTCGGCGGCACCAGCGGTCCCGACGGCATGGGCATCGCGCTCCGTGGCCTGTGCCGCGTGCTCGACAAGGCGAAGGTGGCCTACCACCTCCGCGACTTCGACGATCTGATCGCCGCCCGGGGCTTCTGAACCCCCGACGCTCCGCTGTCCACGGTCCCGAGACCGGCCCGCCCGGGCCGGTCTCGGCCCGAGCCCACCGGCCTACCGCCATGAGCGACGCGACCGAGCCCGGCAGCTACTTCGTCGCCAACTATCCGCCGTTCGCGCGGTGGAGCGCGGATGCGGCGGCCGACGTGCTGGGCGTGTTCGACGCGGAGCCGACGGCCGAGCCGCTCGGCCTCTACCTGCACGTGCCGTTCTGCCGCAAGCGGTGCAAGTTCTGCTACTTCCGCGTCTACACCGACGTGGCGGCGGCGGACGTGGAGCGGTATTCGCAGGCCCTGGCCCGCGAGGCGGCGCTCGTGGCCGCCCGCCGCGCGATCGCCGGCCGTCCGCTGCGGTACGTCTACTTCGGCGGCGGCACGCCCTCCTTTCTGTCCGTGCGGCAGCTGGAGCGGCTCGTGGAGGGGCTGCACGCGAGCTTCGGGTGGGACGACGCGGAGGAGGTGACGTTCGAGTGCGAGCCGGGCACGCTCACCCAGCCCAAGGTCCAGGCCCTGAAGACCCTGGGGATGACGCGAATCTCCCTCGGCGTCGAGAACTTCTCCGACGCGATCCTCGAGGCCAACGGCCGCGCCCACCTGTCGGCCGAGATCCTCCGGGCCTGGGACTGGATTCAGGCCGCCGGATTCGCCAGCACGAACGTCGACCTCATCGCCGGGATGGTGGGCGAGACGGCCGAGTCGTGGCGGCGGACGGTCGACCGCACGCTCGCCCTCGGTGCCGACAGCGTGACCATCTATCAGATGGAACTGCCCTTCAACACGGTCTTCGTGAAGGACGCCAGGGACGACGGCGGCGACGTCCCCGTCGCGGACTGGCCGACGAAGCGGGCCTGGGTCGACTGGGCGTTCGAGCGGTTCCTCGCCGCCGGGTACGTCGTCTCCAGCGGCTACACGCTCGTCCGCGACCCAGGCCGCGTCCAGTTCCGCTACCGCGACATGCTCTGGGAGGGGAGCGATCTGGCCGCGCTCGGGGTCGCGAGCTTCGGCCACCTCTCGGGCGTGCACTATCAGAACGACACGCACTGGGACGAGTACCTCGGGGACGTCGAGGCCGGACGGCTGCCGATTCGCCGCGGACTGCGGCCCACGCGACGGGAGCTCCTCATCCGCGAGCTCGTGCTGGGGCTGAAGCGCGGCCGGCTCGACACGGAGCGGCTGCGGCGCAAGTTCGGCGTCGACCCGCTGGCCGAATGGGCGCCGCAGTGGCGCGCGCTGGAGGCGGAGGGGGCCATCGAGAGCCTCGGGCCGCCGGTCGTGCTCTCGCGACGCGGCCTCCTCATGGTCGACGCGCTGCTGCCGAGGTTCTTCGAGCCCCCCGCAGGGGCCTGAAGCCGCGGGCTTTTTCCCGGCGGCGCCGGCCTGTTAGCATCGCCTCCGGCGTGCGGTTGCCTCCGGGAGCCGGGCTCCAGGCATGGTCGGCGATCCCCTGCCCCACGGGAGGCTTCGAGTGCGCGAGTCGGCGACGGTGGCGGCTGGCGGTGGGACGCGGGGCGGAGCGTCCTCGTTGGCCGAGCATGCCTGCCCCCCGACGGTTCAGGTGCGGCAGCGGCTGCGGGCCCTGGCCGCGGATCTCGTGGCGTCCTGGAGAGCCGACGGACTGCCGACGGCCGCGCGGTCGGCGGCGGGCCTCCGCGAATTCGCCGAGCAACTCGTCTCCCGCGCGGCCGCCCGTCGGGAGCACGTCGGCTGGGCGATGGTGACGATCGTCTCCGAGTTCTGGCGGGGCCGGTTGGCCTGCGGGGCCGCCGGGCGGCGGTTGTTGCTGCTTCCGGACTGTCCCGTGGCACCGCTGGCCGAGGGAGCCTCCGGCACGCCGCGGGTCTGCGGGCCCGCCTGCGGGATCGCCACGATCTGGGCGGCGGCCCGGGACGGGGGCTGGGTCGTCCAGTCGACCGGGGAAGCGGTCGCCGGGATCGGATCGCTGCTCACCGGACAATACGACGGCATTCTGGGCGTCGCCCGGCTGGCGCACCTCGAGAAGGCGTTCGCGATGCTGCCCGCGTTCTCGCTGCCCGTCGCGGCCGTGCCCTGCGAGCCGCCCGGCCGCGAACCACCGGCCGCCGACGGCGGCGGCTGCGCCGCGGCGCTGGAGCGGCAGGCGATCGACGTCGACTGGGTCCTCGGCCTGCTCGGCGTCGCCGGTGGCGAGCCGGTCCCGGTGGGCGACTACCTGCCGCTTCTCCGCGAGGCGGCCGAGACGTTCTCACCCGCCGGCCTGCGGACGCTGGCGGCCCGCCTGGGAGCGGAGCCGGCCTTCGGCCTGGAGGCGGCCGGTCCGGAAGACGGACCGATCGCTCCGTTGGCGGCTGCGTCCGCCCTCGGCGGCGACTTCGTCACCCGCGGAGGCAAGTTTCTGCGGCCCTTCGTCTCGTTGGCGGCCTTCGACGCCGTGCGGGCGGACCTGGCCGCCGGCGCCCGGGTCGGGGCGGCGGCGGGCTACGTCGCCGCCGAGGGGACGGTCCGGGACGCGGTGAAGGCCGCTGCCGTGGCGATCGAGGTCTTCCACAAGGCGTCGCTCGTCCACGACGACATCGAGGACGACGACCGGGTGCGGTACGGTCGGCCGACGCTCCACGAGGCTGTCGGCATCCCCTCGGCGATCAACGTGGGCGACTACCTGCTCGGCGTCGGCTATCGGATCATCTCGGGGCTGCCGGGCATCGACGCGGGCACGCTCCGCGACCTGGTCGCCATCCTGTCGGCGGCGCACGTGCGGCTGGCTCGCGGTCAGGGGGCGGAACTGTGGTGGCGCGACGGCGGCGCCGCCGGCCTCACGCCCGCGGAGTCGCTGGAGATGTACGGCCTGAAGACGTCTCCCGCCTTCGAGGCGGCGGTGGCGTTGGGGATCAGGCTGGCCGGCCCGGAGCCGGCGGCGGTGGGCCCGATCGATCGCTACGCCCTGCACGTGGGCACGGGCTTCCAGGTGCTCAACGACCTGAAGGATTGGTCCGGCGATCTGGAGAACGACCGCCGGGCCGCGGGCGACCTGCTCGGCGGCCGTCCGACCCTCATGTGGGCGCTGGCACTCGACCGGCTGTCGGCGGTCGATGCCGCGCGGTTGCGGCAGGCGGCCGCGGCCGCCGGGGCCGCCGGCGCCGATGACGAGACCGTGGCCCGGTGCGTCGCCGAGGCGCGGGGCCTGTACCAGCGGGCCGATGTTTTCGGGCGGGCCGCGGCGATCGTGGCGGAGCAGCGGTCGAGAGCCGCCGCGGCCGCGGCGGCATGCAGACTGCCCCGGCTCCGCGAGGTCCTCGAATTTCTACTCGACCTGGCGGTGCCCGAGCAGGCGGCGGCTCAGGCCATCCAATGACCGGGGGCGGCGACGAGGCGGTGGTCCGAGCCGCGAGCCTCGCGGGATTGTTCGCCGCGGGGCTGGAGGATTTCGCGGAGATTCGGCCCGTCGCTGCCGACCGCGTGCCCGAGCCGTTCCGCTCGCTCCTCGACCACGGCAGCCACATGACCGTGGCGATGGAGCGGTTTCACGGCGTTCCGGTCGGCGTGCGGGTGCTGGCGGAGCACCGCGGGCCTGCCGCGGCGCGGTATGCGCGGGAGATCCTCCTCGCGGTGCCCGACCCCGGGCATCCCGGGGGCCGCACCGTGCAGTACGGCATCGTGAGGATCGATCTGGCCGCCGTCGATCCGGACATCGGGGACCGCATCCTCCGTCGCGACGAGCCGCTCGGCCGGATCCTCATCGAGGCCGGAGCGCACTGTGCCGTTCGCGACGTGCGACTGCTGGAGGTCGTGCCGGGGCCGCGGTTGCGTCGCGTGCTCGGGCCGTCCGCGACGTTCGGCCGCGTGGCCCACATCCTCGTCGGCGACAGGCCGGCGATCGAGCTTTTGGAGATCGTGGCGGCACCGTGAGCTTCGGGCGGCTGCGGCGGATCGGTCGGCGGGGATTTTTCGCAGGTTTCGGCGACTTCGCCGAAACGCTTGCGCAGACGGCGTTTGCGGCGACTGAGGCGATATTGACTCACGCGGAGAACCGCCTGTAGAGTTGGGTTGTCTGGCAAGGATGGCAAGCACGGAGGCGATCGCGGGAACCGGATTCCCGCCTCTCTTCCCCCGCTTGCGGTCGTTCCGGGTGTCCTTCGGCCGTCCACGCCTCGGCGGGGCCGCGATTCCGGAGGGGCCGCGTCGGCACGGAGTGCCACGCGGTTGGCGACTGTTGCGGCAACAGCGTCAAGGGTTCGCAGCAAGGAAGCCTAGGAGTTCGGGGCCGATTCGCCGGTGAAGCAGGCCCCGGGCACCGTTGACTAGCTGGACCACGGCTAGGGAGAGGGTGGTAAAGCACATGCAGAAGACCGTGTACACGACTGGCGAAGCAGCCAAGATTTGCAAGGTGAGTCAGCAGACGATCATTCGCTGCTTCGACTCGGGCCAGCTGAAGGGCTTCCGCGTGCCGGGGAGCCGCTTTCGCAGGATTCCCCGCGACCAGCTGTTTCTGTTCATGCGGGACAACGGCATCCCGACCGACGCTCTGGAGAGCGGCCGGCGGAAGATCCTCGTCGTCGACGACGATCAGGATCTCGTCGAGCTGATCACCGACGTGCTCGAGCGGGACGGCCGCTTCGAGACCCGCAGCGT
Source organism: Pirellulales bacterium (assembly GCA_044339885.1). Lineage (GTDB taxonomy): Bacteria > Planctomycetota > Planctomycetia > Pirellulales > UBA1268 > QWPN01. The sequence goes on along the minus strand of JBIIUP010000024.1, from coordinate 6,349 downwards.
CAACAACGGCTTCGACGCCGGCATGATGGTGAAGGACTACCGTCCTGACCTCATCGTGCTCGACGTCATGCTGCCGGACATCAACGGCAAGGAGGTCTGCCAGCGGGTCCGCAGCGATTCCACCATGGACGAGGTGCGGATCATCTGCATCTCGGGCATGTGCGAGCCCGACAAGATCGAGGACCTCAAGGCCTCCGGTGCCAACGAGTTCCTGCAGAAGCCGTTCGAGGCCGAGGTGCTCGTGGACCGGATCTGCAGCCTGCTGGAGATCGAGTCCGGCGTGACCGGCTCGTGAGCCTGCGGCGCCGGGCCTTGAAGAACTGGTAACGAGGGCCGCCCGCGCTCCGCATGGAGCGCGGGCGGCTCGCTTCTTGGTGGTCGGGTGTCGGGGCGGCCTTGCGGCCGCCGGGAGGCCGCTCGTGATGCGATCGGACGTGCCGACTGGCGCCACTTCGGTCGGGGGCCCCGTCACGCCGCGGCGGGTGGCGACCGTGGTCCTGGGCACTGCAGCCCCGCCGCTGTCCCTTGAGGCCACGTCCTGTCTGGCGCTGGCCCGCCTGCTGCTGGCCAGGTCCGACGAGCCGGACGAAGGCCTCGCCGCCGGATTCCGACGTCTCGGCGGGAGTGAGCCGGCGGTCGCGGCCTGGTTGAGCGACGTCGACGGCGGCGGCCCGGCCGGTGAGGCCCGCAGTCGCCTCGCGGCGGCGCTCCGCGCGGGGCTCGCCCGGGAGGCGGTCGCGTCGGCCGGCGGCCGGGAGGTCGCCGCCGCGGAGGTGGAGGTCCTCGTGGCCGTGCTCGACGCGGCGGCGGACCGCGCGCCCCTGGAGCGGCGGTTCGACGAATCGGTCGCGGCCGCCAGGCTCGAGGCGCTCCGGGAGTTCGCCTATGGCGCCGGCCACGAGATCAACAACCCGCTGGCGAACATCGCCACGCGGGCCCAGGCCCTCCTGCTCGACGAGAAGGATCCGGAGCGCCGGCGCCGGCTGGCGGCGATCGTCGACCAGGCGTTCCGCGCCCGCGACATGATCGGCGGCCTCATGGTCTTCGCGCGGCCGCCGAAGGCGGTTCCCGCGGCCACGGCCGTGGACGGCATCCTCGCCACCGTGGTGGAGGCCGTCCGGCCGTTGGCACAGGCCCGCGAGGCGCGGCTGGAGTGCAGCCCGCCGCCGGCGCCCCTGCTGGTGTTCGTCGACGCGGCCGGAGTCACCGAGGCCCTGCGGCTGCTCGCCGTCAACGCGCTGGAGGCGATCGCCAGCGGCGGCCGGGTGACGCTCGCGGCGAAACGTGACGGCGACGGGAGGGTCTGTGAAGTCACCGTCAGCGACGACGGCCCGGGGATGGACGCCGACACGCTCCGACGGGCCTTCGACCCGTTCTTCAGCGGCCGCGAGGCCGGCCGGGGGCTGGGGCTCGGGCTGCCCAAGGCCTGGCGGCTGCTCACGACGAACGGCGGTGAGTTGGTCGTGGATTCCCGGCCCGGGCGGGGCACGAGGGTCACGGTCCGCCTGCCCTTGGCGGAGTTTGCCGGCGGGGAAGCTCCGCAGCCCTCTGCCCCGGTCGACGCAGCGGAAGCGCGGCGTTAAAGATTCGCCAGGCCCCCCCCGCGCGCGGCGAGGCCTGCCGGCCGGTGGCCCGGCCCTTGCCGGTATCCGGGCAGTTCCGTAATCTTCGCAGGGCCCGCGCTCGGCGATGGACCGCCCGATCCGACTGGCAGCAGGGATGTGCGATGAAGGTCACCGGCGACTTCGCGGGAGCTCTCTCCGGGCATGGCCTGGCGACCGCCGAACCGCCGCGGCCGCTGCCGGGCCGTCCGGCACAGCCCGCCGCGGAGTCGGATCCGATGCTGGCCGCCGCCCGGCGGACGGCCGCGTGGCTCGGGGCCCGGCAGGCCGCCGATGGCCACTGGCGGGCCCCGCTGGAGGGTGACACGATCCTCGAGAGCGAGTACCTGCTGCTCCTGGCCTGGATGGGTCGGCTCGACGCGGCCCAGGCCGCCGCCGCCGGTCGCCGCCTGCTCCAGGAGCAGCTCCCCGAGGGCGGCTGGGCGATCTACCCCAGCGGTCCCGTCGACGTCAGCGCGAGCGTGAAGGCGTACCTCGCGCTGAAGCTCCTGGGCCACGACGCCCGCGAGCCCGCGCTCGTGCGGGCCCGCGCGGCGATCGCGGACGCGGGCGGCCCGTGGGCCGTCAACAGCTTCACCCGCTTCTACCTGGCGCTGCTCGGGCAGATGCCCTACTCCGCATGCCCGGCCGTGCCCCCCGAGGTGATCCTCCTGCCTGGCTGGTTTCCGGTGAACCTCGACCGCGTCTCCGCCTGGTCGCGAACGATGATCGTGCCGCTGTCGCTGATGTGGGCGTTCAAGCCGGTGCGGCCCGTGGCGATGGAACGCGGGATCGGCGAGCTGTTCACCGAGCGGGACCGTCGCGGTCCGCCTCCTCCCGGCGACTCCAGCGGCTGGGCGCGGTTCTTCCGCGGGGTCGACTGCGTGCTCAAGGGGTGCGAGGCGATCGGGCTGACGCCGCTGCGGGCCCGCGCCATCCAGGCCTGCCGGCGGTGGATGCTCCAGCGGTTCGCCGGCAGCGACGGGCTCGGCGCGATCTTCCCGCCGATCGTGTGGAGCATCATCGCGCTGCGGGCCATGGGCTGCGACGAGGAGTCGCCCGAGGTCCGGGAGGCCTGGCGGCAGCTGCACCGTCTGATCGAGCACGAACCTGACGGCACGGTCCGCCTGGAACCCTGCCGGTCTCCCGTCTGGGACACGGCGATCACCCTGATCGCGATGGTCGAGGCCAGGGGAAGCGGCGCCGTGCGGTCGGCCGCGACGCCCCGGTCCCCGGAGGCCGCCGCCGTCGACTGGCTGCTCGCCAACGAGGTCCGCACGCCGGGGGACTGGGTCCGGCGGGCCCGCCCCGTGGCCCCGGGGGGCTGGTGCTTCGAATATGCCAACCGCTTCTATCCCGACGTCGACGACACGGCCATGGTGGTGATCGCGTTGGCGACCTGGAAGGCGGCGGGGGGCGACGGCCACGGTTCCAGCCGGCTGGCGGCCGTGGACGCGGCGATCGGCCGGGCGGTCCGCTGGCTGGAGGCCATGCAGAACGGGGACGGTGGCTGGGGCGCGTTCGATCGTGACAACGACTGCCGCTTCCTCTGCAAGGTGCCCTTCGCCGACCACAACGCGATGATCGATCCGAGCTCGCCCGACCTCGCGGGGCGGGTGCTGGAGGCGTTCGGCAAGCTCGGGCTCCGCGTCGGCCACCCGTCCGTCGACCGGGCGCTGGCCTACGTGCGGAGGAGCCAGGAGGCCGACGGCGCCTGGTACGGCCGCTGGGGCGTGAACTACATCTACGGCACCTGGCAGGTGCTCGAGGGCCTGCGGGCCGTGGGCGTGCCGACCGACGACGTCGCCGTCGTTCGCGGGGCGGCATGGCTGCTGGCGCATCAGCAGATGGACGGCGGATGGGGGGAGACGCCGGCGAGCTATGCCGACCGGTCGCTCGCCGGCACCGGCGTTCCGACTCCGTCGCAGACCGCCTGGGCCGTGGCCGGCCTCGTGGCAGCCGGACGCGGCGAGACGGCCGCTGTCCGCCGGGGCGTGCAGTGGCTGACCCGCCGGCAGGAGGCGGACGGCTCCTGGGAGCAGCGGGAGTTCACCGGCACCGGTTTCCCGCAGGTCTTCTACCTCCGCTACCACTGGTATCCGATCTACTTTCCGCTCCTCGCCCTCCTGCGGGCCCGGAAGGCGTCGGTCGCGGGCCGCGGAGAACGCGTGGCATGAGCGTTCCCGTCGGCCAGATGCTCGCGGTGCTGCGGCACATCGCCATCCAGCGGCTGCGTGGCAACGACCGCTATCCGCTGGTGCTCATGCTGGAGCCGCTGTTCCGCTGCAACCTGGCCTGCGGCGGCTGCGGGAAGATCCAGCATCCGGCGGAGGTGCTGCGGTCCCAGCTCACCCCGGAGCAGTGCCTGGCGGCGGTCGACGAGTGCGGGGCGCCCATCGTGTCGATCCCCGGCGGCGAGCCGCTCCTGCACCCGCGAATCGTGGAGATCGTGCAGGGCATCGTCGCGCGGAGGAAGTACCTCTACCTCTGCACCAACGCCCTGAAGCTCGAGGAGATGCTGCCCCGGTTCAGGCCGTCCCCCTACCTCGCCTTCTCGGTGCACCTCGACGGACCGCGGGCCGAGCACGACCACGCCGTCTGCCGCGAGGGTGTCTACGACGTCGCCGTGTCCGCGATCCGCGCGGCGCTGCGGGCCGGCTTCCGCGTGACGACGAATTCCACGCTCTTCACCGACGCCGATCCGGAGCGGTATCGGCGGTTCTTCGACGACGTCATGGAACTGGGCGTCGAGGGGATGATGATCTCGCCCGGCTACCCCTACGCGAAGGCCCCGGATCAGGACCACTTCCTGCCGCGGCGGCGCAGCCAGTCGCTCTTCCGCCGCCTCCTCGACGGGGCGCCGGCCCGCTGGCGGTTCAACCAGTCCCCGGTGTTCCTGGAGTTCCTCCGGGGCGCCTGGGACCTCGAGTGCCGTCCCTGGGGCACGCCCACCTACAACCTCTTCGGATGGCAGCGGCCCTGCTACCTGCTCGACGAGGGCTACGCGCGGACGTTTCGCGAGCTCATGGACGAGACCGATTGGGACGCCTACGGCCGGGCCAGCGGCAATCCCAAGTGCGCCAACTGCATGGTGCACTGCGGCTACGAGCCGGCGGCGGTCGAGGCGACCTTCGGGTCGCTCGGCGGCCTCCTGGCGACGGCCCGTCTGGTGCTGCTGGGGCGGCCGCGGTCAGCGGGCAGCGACGAGGACTCCGCTCCGGTCCCCGGCCCCGCCGTGGGCCCGAATGGACTTCCCGCGCTGCCGATCCTGGACTAACGGCTAGGGCTAGAGCGCATCCTGCCTACGTGTATCGCCGGCTCGGGGGCGGCAAAAGTCTCGTCGCTGTGGGCCGCGGCGGCCCAAGGCTCCTCGAGCGTTCGCCGACCCCCTTCGCCTACCCTGTTCGGTTTTCCAGGACGTCGCTACGGCAAAACCTTACGCGCTCTAGCAGGCTGTGGATCAAGTCTTCCGGAGCAGGATGCGACGACTGCCGACCGGGGAAACCCTCGGCGTTTCCACCGGCCGGCGCAGTGGAAAAAGGCCATGGACGGCTTTTTCCACGGACAGCTAGGGAGCCGACTGGGACGCGAAGCCCCGGTTGACGCGGGTGACGATGGCCCGCAGCCCGCGGGAACGGAGGATTCCCAGGACGTCGGCCAGGCCCATGCGGTCGAGCATGTCGTCGGGGAGGTGGGCCGCTTCGGCGACCGGGCGGCCCGCGACGGCCTCGGCGAGGATCGCCACGAAGCCCTTCACGGTGGGCGCTTCCGGTGCCACCTCGGCGACGAGGCGGGCCATGCCGCCGTCGACCTCGGTCCAGAGGAACACGGGCGTCTGGCACTCGTGGACCCGGCGGTCCTCGCGGGTCTTGCGGTCCTGGTACTCCGCCGACAGCGGCGGCAACCCGTTGGCGAAGTCGACGAGCAGTTCGAGCTTCTCGCGGGAATCCAGGTCGGCGAATTCGCCGACGATCCTCTCCAGGCGCGACAGGGTGTCGGTCATCGCTGCTAGGCGTGCGCCGCGGGTGATGCCGGGGCCGCTGCAGGCTGACCGCCCGGAGCCGACCCCTTCACGATCGGCACGCGAACGCAGTTGCCCCATTCGAGCCACGAGCCGTCGTAGTTCTTCACGTTGCCGAACCCGAGCAGGTAGCGGAGCACGAACCAGGACAGGCTCGACCGCTCGCCGATGCGGCAGTAGGCGATCGTGGGCGATCGTCGCTTCATCCGCAGTTCCTTGACGTAGAGCTTCTCCAGTTCCTTGGCGGACTTGAAGGTGCCGTCGTCGTTGCAGTTGAGGGGCCAGGGCACGTTGAGGGCCCCGGGGATGTGGCCGCCGCGAACGGCGCCCTCGTTGGGATAGTCGGGCATGTGCATCCGTTCGCCGCGGTACTCCTCGGGGCTCCGCACGTCGAGCAGCTGCTTGCCGGCCTTCTGGTGCTTGAGCACCTCGTCGCGGAGGGCACGAATAGAGGCATCTTGCTCCTGGGCCGTGTAGGACGCCCGCGGATACGACACCCGCTCGCTCGACCACGCCCGGCCGTCGAGCTCCCACCGCTTCCGGCCGCCATTCATGATCCGGCAGTCCTTGTGGCCGTAGAGCTTGAAGACCCAGAAGGCGTAGCAGGCCCACCAGTTGTTCTTGTCGCCGTAGAAGACCACGGTGGTGTCGTTGGAAATGCCTCGCTCCGCGCAGAGCTTCTCGAACGCCGCCCGATCGATGTAGTCCCGCCAGTTTTGGTCCTGGA
>JBIIUP010000141.1:0-8066 GCA_044339885.1 Pirellulales bacterium | reverse complement strand
CAGCCAGGGTCTTCCCAGGCCCTCGCTCGACCTCTCCAGTCCCGAGGTGCAACTCGTGCCGCGGTTCGAGCAGGCGGCCGACATGCAGCTCGACGCCCGGCAACTCGGCTACATGGTCGACTGCCTCGTCGACGGCGGCTATGCGACCGACTACTTCCTCGACAACGACCGGATCGACCTCGTGATCAAGGGGGACGACCGGTTCGTCCAGCGGACGCAGGACCTGCGAAACCTCCCGGTCGTCACGCCCGGAGGCCAACTGGTGCCGCTGGAGAGCGTGGCGGAGGTCCGCGAGTTTTCCAGCGGCCCCGAGCAGATCCTCCACCGCGAGCGGGAGCGGGCGATCACCGTCCAGGTCACGCCTCCACCGCGGATGCCCCTGGAGGAGGCGCAGGATCGCATCCAGCGGCAGATCATCGACCCGCTCACGGCGGCCGGCGCCCTCGAGGGCGGCTACGCGATCACGCTCGGCGGGACGACCGACAAGCTGCGGAGCACCTGGCAGTCGCTGTGGTTCAACCTCGTCGTCGCGGGCGTGATCACCTACCTCCTGATGGCCGCGCTGTTCGAGTCCTGGGTCCACCCGGCGGTCATCATCGCCACGTTGCCGCTGGGGAGCGTGGGGGGGCTCCTGGGGATCGCGTTCCTCAACCGGATCGGGGCGGCCTTCGGGGTCTACCAGCCGCTCGACGTGCTCACGATGCTCGGCTTCGTGATCCTCGTCGGCACGGTGGTGAACAACCCGATCCTCATCGTGGAGCGGGCCTTGCAGCTCGTGCGGGCGGGGGGGGATCCCGTCGAGTCGACGCTCGAGGCGGTCCGCAGCCGGATCCGGCCGATCTTCATGACGACGTTCACGACCGTGCTCGGCCTGCTGCCGCTGGTCGTCTTTCCGGGCGCGGGAAGCGAGCTCTACCGCGGCCTCGGTGCCGTGATCCTCGGCGGCATCCTCTTCTCCACCGTGATCACGCTCGTGCAGGTGCCGATCCTGCTGTGCCTCTGCTTCCGGGCGTTCCCGATTCGCGCCACCGCGGAGGTCGCCGCCGGTGCGGCGGCGGTGGCGTGACGCAGCCCGTCGAGGTCGGCCGGCCCGGCTGGCCGTGGGGGGCTACACCCGCGGCAGCTCGAACCCCTTGCGGTATTCCCGCGTGAAGAGCTGACGGGCCTGCGGGTCGGTCGCCAGTTCGGTCACGGGATCGATCGTGAGCTCGCGCCCAGCCGTCAGCTTCGTGACCGTGAAGTCGATCGGGTTCGAAGCGAGGTACGCCTCGAAGCTCTCCCAGGTGGCCTGCACCCGGGGATCGTCGGCCGCCAAGGGGGGACGGGTGCCGGGCTCCGCCGTCTCGCCCAGCGCCCAGGAGACGTTGCCGAGGTGGGCCAGCGCGCTCGAGAGGTGCCCATCCTCGACGTCGAGGTGCAGATCACGGTGGTCCCGGCTCTTCACCGCCCCGACGAAGTTGGCGAAGTGGTGGCTGTAGTCACCCCCGGACCACCTGCCGAGTTGATGGCCGTCGTAATCGTAGGCCGCGCCGCTGCTGTATCCCTCCGCGACGGCGAAGCCCTCGGTCCCGTACCACACGTTGCAGGCCCCGGCGAACGGCCCCCCCTTCGCCAGCCCGTAAGTCACGGGGGGCTTCACGTCGAGGCCGCGGACGTCCGAGATCAGCACCGCGTCGTCCCACTGGTAGATGGTCACCTGGCTGTTTGCCACGTCCCCGTTGTCGACGTAACCGAGCCGGCCGCCGACGCTCACGACCCGTCGGGGCAAGTCCCGCTTGCCGAGGCCCCACCGTGCCTTGTCGAGCTCGTGCGGGTTCTGGTTTCCGAGGTCGCCGTTGCCCGTCACCCGGTTCCAGTGCCAGTCGTAGTGCAGCCGTGCGCGGATGGGCAACGTCGCCGGCGCCGGCCCGGCCCAGAGGTCGAAATCGAGTCCCGGGGGAAGCGGCGCGGGGGTGTCGACGAGGCCGATGCTCGCGCGGGGCCGGAAGCAGATCGCCCGGGCCGCCCGCACCGGCCCCAGCCTGCCGCTCCTCACGAAGTCGACTGTCTCCCGCATGCCCGACGTGCTCCGGGCCTGGATCCCCACCTGGCACATCCGGCCGAGCTTCCGTGCCCACTGGGTCATCACGCGACCCTCGAGCACGTTGTGGCTGCAGGGCTTCTCGACGTAGACGTCCTTGCCGGACTGCATCGCCCAAATCGCCATCAGGGCGTGCCAGTGGTTGGGAGTCGCGATGGTGACGGCATCGATGTCGTCGCGGTCGAGGAGCCGGCGGATGTCCGGCACGAACTCGGGCGGCCGCAGGGTGTTCTTGTACTGCTGCTCGCAGAGCCGCACGTACGCCGACGGGTCGACGTCGCAGACCGCGGCGAGTTCCACATCCGGCAGCTTGCGAAGATTGGCGACGTGCTCCCGGCCCTGCCCGTTCACGCCGATCACGGCGATGCGGACTCTCTCGTTCGGCGGCACGGCGGCGGGGGCGGGCACCGGGTCGGAATCCGCGGCCCGGGGGCCACCGGAACCGCAGGCCCCGGAGCCGACGAGGGCGGTGGCTGCGACCCGTTCGACGAACGCACGGCGCGACAGCGGCATGGCGAGGACTCCGGAACGCAGCCTGGGCGCCTGCCAAGCGAGGGTGGACCGCGACCGAGCAGGTCGCCCGATCGGCTCGAGGGCGAAAGCCGCTCCGGGCTCCGGCGACGGTGTGTCGCGGGAATGGAAAGAGGCGCCGGTGGGAGTCGAACCCACGATGGCGGATTTGCAATCCGCTGCCTTAGCCACTTGGCTACGGCGCCGCAGCGAAACTTCGGATCACGCTACGGCAGGCTGGGCGAATTGGTCAAGCTTCGCCAGCCGCCGGAACCGACCCGGTTGCCTTGGCATCGGCCGCCGGACGGCCGCTCCTTGACTCCGTCCGGGCCGCGTTCCGCCGGGGCTGCGACGAACGCTTTGGCTCGCCGCCCGCGCCGCCGATATAGTCTCCGGTCTTCCCAGTTTCCGGGCTCGCCGCCCGGCCGTGGCCGGCCGTGCGGCGCCCCCCCCGCGCAGGAGTGCTCCCGAGGATGACGAAGCAGGCATCGTGCGACATCGGACTCATCGGCCTGGCCGTGATGGGTGAGAACCTGGCGCTCAACATCGCCAGTCGCGGCTATTCCATCGCGGTCTACAACCGCACGACGAGCGTCACCGAAGCGTTCACCGCCGAGCGTGGCAAGCAGCCCAACGTGGTCGGCTGCCGCACGCTCCAGGAGCTCGTGGCGTCGCTGAAGTCGCCGCGCAAGGTGATGATGATGGTCAAGGCCGGACCGGCCGTCGACGACCTCATCAAGACGCTCGTGCCGCTGCTCGCCAAGGGCGACGTGATCATCGACGGCGGCAACACGCTCTACTCGGACACCGAGCGGCGGACGAAGGAGGTCGAGGCGGCCGGCCTGCTCTACGTCGGCACGGGCGTCTCCGGCGGCGAGGAGGGGGCGCTGAAGGGGCCGAGCCTCATGCCGGGCGGGTCCCGGGCCGCCTGGCCGCTGGTGCAGCCGATCTTCCAGGCGATCGCGGCCAAGGTGGGGCCCAAGGGCGACATCCCCTGCTGCGACTGGGTCGGACCGCGGGGTGCGGGCCACTACGTGAAGATGGTGCACAACGGCATCGAGTACGGCGACATGCAGCTGATCTGCGAGGCCTACTGGCTGCTCAAGCACGGTGCCGGGCTGTCCAACGAGGCGCTGGCGCGGGTCTTCGACGGCTGGAACAAGGGGGAGCTCGACAGCTACCTGATCGAGATCACCCGCGACATCTTCACCGTGAAGGATCCCGACACCGGCGGCTTCATGGTCGACCGGATCCTCGACAAGGCCGGCGCCAAGGGGACCGGGAAGTGGATGAGCCAGCTGGCCCTCGACCTCGGGGTGCCCAGCACGCTGGTGACCGAGGCGGTCTACGCCCGCTGCCTGTCGGCGCTGAAGGACGCCCGCGTGCGGGCCAGCACCGTCCTCAAGGGCCCGGACCTCCACGCCCACGACGACCCCAAGACCTTCGTCGAGGAGGTCCGGCAGGCCCTCTACGCCTCGAAGATCGCCAGCTACGCCCAGGGCTACGTGCAGCTCGCCGCGGCCGCCAAGGAGCACGACTGGCCGCTCGACTACGGCGCGATCGCGATGATGTGGCGCGGCGGCTGCATCATCCGGGCCCAGTTCCTGGAGCGGATCCACGAGGCCTACCGGGCGCAGCCCGACCTGGAGAACCTGATGCTCGCCCCGTACTTCACCGACGCGCTGGCGAAGGCGCAGAAGTCGTGGCGGCACGTGGTCGCCACGGCGGCGACGATCGGCATCCCGGTGCCGGCCTTCATGACGGCGCTGGCGTACTACGACGGCTACCGGCACGCCAACCTGCCGGCGAACCTGCTGCAGGCCCAGCGGGACTACTTCGGGGCCCACACCTACGAGCGCACGGACAAGCCCGGCACCTACCACACCGAGTGGCTCGACCTGCGGAAGGCGGTGGGCTAGCAGACTGTGGAACACGTCTGCCGCCGCAGGATGCGGCAACCGCCGACCGTGGAAAACCTCGGCTTTTCCACCGGTCGGCCAAGTGGAAAAAGGTCATGGATGACTTTTTCCACCGACAGCTAGGGTTCACGCCACCGGGGGCCACGCGGCCTCCGGTCCGCGGGCCGGTCCGCCGGCCCGGGGTGTCTCGCTGCCGCCCGCGGGGCGGCCGATCGCGGTCTTTTTTCGGAGCACGTCGACGATGGCCAACGCGTACCTCGAAAACCTGTTCGGGCTCTCCGGCCGCACGGCGGTCGTCGTCGGCGGGACCGGCGTGCTGGGCGGGGCGCTCGCCGAGGGGCTGGCCCGTGCCGGCGCCTTCGTCGTCGTCGCGGGGCGGGGCGCCGACCGCGGGGCGGCCCGGGTGGACGCCATCCGCGCAGCCGGCGGCGACGGCGCGTTCGTGAGCGTCGACGCGGTCGACCGGGCGAGCGTCGAGGCCCTGCTCGCGGCGACGATCAACGCCCGCGGCCGGGCGGACATCCTCGTGAACTGCGCGGGGGTGAACTCCTCGGTCCCGTACTTCGAGATTCCGGACGACGATTTCGCGAAGGTGCTCGACACGAACCTCAAGAGCACCCACCTCGGCTGCCAGATCTTCGGAGCCGCCATGGCCGCCGCGGGCGGCGGCGCGATCCTCAACATCGGCAGCGTCTCGGCGGACAAGCCGCTCTCCAAGGTGTTCGCCTACTCGGCGTCGAAGGCGGCGGTCGTGAACTACACGAAGAACGTCGCCCGCGAGCTGGCCCCGAAGGGTGTGCGGGTGAACGTGCTCTGCCCGGGCTTCTTCCCGGCCGAGCAGAACCGCAAGATCCTCTCGCCGGACCGCGTGGCGACGATCATGGCGAAGACCCCGATGAACCGGTTCGGTGACCCCGACGAACTCCTCGGCGCCGCGATCCTGCTCTGCGCCCCGGTGGCGGGCAGCTTCATCACCGGCGCCGAGATCTACGTCGACGGCGGCTTCACGGGCATGAGCATGTAGCCGGCGATCGCCCGCCGCGCCCGGCCCAGGGCCGGGGTTGCAAGTGCCGTCTCGCCCGGACGTTCGCTCCGGGCATCCTGCCCTGCGCTCACTCGATGCTGCCCTCGCTTCGCCATCCTGGTTGCGCTCGGCCTGCAACGCCGGCTCGCCGGCACTTGCAACCCCGGCCCCCGCTAGGCCTGCGCATCCGGTGGGAGCGGTCTCAGGCCGCCCTGAATCCGGGGTGATCACGACCACGCGCCGCCGTCCACGATCGGATCGGGACGCGGTACACTCGGCTCCCATATGTCACACACGATCGTGATCTTCGGCGCCTCCGGCGACCTCACGAGCCGCAAGCTCGTGCCGGCCCTCTACCACCTCGAACGCGACGGCACGCTCCCGGCCGACACGCGGATCGTGGGCTTCTCGCGGACGCCCCTCGGCGACGAGGCCTGGCGGGCCTCCCTCCGCGAGACCACGCAGCGGCACGCCGCCGGAGAGCCGATCGACGAGGCGGCATGGCGCCGGTTCGCGGGCCGCCTCCATTACCAGGCCGGCGACATCGGGCGGGCGGAGGACTTCGCGGCCCTCGCCCGGCGGCTCGCCGAACTCGAGGGGCATGCCGAGGCGACGCGGGTCTACTACCTGGCGACCGCGCCGCAGTTCTACGAGCCGGCGGTCGCGGCGCTCGGCGAGCACGGCATGGCGGCGGAGACGAACGGGCCGCGGCGAATCGTCGTCGAGAAGCCGTTCGGCACCGACCTGGCCACGGCGCGGACCCTCAACGAGCGGCTGCACGCCGTGTTCCGCGAGCGGCAGGTGTTCCGCATCGACCACTACCTCGGCAAGGAGTCGGTGCAGAACATCCTGGCCCTGCGGTTCGCCAACACGATCTTCGAGCCCATCTGGAACCGCCGGTACATCGACCACGTGCAGATCACGGTCGCCGAGGAGGTGCAGGTGGGCCGGCGCGGGGCCTACTACGACGAAGCCGGCGTGCTCCGCGACATGTTCCAGAACCACATTCTCCAGCTCCTCATGGTCACGGCGATGGAGGCCCCGGTGCGGTTCGAGGCCACGGCCGTGCGGAACGAGAAGGTGAAGGTGCTCGAGGCGATCCGGCCCCTGGAGCCCGGCGAGGTGGCGGCCGCCGGCGTCCGCGGGCAGTACGACGGCTATCTGTCCGAGCCGGGCGTCCGCCCCGACAGCCGCACGGCGACGTTCGGCGCCATCCGTCTGGAGGTCGACAACTGGCGGTGGCAGGGCGTGCCCTTCTACCTGCGGAGCGGCAAGGCGATGAGCTGCCGAACGACCCAGATCGTGATCGGGTTCCGCCAGCCGCCGCTGGAGCTCTTCGCCGGCGGGCGGCGGAGCTTTCACCGCGAGGCCAACCGGCTCGTCATCCAGATCCAGCCCGCGGAAGGCATCCAGCTCCACTTTCACACGAAGGTCCCCGGCGAGGGGATGCGGCTGCGGCTCACCGACCTGGAATTCAGCTACTCCCGCGAGTTCGCCGGCCGGCTGCCGGAGGCCTACGAGCCGCTGCTGCTCGACGTGCTCGACGGCGACGCCAGCCTCTTCGCCCGGGCCGACGAGGTGGAGAAGTCGTGGGAGATCATCGACCCGTTCGTGCGGGCCTGGGATCCGGCCGGGATGCCCCCGATCGACCGCTACGAGCCGGGCGACTGGGGGCCGATGGCGAGCGTCGAGTGGATGGCGGCCCAGGGACGCACGTGGTTCGACCAGTGCCCGGTGCTGTCGTGACCGGACGGCGACCGCTCGCGATCGGCGGGCTCTCGCTGGCGGCGCCGGTCGTGCAGGCCGCGCTCTCCGGCTACAGCGACCGGGCGATGCGGGTGCTCGCCCGCCGGCACGGAGCCGCCTACGCGGTCTGCGAGGTGCTGCTCGACCAGTTCGTCGCCACCGCGGGCACCAACCGCCGCAACCTCGCCCGGCTGGCCGTCGCCGACGAGGAGCACCCGGTCGGCGGCCAGCTCATGGGGGCGAACCCCGACGACTTCCCCCCCGCGGCGCGGCGGCTGGTGGCCGAGGGCTACGACGTCATCGACATCAACTTCGGCTGCCCCGTGAAGAAGGTGCTGGGCCGCTGCCGCGGCGGCTACCTCCTCGGCGCGCCGGAGACGGCGCTGGAGATCGTGGACAAGGTCCGTGCCGCGGTGCCGCCGCACGTGCCGGTGACGCTCAAGATGAGGCGCGGCCTCGACGACTCGGCCGCCAGCCGCGATCGGTTCTGGACGATCCTCGACGGGGCGTACGCCCGGGGCGTGGCCGCGATCACCGTCCACGGCCGCACCGTGCAGCAGAAGTACGTCGGCCCGAGCAGCTGGGAGTTCCTCGCGCTGGTGAAGCGGCACGCCGGCGAGCGGGTCGTGATCGGCTCGGGCGACCTGTTCTCCGCAGCGGCCTGCGTGGCGATGCTCGACCGCACGGGCGTCGACGGCGTGAGCGTCGCCCGGGGCGCCATCGGCAACCCCTGGATCTTCAGCCAGGCGCTCGCCCTGCTCCGCGGCGAACCGCCCCTTCCACCCCC
>JBIIUP010000140.1:0-8096 GCA_044339885.1 Pirellulales bacterium | reverse complement strand
GTCTCCGCCTCCGCCGTGAACGGATCGACCGCGACTCCAGGCAGGAACGCGAACCGGCCCTCGAGCACGCGGCCGTCGGCCAGTTCCACCCGGTCGCCGCGGGCGGGCGCCGCGGCGAGGACCGCCAGCCCGGCCCAGCAGGCGACCGCCGCCGCGCAGGGCCCGCGGTGCTTTCGGCGGGGCATGCGCTGGTCTCCCGGGGTGTGCGGAGGGGGCGGGCGGGAGGTCATCCTACCGGCACGGTTCGCGATCCCGCACGCCCGATCTCCGCGGTGCGGCGGGGCTTTTCCTTGACGTCGGCGAGCGGTCGGACCGACAATTCGCCGACTCGCAGTCAGCGGAAGCGGTCGCCCGGAGAGGTCGTTTGGATACCCACGTGCTCAAGCGGGCGCTCGTCTGGTGCGTGGCGGCCACCCTCCTGTTGCCGGTGCTCCTCGCCGTGCTGCTGGGCCTCGGCGGCCTGCTGGCGGCGGTCGGTGATCCGGCCGCGGCCCGGGCCTGCAGCCGCGCGGGGCTCGCCGTCGGCGTGCTCTGGATCACCGCCGTCGTCGGGACCTCGGCGGTCACCGCCATCGCCGTCGTCGCCCTTCCGCAGCCGCCGCGGCCACACGGCCGGAAGCTCCGGCGCCGCCGGCGCCGGCCACCGACGGGACTCGACCGGGAACCCCCGACCCGCGGCTGAGCGGATCGGTCAGGCCTTCGGCGATCACGCACCCCCGCCCCGGTGACACCGGGAGCGACGGAGCGCGGGGCGATAAGTTTTCCGCCGCAATGCCGTGGTGCCGCGATATGCGGAGAGCTCGTTTAAAAAAAACCGGGGGTGCCTTGGACCCCGGGGCATGTGATCCGGAGCGTCCGCGGCCGAAGCCGCAGCCGCCGGCATGACACGCGGCCGGGACCATTGAATCGGCCCCCAACGAGCCTCGTTAAGAGCTCACCGGCATGGTTCGGCATCATCACGAGCATGGCAGAAAACTTATCGCCTCGCACTCCGCGGACGACTCTGTTCGCATTCTATCCGCTCGCGGCGGCGGGGCGAAGGTGCCGGTCGGTAACGCGGGGCTGCCGGTGCCCCGAGGCCGGACGTTCGCTGGGCGTACCGGGCATTCCTGGTCGGCACGGCGGATACAAGGCAGATCGATCCGCGTCTTGCGTGGCGAGTGGCCGCCCACACCCTCTCGCCGGACGCTCGCTCCGGTCATCCTGACCTTCGCTCGCTCGGAGGTGTCTGCGCTCTCGCCCTCCGGGCTTCGCTTGCCACCTACGCCGGCTCGAGGGGATGGGCGGCCCCTCGCCGTGTTCGTGCCTCAAGTGCGCGGCAGCGACGTTTGGGAGAGACGGCGCGGGCAACGCTGGCCCCCGCGACGCCTGTGGATCAAGGGGGAGCCGGATCAGAGGTCGCCGTCGCGGGCGGGAGCCTGGAGCGACTTCGTGTTCCGCTCCACGGCCATCACGACCATGTGGCGGCCGCCACCTTCGGCGCCGCTGGCCACGATCGGGAGCACCTGCCGCTTGTTCGGCATCGCCACGCGCACGCGGAAGGTGCCGTCGGGCTGGAGCCGCACGGGCTCTCCCTGCAACGTGACGCGGGCATTGGGCTGGGTGACGCCGTAGACGATCAGTTCGGCGTCCACCTGGAGCGGCACGTCGGGCCGGGGCTCCCCCTCGTCGTCGACCTCGACGAGCGTCGCGCGGGCGGCCGGCGACACCATTGGCCGGCGGAGCCGTTCCTCGAAGAGTTCCTGCAGTTCCGTGCTGTTGTTCTCGGGCGAATACCCGCCGCTCATCGAGTAGATCCGGTCGCAGTCGCCGGCGATCTCTCCCCAGTGGGCGTCGAGCGAGTCCGCCTGGCCCGCCGACGGGACGGACACGGCGTTGCTCCGCGCCAGGGCGTGGAACCGGCCCGAGGCGGTGCCGTAGCCGATCTCCACGCGGCACCGCATCGGCTCGCGGACGTCGATGAACCAGTTCTTGACGCCCCCGTGCACGTCGATCTCCCGCACGACGCATGCCGAGGCTGAGGCCTGGAGGCCGGACTCCAGCCGCAGCACCCGCAGCCGGGGCCGGGCGGCGTGCCACTCCTGGCCAAGCGCCGCCTGGGCGCGGCCGATGCTCCGCGGCGTGATCTCCCAGAATGCGTGGAGCCAGTGCGGTCCGCGGACCATGAGCACCATGCGGTCGCGGAGCGGACGCTGTGCCCGCTGTTCGGGCTGTGTGGCCAGATCCTTGGCCCGAGCCAGCCGCTCGCGGGCCTCGGCGATGCGTCGCGCGACGTCCGGATCCGTCGAGCGAACCGCCGCCGGACCGGTGGGCTGCGATCCCGTGACGGCCCCCGGCGACTTCCCGTCACGGACGGCGCCGGCCGCCGGTTGCACGGCCGCTCGACCGCGGTCTCCGCCGGACTTGGCCCGCCTCAGGAGAGCCTTGATGAGTTGGTCCTTCCGCATGGCGTGCCAACCCGGCACGCCGTGCTGCTTGGCGAGTCGGGCCAGGTCGCGGACGGGCTTTTCCCGAAGGCTGGCGGTGGTCATGCGGCGGTCCTGGGGCTCGACCGACCGCGGGCCGCTCCCCGAGTCGGGACGGCCGCCAACGGCAGGTCAACCCGTCGAGGCTACCGAGAAAATCGACCGGCAGCAAACAATCGGCGTGCCTGCAGTGTCCGCAAGTCGATTGGACGCAACGATTTACGTACCGCTGCCCGGTCAGTCGCCCCGCAGCTTGAGGCCGCGTTCGGACAGTTTTTCCCGCACTTCGTTGAGGCTCGTGACCCCGAAGTTCTTGCACTCCAGCAGATCCTCGGCCGTCCGCCGGACGAGGTCACCGATGCTCGCGATGCCCAGCTTCGTCGTGCACTTCTTGGCCCGCACCGAGAGGTTGAGCTCGCCGATCGGCAGGTTGTAGATCTCCTGCTCGTCCGCCGAGGCCTCCATGGGGGCCGGCTCGGCCTCCTCGACGGCGGCCGGCTGGATGATCTGGCCGAGGCCGAGCCCCTTCGAGGCGAGCATCTCCTTGATCTCGCTGAGGCTCGTCTCCCCGAAGTTTTTGCTGGCGAGGATCTCCTCCTCCGTCGTCCGGGCGAGGTCGCCGAGCGTCATGATGCCCATCTTCTGCAGGCAGTTGCGGCTCCGCACCGACAGTTCGAAGTCGGTGACGGGCAGGCTGAGCACCTGGTCGAGACGGTCCCGCTGCTTGCTCTCTGCCTCGGCGGTCTTCAGCTCACCCGCCGCGGTCGAGTCGCGGAGGAACAGCCGGGCCCGCGGATGGTCCGGAATCGCCGCCAGGATGCGCCGGTAGCAATGCTGGGCGCCGGCGAAGTCGTTGGCGTCTTCGCACATGATGCCGAGGTTGACGAGGCTGCCGACGAGGGGCGGATACCGCTCCAGCGACTTCTCGTAGCACTTCCGCGCCTCGGCGTCGTTGCCCAGCCGGTCGTTGATGACGCCGAGTGCGAACAGGGCCCGCGGATGGCCGGGGTCGATCGCCAGAGCCTTCTCGTAGGCGGCCACGCTCTCGGCCAGCGGCTGGCCGGCGTCGGCCGCCAGGGCGCCCGCCGAATACCAGTAGTCGGCGGATGCGGCGGCCTCGGCCGCGGCCTTGTCCAGCTCCTTGCGGGCCTCGGCGACCTGGCCCGCCAGCCGCAGCGACTCCACGACGCCGGCGGCGCAGTCGGCGGCCTCGTAGCCGGCCTTGCGGGCCGCCGCGAAGGCTTCGCGGGCCTTGTCGTGCAGGCTCAGTTCGGCATGGGCCAGTCCTTGGTGGAACAGGGCCAGCGCGCCGCCGTCGCCGGCCCGCAGCGTCTCCAGCGCCTCGCGGGCCCGGCCGAGCAGCCTCTGGCAGACGCCCAGCTTCACCGAAGCCGCCGGGCTGCGGTCCGCCTGGCCCTCGAGGTCCCGGACGGCCGCCCGCAGGTCGCGGTGGGCCGCGGCGTCACGGCTCAGGGCGTCGACGAGCCGACGCACCTCCACAGGGCCGAAGGGGCCGGTGCCGAGGATCAGATCACGGATGTCGGTGGTGACGGTGGCGACCATCGGCGGGCAACCTCGTGGGGATGGGGGCGTGGGACCGTGAACGGAAGATGAAGATCAAGAACGGAAGATCGAAGCGACTGGCGAACCACGTGACGACGAAGCGACCGACACCATGGCGCGACAAAGCCAGCGGCGGGAGTCGAACCCGCAACCCCCGCATTACGAATGCGGTGCTCTGCCAATTGAAGCTACGCTGGCGGGGCGGGCCGCACGGGTGGCGGCAAACCGGCTGCAAGCCCGCAACACTAGCGCAGCGGCCCCACCATCGTCAAGGGAGCGCCGTTTCCCGCACGGGTCGTCCTCTCCGGGCGGCGGCCGCTGCCGGCGGCACGGGGCCCGGGGACGCCCCGTCCGGCTATGATTGCCCGGGAATTATCGAGGCCGCCGGTCGCGACCTCCGTTCGCCGCGACGACCGAAAGGGGAACCCGTGAATCCTCGCCTGCCCTCCCTCGTCGGACCGCACCGCTGCGGCCCGGGCCAGCCGCTCCTGGTGATCGCCGGCCCGTGCGTCATCGAGAGCGAGGACCTGTGCCTGAGGATCGCCGGGGAACTGGCCGGGATCCAGGCTCGGCTCGGCGTGCAGGTGGTGTTCAAGGCGTCGTACGACAAGGCCAACCGCACGAGCGGCGGATCCTTCCGGGGGCCGGGCTTGGACGAGGGGCTGGCCGTGCTCGACCGCGTCCGGGCGGCCTCGGGGCTGCCGATCACCACCGACGTCCACCTCCCCGATCAGGCCTCCGCCGCGGGAGAGGTCTGCGACCTCCTGCAGATCCCCGCCTTCCTCTGCCGCCAGACCGACCTGCTGCTGGCGGCCGCCACGACGGGGCGGGCCGTGAACGTCAAGAAGGGGCAGTTCGCGGCGCCGGGCGACATGAAGCACGTCGTGGCGAAGCTCCTCGCGGGGGGCTGTCGGGACATCATGCTCTGCGAGCGCGGCACGTTCTTCGGCTACGGGCGGCTGGTCAACGACTTCGCGGGCTTGATCACGATGCGGGCGCTCGGGGTGCCGGTGATCTTCGACGCGACCCATTCCGTCCAGCAGCCGGCGAGCCTCGGCGACGCCACCGGCGGCGATCGGGCGCTCGTCGAGCCTCTCGCCCGGGCCGCGGCGGCCGTGGGCATCGACGGCGTGTTCTTCGAGACGCATCCCGATCCCGACAGGAGCCCCAGTGACGGCCCGAACATGGTGCCGCTGGACCGGTTGACGGGCGTCCTGGAGCGGGTGCTGCGGATCCACGAGGCCCGCCGCGCCGGAGGCGAGGCATGACCCGGGCCCTCGCGGCCGTCGCCGTCGTGCTCGTCGTGGCGGGCGGCTGCCGTCGTCCGGCTCCCGAGGCGGCCGTGACCCCGCCGGCCGCAGCGGCGACCTCACCGCGGGCGGCCCCGGACAAGCTGCTGGCCGGGGCGCTGGCGGTCCTCGACAGGCTCGACGACTTCGACGAGGCCCGCGGGGCGGAGCTCGTCTTCGACCGCGTGAACCAGTGGAGCCGGGCCGCGCCGGCCGACGCCCCGGGATGGCGGCCCGAGCCGCTCGTGGCGACCCTTCCCGCTCCGCTTCGAGCGGGTGCGGAGCCGGAGTCGCTGGCATCCGGGGCGTTCACCCTCTCCGGCGACGTGACGTATCTTCGCGACCAGCGGTGGCTGGCGGACGTCGCGCGGGTGGCCAGGGGCGACGCCGTCGACGACCTCGCCGTGGCGGAAAACCTCTTCCGGTGGACGGTCCGGTCGCTGGCGCTGGTGGGCGACCCGCCGATGGTCCCCACCGAACGCAACCCGGGCGTCCGCTGGTGCCTGCCCGGCGAGATCCTGCTCGCCGGCCGCGCCAGCGGTCCCCAGCGGGCATGGGTCTTTCTGGAACTGGCGAGGCATGCCGGCCTCGTCGGCGTGATGCTCGCCACCGGCGATGCCGCCGCCGGCACGCTGCGGCCCTGGATTCCGGCCATCGTGATCGAGGACGAGGCCTACCTCTTCGAGCCCGTCTACGGGATGCCGATCCCCGGGCCCGGCGGCACGGGCGTCGCGACGGCGCGGCAGGCTGCGGCCGATCACTCGATCCTCGCCGCGATGTCGCTGCCGGACCGCGGCTACCCGATCCAGGCCGCCGACGTGGCCGGCCTCACGCCGCTGGTGCCGGCCGACCCGTGGAACCTCTCCCGCCGCATGTCGCGGCTCGACCGCCAGCTCCGCGGACTCCGCGACATGCGGCTGGTCGTCGACGCGCAGGCCGTGGCCCGGACCGCCGCGGCGGCGGTGCCGGCGGGCCGGACGGGGGATGGGCCGGCCGCCGCACGGCTCTGGGAGTTTCCCTGGGAGACGCTCGCCCGCCGCCGCGCCGACGCCGCGAACGTGTCGACGGCCGTGCGCCGTGAGCTGGCGCCGCTGGGCGTTCCGGTCCGCCGGGAGTCGGGGCAGATCTCGCGGCCCCTCTTCGCCGCGCGGCTGCGGGAGTTTCGCGGGGACGTCGCCGGGCCGACCGGCGCGAAGGCCGCCTATCTGGCGGCGCGGCCGAGCCGCGCCACGGTCGCCGCGGCCGTCGCGGGGATGCCGCCGGACGAGGCCGAGCGGGCGCGGGCCCTGTTCGCGCAGGCCAAGGAGGATGCCGCCTACTGGCTCGGCGTGCTCGCCCTCGCCGAGGGCGATGCACCGACCGCCATCGACTACCTGAGCCGGATGACGCTCGACGCCGCCCCCGACAGCCGGTGGGCGGACGCGGCCCGCACGAACCTCGCCCAGGCGCTCATCGCCAGCGGCCGCCCGGACGAGGCGATTCCGGTGCTGACCGCCGACCTGTCGCCGCAGCGGTTCGGCAGCCGGTTGCTCGCCCGATGGCTCGCGGAGCGGAAGCCCGACGGGGCGGGGAAAGTCCGCACGCCCTGAGCCAGCGTTGCCCCGGGGGGCGATGCCGTGTACGCTTTGCGATTCCCACGAATCATCCTTCCGCGGTCCCCGGCAATCCCGGCATTCCCATGAAAGACGGCATCCACCCCCGGTACATCGACACGGTCGTTCGCTGCGGCTGCGGCAACACGTTCTCCACGCGGAGCACCGTTCCGGAAATCAAGGTCGACATCTGCAACGTCTGCCACCCGTTCTTCACCGGCAAGCTGAAGTTCGTCGACACGGCGGGCCGGATCGAGAAGTTCAAGTCGAAGTTCGCCGGCGCCGGCTACGCGAGCCTGAAGAAGAAGAAGGCCGCCGCGGACGCCCCGGCCTCCTGACCGCCGGGCCCGCCGCCCGCGCGGCGTGACGCATGCGAGACGAGTTGGCAGCGAAGCTCGCCCGGTTCGAGGAGTTGGAGCGGGCGCTGGTCGACCCCGTGGTGCTGGGCGACCAGCCGCGGATGGCGGCGGTCGCGCGGGAACACGGCACGCTCGCCCGCCTGGCGCTGAAGTACCGCGGATTCCTCACGCTCGAGCGGCAGATCGGCGAGCACCGCGAGATGATCGCCGGCGACGACCGCGACCTGCGGGCCCTCGCCGAGGCCGAGCTGCCCGAGCTCCAGCGCCGCCGCGAGGCGGAGTGGGACGACCTTCTGGAGCTCTGCTCGTCCGACGAGGACGCCGACCGGTCCCGGTGCATCGTGGAGCTGCGGGCCGGCACCGGCGGCGACGAGGCCGCCCTCTTCGTGCGGGACCTCTACGAGATGTATCGCCGCTACGGCGGCGAGCTCGGCTGGGACTTCGAGGTGCTCGACGCCAGCCCCACGGAGCTCGGCGGCTTCAAGGAACTGGTGCTCGGGGTCTCCGGCCCGGCCGTCTACCGGCGGCTGCGGCACGAGAGCGGCGGCCACCGCGTGCAGCGGGTGCCCGACACCGAGACGAAGGGCCGGATCCACACCTCCGCCGCCACCGTGGCCGTGCTGCCGGAACCGGAGGACGTGGAGGTGTCGCTGGCTCCCGACGAATACCGCAAGGATCTGTTCTGCGCCAGCGGCCCTGGCGGCCAGCACGTCAACAAGACCGCCTCGGCCGTGCGGCTGACGCACCTCGAGACCGGCATCGTGGTGCAGTGCCAGGACGAGAAGAGCCAGCACAAGAACCTCGCCAAGGCGCTCCGCGTCCTGAAGA
>JBIIUP010000139.1:0-8104 GCA_044339885.1 Pirellulales bacterium | reverse complement strand
GTCTTGCCGGCCCCGAGAAACCCGGAGAGCACCGTCACGGGCAGGCGGCGGTCGGGCGCGGACTCGGTGGCGCGCGGGGGCAAAGGAGCGTGCGACACGGCAAATCTCCGGAGGGATGTCGGGCGGCACCGCCCGCCCCAGGATCGTGCCACATTTGCAATAGAGTTGCAAGTAGCCTCGGCGGGCGATTCCCGGCGGTCGATGGGACATGGCGGGCTCGTAACGGTATGTTCTGCAATGTTTTGGAGGTCACTTTTTTTGAAAGGAGCGGCGGGATGTCGATCAAGCGCATCAATCCTGGCCCGCGCATGAGCGCGGCGGTGATCCACGGCGACAAGGTCTTCCTGGCGGGCTACGTGGCCGACCGGGCGAAGGGACGGTCGGTCAAGGAGCAGACGGCCGACATCCTCGAGCAGATCGACGCGACGCTGCGGGAGGCGGGCACCGACAAGACCCGCATCCTGCGGGCCAACATCTGGCTGACCGACATCAAGACCTGGGCCGAGATGAACGAGGCCTGGGATGCGTGGGTCGTGCCCGGCCAGGCGCCAGCCCGCGCCACGGTCGAAGCGAAGCTCGCGGCGCCGGACTTTGATGTCGAGATCATGGTCGAGGCGGCGATCGATCCGTGATGCACGGCCGCCGAGCCCGCGGCGGTCCGCCATCCGCTGGCCCTCCGGAGCCGCTTCGGCACCGAAGGATCGGACGGTCAACGAAACCTCCGGAGTCGCTTGCCCAGTGACGGGCGGCCGATCGTCCAGCCGGCCTTCTGGTCAACGCCGGGGCCGCGCGCCGGCGCAGCGCTGAGCGGCCCTCACGCGAGCCGGCCGCGGAGGGCGTCGGCCTGACTGCGGATCGCCGCGAGTTCGGCCGCGTCCTTGCGATCGACGTTGGCCAGCTGCATCCGCATCCGCTGGTTGCCAGCCAGCAGCTTCCGGTGCCGGGCGAGGAAGTCCCAGTAGAGCGTCGTGAAGGGACAGGCGTCGGGGCCGGTCGCTTTTTTCGGGTCGAACCGGCAGCCCTTGCAGGCGTTGCTCATCCGGTCGATGTAGGCGCCCGAGGCGCAGTAGGGCTTGGAGGCCATCACGCCACCGTCGGCGAACTGGCTCATGCCGAGCGTGTTGGGGAGCTCCACCCATTCGACCGCGTCGACGTAGACGGCGAGGTACCACTCGTGCACCCGCTTCGGCTCGACGCCGAAGAGCAGCGCGAAGAGCCCCGTCACCATGAGCCGCTGGATGTGGTGGGCGTAGCCGTGCCGCAGCGTCTGGCCGATCGCGTCACGGAGGCAGGTCATCTCCGTCTCGCCGGTCCAGTAGAAGTCCGGGAGCGGGCGGTCCGCCCCGAGGGCGTTCCGCCGCTCGTACTCGGGCATGAACTGCCAGTAGACGCCCCGGACGTACTCCCGCCAGCCGACCACCTGCCGAATGAAGCCCTCGGCGGCCTCCAGCGGCACCCGCCCCTGCCGCCAGGCCCGCTCGGCGCCCGCCACGACCTCCCGCGGGTCGAGGAGCTTCATGTTCATGGCCTGCGAGAGCCGCGCATGCCAGAGCCAGGGTTCGCCGGTCCACATCGCGTCCTGGTAGAGGCCGAAGTTCACCAGGCGGCGGGCGAGGAAGTCGTCGAGCGCCGTGCGGGCGTCGGCCGGCGTCACCGGCCAGTCGAAGTCGGCGAGGCTGCCCGGATGCGTCGCGAACCGGGCGTTCACCAGCTCGATCACGCCGCGAGTGACGGCGTCGGGCGGAAACCGCGCCGGCGCCGGGATCCGGCCCGGGCCGGTCTTCGGGAACGCGCCGCGATTCTCGGCGTCGAAGTTCCAGCGGCCGCCGGCCGGCTCGCCATCGTCCATGAGGACGGAGAGCTTCTCCCGCAGCGGGCGGTAGAAGTACTCCAGCCGCAGCTGTTTCCGGCCGGCCGCATGGGCGGCGAACTCCTCGCGCGACGCGAGGAAGTGGCGGTCGGGCCGGATCTCGAGCGGGAGCCCCGCCTCGCGGGCGGCCCCGCGGAGGGCCTCCTGCACCCGCCACTCCCCCGGCTCGACCACGACGAGCGCCTCTGGATACCGCGACGAGCCGCGGTCGCGGGCCAGGCTCGCCAGAAGCGCCGCGGCGAGCGAGGCCGGCTCGTCGGGGGCGGCCGCGACCCGCAGTTCGCGGTAGTCGACGTCGATCCCCTCTGCCTCCAGCCGGTCGCGGAAGTGCCGCATGCCGGCCAGGAACACGGCGATCCGCGCCTTGTGCGTCCAGACGTGGGTCGACTCCTCGGCGACCTCGGCCATCCACACGCGGTCGCGCTCGCGGTCGAAACCGTCGAACGCTGCGCCCGCCCGGTCGAGCTGGTCGCCGAGCACGATCACGAGTCGGCGGGGCATGCCGTCACCTGGCCAGGGAGACGCGGACGATCTCGGCGTCGTTCCGCACCACGACCGAGCGGTCGGCCCAGGCCGGCGCGCACCAGACGACGTCACGGCCGAAGGCGACGTTCGTCGGCTCCAGCAGGTGGGCCCGGTCGAGCTCCTCGTAGCCGGCCGGCGAGAACCGCGCGATCACGAGGTCGCCCGTCTCGGTGAACATCCAGCAGCGGTCGGCCTGCCGCACGATGAAGGCCGTGCCCGAGCCGCGCGGCCGGCCGCCAAGCGGCCCCGTGCCCCGCCACACGATCTCGCCGCTCGGCACGGCGAACACCCGCAGCTCGCCGGTCTCGTGGAAGCCGTGGACGTGGCCGTCGGCCGCGAAGGGCTGCACGTTCACCGCCGAGAGCGCGTGCTTGGCCTTGTCGCGCCAGACGACCTCGGCCCCCGGCTGGTCGGCTCGCAGCTTCAGCAGCAGGTTCCGGTTCTGGTAGCCGCCCAGGAACAGGTGGTCGCCGACCTGCAGCGGCGACATGATGATCGACCCGTTGTCGGCCCCGTAGGCCGCTTCCCAAAGGACGCGGCCGGTCGCCGGCTCCACCGCGTAGACGCCGTCGGGCTTCGTGAGCACCAGCTGCCGCACGCCCGCCGCGTCGATGATCGTCGGCGGCGAATAGCCCTGCTCCGGAGCCTTTCCGGCCC
The DNA here is from genome assembly GCA_044339885.1 of Pirellulales bacterium. Taxonomy (GTDB): domain Bacteria; phylum Planctomycetota; class Planctomycetia; order Pirellulales; family UBA1268; genus QWPN01. The sequence goes on along the minus strand of JBIIUP010000139.1, from coordinate 5,052 downwards.
GCCACAGCTCGGCGCCCGTGAGCTTGTCGAAGGCCGCCGCGTGGGCGACGTCGGTGCCCACGATGCACACCAGCCGCGGGCCGTCGACGAGCGGGTGGCTGGCGTAGCCCCAGAGCGCCGCCTTCGTCCGGTAGTCGACCTTCAGATCCTTCGCCCAGACGACCCGCCCGGTGGCGGCCTCGAGGCAGAACAGGTGGCCCTCGGCGCCGAGCGTGTAGACACGGTCGCCGTCGACCGTGGGCGTGCACCGCGGGCCCGCGGGGTAGGCGATCGTGTAGGTGACCGGGTACTCGTGCTTCCAGAGCACGGCCCCGGTCGCCGCGTCGAGGCACAGGACCCGCTCGACGCCCTGCGACGTCTTGCGGTCGAAGTTCGCCACCTTCACGTCGGCGTCGGTCCGGTAGTCGGTGACGAACACGCGGCCGCCCGCCATCGCCGGGCCGGCGTAGCCGCCGGCGAGCTTCGTCCGCCACAGGACCCGCGGGCCCCCGGCGGGGAACGTCTCCAGGAGCCCCTCTTCCCGCCAGACGTTGTCGCGGTGCGGGCCCATCCATTGGGGCCAGTCGTCGGCGCGGGCGGTAGCGCTGGCCGCGACGAGGCAGGCGATGGCGAGGAGACGCATCGGAAAATCCCTCGGAGGCGGGCCGCAGTCCGTGCCCGGGTGCCGTGGCCGGGATATCGTATGCGGTGTCGGACTCAGATGCCTTGGAATCAGCCGATGCCAGCCCCAGCCTTCCGGCCGGAGACGGCCGACGCCGTCGTCGCCCGCCTTCGCAGCGGGATGAACGTCTTCGTCCACGGGGCCGCGGCCACGCCCACGCCGCTGCTGGAGGCGCTTTCCCGCCGGACCGACCTGGTCGACGTGCGGCTCTGGCACCTCCACCTCGAGGGCCCGTTGCCGTTCGTGGCCGCCGAACACGCCGGCCGGTTCCGCTCGGTCTCGCTCTTCACCGGGGCGGGCCTGCGGGATCCGGTGGCCGAGGGCCGCGCCGATTTCGTGCCCGTGTTCCTGTCGGACATCCCGGCGCTGTTCATGTCGGGAGCCGTGCGGCTCGACGCGGCGGTCGTGCAGCTCTCGCTCCCCGACCGCCACGGGCTCTGTTCGCTGGGCACCTCGTGCGACGCCGCACGGGCGGCGGTCGATTCGGCGGCCCTCGTGCTGGCCGAGGTCAATGCCCGCATGCCGCGGACGCACGGCAACACGGCCGTGCCGCTCGACCGCCTCACGGCCTGGTGCGCCACCGACCGCGACCTGCCCGAGCACGCGCCGCAGGCCGTCTCGGAGACGGCCGCCCGGATCGGCGACCACGTGGCGGCCCTCGTCGAGGACCGCGCCTGCCTGCAGCTCGGCATCGGGGCGATCCCCGACGCGGTCCTGGCGCGGCTCACGAACCATCGCGATCTCGGCGTCCACACCGAGATGTTCTCCGACGGCCTCGTACCGCTCGTCGAGTCGGGCGTCGTCACGAACCGATTCAAGGCGATCGGCCGCGGCCGGACCGTGACGAGCTTCGTGGCGGGCAGCCGCCGCGTCTTCGACTTCGTGGCCGACAATCCCCTCGTCGAGTTCCAGCCCTGCGACCGCACGAACGACATCAACGCCATCCGCAAGCTCGACCGTGTCGTGGCCGTGAACTCCGCAATCGAGATCGACCTCACGGGGCAGGTGTGCGCCGACTCGATCGGCCACCGCATCCATTCCGGGATCGGCGGCCAGCTCGACTTCATCCGCGGGGCGGCCCTGAGCCGTGACGGCAAGCCGATCATCGCCCTGCCGGCGACGGCGGCCGGCGGCACCGTGTCGCGGATCGTGCCCGAGCTGAAGCCGGGGGCGGGCGTCGTCACGACCCGCGGCCACGTCCACTGGGTGGTGACGGAGTTCGGGGCCGTGAACCTCCACGGGAAAACCCTGCGGGAACGGGGAAACCTGCTGGTTTCGATCGCCCACCCGGCCTTCCGCGAAGGCCTGCTCGCCAGGCTGCGGGACCTGCGGCGGCAGGGGTGAAATTCGGCTGGAGCACGTCATTTTCGTCGGGTTCGCCGACGGTTCCGCTGCTTGACCCGGGATACCGGGGCGGCTAAATTCGTTTGCAATCGCGGTGCATGTAGCGGCCGATCGTGCGGCGGCTTGTGCTTCCCCTCCTTCCGAGTACTGCTCGTGAGCGCGTCTTGATCCGGGTGCGGGGCCGCCAGCGGCGGCCTCCCGGGAGCCACACTGGCCCCACGGATCACCGGTCGTCGCGCCGCCGCCTGCCGCGAGCCCCGTTCGGGCCGCGATGAGCGAGCGTTCCGGATCGCCGAGGTTTTCGCGTGAGCGAAACCCTCGCTACCGGAGCCCGACCGGCAACCGCCCCCGCGTCAACGCCGCTCGGCACCGACCTCCAATTAAATGCAACTGTATTGCACATGAAAAAGAGTTGCGATATGACTCGTCTGGATCGGCCTGCGTCACGGATTCCTTGTGGGTTCACGCTCGTGGAGCTGCTCGTCGTGGTGGCGATCATCGGTATCCTCATCGGCCTGCTGCTACCGGCCGTGCAGTCGGCCCGCGGGTCTGCCCGGCGCACGCAGTGTGCGAGCAACCTCCGGCAGGTGACGCTCGGCGTGATCAACTATGCGGAGATTCATCGGGGACGGTTTCCCTCGCGTTCGCACAACGACAACGACGAGAGCCGCAGGCTCCACTGGATCGAGCAGATCTCTCCGTTCGTGGAAAGCGTCGACTCGATTCGCCGCTGCCCCGACGATCCACTCGCGGAGCTCCGGATGCGGGGGCTGCCGGGCTCCGGCGAGTCCGGGGTCGATCCGGATCATCCCGATCCCGAGCAACGGTTCACGCCGAAGACGAGCTACGTCGTCAATGGATATCTCTCGTTCGACGACACCGTCAACGATGGGACGACCAACAACCTCAACCGGCTACCAGCCCGGTCGAAGGCCGTGATGCTGTTCGAGAAGTTTTCTGACCCGACCGTGCTGTCGAGCCTCCAGCAGCAGCTCAAAGAGCTGCGGGCCAGCCATTTCGATCACACGCATTCCCCATCCTGGTTCGAATGGTATCCGTCGCGCAAGGATCGTGTCCTGAAGGCGATCAACGGAGAGATTCAGCTCGATCGGCATGGAAACGGCACCCATTTCGCCTATGCCGATGGGCATGTCGAGTGGAAGGCGCGGAGCGAGATCGAGGATTGGGTTGAAACGGGATTCAATTTTGCCGATCCGACGACAGGAATATCGCGATGAAACAGACGAAACCAACAGGCCGATTTTTCTTGATGGTCGCCATCGGAGCCGCGTTGATTTCCCCGGCCTGGGCGGATCCGATCACCGACGTGAACATGACGATTCCAAGTCCCGGTGGCCGAATCGCGACCAGCGGCGGTGAATGGATCGGTGAATTCGCCGGCCGGGTGTTCGAAGGCATCGCCACTCTGACCTCCGGCACGTTGCGGTACACGGAGAGCCCCGGTTTCTATGCGACGGATCTGACATTTCCTCTGACGACGACGGGAAGCCAGGCCCGGCTGCGACTCGATTTCACGAAGGAGCTCCTTTATTGGAGCGGCACGGCACTGGAATCACCGTCGGCGGGTCTGCGGGTGTCCTACGGTGGACGCGTGGCCTGGATCACGGGCACGGACACGGCCGGTGCTCCGGGCATTTTCCTGTCGACGGCGGCCAATGGGGGCTACCACGAGCACGCCCGGTTCTCGATCCCGTCGGCGGCACCGAGCGGCCTTTACGGCTTCACGTTCGTGCTTGGGCCGGACGGGGCGTCGGTCGGCACGTTCGAACCGTCGCTGCCGCTCCTCATCACCATCCAGAAGGGATCGCTCTCGCCTGAGGCCTACACGGCGGGCATGAACGCCCTGGTGACCGCCGCCCTCGTGCCGGAGCCGTCCACGCTGGGCATGGCGGCCGCCGCCCTGGGGATGGTCGTCGTCGTCGCGGTTCGCCAAAGAGGCCGGAAACGCCGGACGAACGGGGGCTTGCGGGCGACCACCTCGGTGCCTATCATGCAACACTGTTGCACATGCAACTCATAATCACATAGATCCCCTGCCTTGCATTCGAGGAGTGCTTCGATGTCCTGCAATCCTTTGACTTCCCGTCGGCCCGGCACGCTGGCCGGACCGTTCTTCGCCCTCGCCTCCTGCGTCCTCGCGGGCCTCGTCGGCGCGGGTGCTCACGCGGACACATGGACCTCCGGTCACGGCGACATCGGCGTCGCCTATCCCGGCACGGGTGAGGAGTTCGAAATGGAGGTGCACATCGGCGCGGGAGCTGTCGTCAGTGGATCGACACTTGCGGCCGATCTCGTGCTCGCTCCCGAGGACGCCACGATCGTCGTGCCCACCGCCGCCAATCTCAAGGTGATCAGCACCGGCAGCGGCCAGTGGGCGGGCGACAACGCGGGATACGATTTCGTGACAACGGGCTCGTCGCTCGGCGTCGCCCCCGGGGGCAATCTGTGGGTTCTCTCGTTCAACGAGTCCGATGCCGACTTCTACGGCACGCCGTTTCTGGGCTGGGCCACCGAGGAGGGCTTTTTGGGCGAGCCATTCGGCAACGTGACGTTCACTCCCTACTCGTTTTCGTCGCCCATCGGGGGCAGCATGGGCATCTTCGAGGACGATCTGACGCCGCTGTGGATTTTGCGCGCCGGTGACTCGTCGTTCACTGGCGACGAGTTCGAGGTGCCCGCGGATGCCCACGTGCACCGGGTGTTGGCGTTCACCCAGCCCGGCCTCTACGAGGTCGGCATCCGGGCGACGGCCCTGCTCGATGGAACAACCACGGTCATCGGCGAGGGTGTCTACCAGTTCCAGGTGGTCCCGGAGCCCTCGGGCATCCTGCTGGCCGGTGCGGGGGCCTTGGGCGCCCTTCTCGCGGCCCGGCGTCGCCGCGCCGGCCGCGGCCGGCGGGACTGACCCGCGGCGGCGATTTTGGCGGCACAGTCCGGCCCCTCGGGACCGACCGGTTAATTCCTCACGGTCGCTCCGGTTGATCCCTCGGGCAGGTCCGGCACCCGGACTGCCCGGAGGAGGCGCC
>JBIIUP010000015.1:0-25359 GCA_044339885.1 Pirellulales bacterium | reverse complement strand
CCCAGTCGACCGGCACGAAGTTCTTGCCGTCGCGCATGCCCAGCCCCAGCAGGGCGACGAGGGCCGGACCGCTCGTGGCCCCCTTCACGACGCGGGTCAGGAGCGTGTGGCCAAGCCGCAGGACGGCAAACAGGCCGTGGTAGGTCGACGTGAAGCCGGTCCGCGAGTCACCCACGATGATCGAGGGGCGGTAGACCGTGGCGGTGTCGAGATGGCGGGCCTCCCGCACGACCGCTTCGGCCTCGACCTTGCTCCGCTCGTAGTCGTTGCCGAACGCCTGGCCGACGTCGAGCTCGTCCTCGCGGACGACGCCGTGACGCTGGCCGCAGACGTAGGCCGTGGACACGTGATGGAGGTGACCGAGCCCCGCCGCACGGGTGACGTCCAGAACGTGCCGCGTGCCGCCCACGTTCGTCCGCCACGGGTCGCCGTCGCGGTCCGGCCCGCGAAACGTGAGGCTGGCCGCGTTGTGGAGCACCTCGTCGCAGTTCCGGGCCAGCCACCTCACCGCGGCCTCGTCGAGCCCGCAGAGCGGCAGGGAGACGTCGCCCTCGAGCACACGGGGTCGGGGCAACGGCCGGCCCAGGGCCTCCTCCCACCCCCGAAAGATTGTCTCGACCCGGTCGGCGGCCGACTGGCGGCGGCCGCTCCGCGCCAGCACTGCCAGCGGACGACCGTCGAGCGCGAGGTCGCGGACGAGATACGAACCGAGGAGGCCCGTCGCCCCGGTGACGAATAGGGTATTGGGGGCTGATCGTGCCAGGGCCGCTGACTCCATTCCGCGGATCGATGTCCGGCACGTCACCGCGTTCCGGGGAGGCATGGTTATAGGTGAGGGGAGACGCACCGCTCAAGCGGCCGTCGCGATTGAGCGGGAACCGCCGAGCCGCCCGCGAAAATTTCCCCCGCCGTATACTCTTTTTCCGCGGGCGGCGACCACTGCCGCTTGCTCGGGCGAGGGAGATGATCACCGTGCCCTTCTGGACCGTCGCCCCGACCCGCACCGCCGAGCTCATGGACGATCCGGCCCTCCCGGAGGCCGAGCATCTGCGGGCGCTGGGGGGGCTGGCGCGGATCAATGCCCTGTCCCGGACCGCGGCGCAACTGGCGGCGGCCGTCCGGCCGCTGCTCCCAGCCGCCGGACCGGCCCTCGTGGTCGACCTGGCATGCGGCGGCGGCGACGTGACCGTCGACCTGGCGGCGCGGCTCGAGCGGCCCCGGCGGGCAGGCCGGAGCGTGAGCGTTCTCGGCATCGACCTCAGCCCGCGGGCGGTGGCCCGCGCCCGCGGCCTCGCAGCCGAACGGGGCAGCCCGACCAGCTTCGCCGTCCGCGACGTGACGACGGAGGGCTGCCCGCCCTGCGACGTGGTCGTCAGCTCGCTGTTTCTCCATCACCTCGACGACGCCGCCGCGGTCGCGGTGCTCCGTGGCATGGCCGCTTCCGCCCGGCGGGGCATCGTGGTCTCCGATCTCGTCCGCAGCGGGCTCGGTCTGGCCCTGGCGGTCGCTGGAACCAGCGTGCTCTCCCGCTCCCGCGTCGTCCACGTCGACGGGCCGCTCTCCGTCCGCGCGGCACGCACGCTCGATGAATACCGCCGGCTGGCCGCCACGGCGGGGCTCTCCGGGGCGGCCGTGCGGCGGACCTGGCCGGAGCGGGTCATCCTCCAGTGGCGGCGGCCCGACGTCCCGCCCGGAGGCGCGACCGCATGATCGGCCCGTCCCGAGTCATCCCGGACGTGGCGGCGGTCGCAGCGACACTGGCACCGGACGAGGCACGGCAGGGTCCCTGGCAGGTCGTCGTCGTCGGCGCCGGTCCCGCCGGCGCGGCCACGGCGATCCGACTGGCCCGTGCCGGTCTGCGGGTCCTGCTCGTCGATCGGGAAGGACAGCCGCGGGGCAAGGTCTGCGGCTGCTGCCTGTCGGTCGCGGCCGTCGCCGAACTGGGGCGGCTCGGCGTCGCCGGCACGGTGCTCGCCGTCGACAACCTCATGCCGCTGGAGCGGGTGCGGGTCAGCGCCGGCGGTCGGGCGACCACCATCCCGCTGCCCGGCGGGGCGGTCGTGTCGCGGGAGCGTCTCGACGCGGCGCTCGTCCGCGAGGCGATCGCCGCCGGCTGCCACTGGCTGCCCGGCGTGCACGTCCAGGACGTGACCGAGCGACTGCCGCGGGCCCAGGAAGGGCACCTTCGCGTGCGGGCGACGATGGCCGACGGCGACGCCCTCGAATTGTGCACCGGGTTCGCGGTCGTTGCCGCGGGCATCGCCGATCACGTCCGGATCGGGGGCGGGGCCGCGGCCAGGCTGGACCGCCGGATCGACGCGACCAGCCGGATCGGCGTGGGCGCGACGATCGCCGCGACGGCCGACGGCCTGCCGGACGGCGAGCTCGTGATGGCCGTCGCCGACGAGGGCTACTGCGGGATCGTGCGGCTGGAGGATGGACGGATCGACGTCGCCGCGGCGGTCGACCGCCGCGTGCTCCGCCGTGGCCGCCCGCCCGCCCGAGCGGTTCACGACATTCTCGTGGCGGCGGGGAGCGGCGATCTCTTCGGCGACGTCGCGGCGCTGGAGGCCGCCGTGTGGAGGGCGACGCCGGCGCTGACGCACCAGTCGCCCCTCGTCGTCGGCACGACGGGCAGGATCCTGCGGGTCGGCGATGCCGCCGGCTACGTCGAGCCCTTCACCGGCGAGGGCATCGGGTGGGCGATCGCCGGCGGACGGCTCCTCGCCGACTGCCTCGCCACCGCGGTCGACGGGCACCACGATCCGGCGGCTGCCGCCGCGGACTACGAGCGGTCCCACGCCCGCCATTTTTCGTCGCGGCATGCCCGCTGCCGCAGGATTGCCCGGGGACTGCGGCGACCGGCAGTCGTGGCCGGCGCGCTGGCGGCGGCTCGCCTGGCGCCCTGGGCGGCACGGCGCGTGGTGCCCGTGCTCATCGGCGGCGGCGCCACGGGAAGCGGCCACCGATGAGCCTCGCGATCCTCGGCATCGGCACGGCCGTCCCGGAACGGCGGATCACGCAGGGCGACGCCGCCCGCATGGCCGCCGGGTTCTCGCGGGCGGAGCCCGGTCACGAGCGGACACTGGCCGCCATCTATCGGCAGACCAGGATTCGCTCGCGCGGCTCCGTCCTTCTCGAGGAGCCGGGGATCGAGCCCTTCGCCCAGACCTTCTTTCCCCCCGCCGACGACGACGACGACGCCGGCCCCACCACGGCCGCCCGCATGGCCCGCTACGCCGCCGAGGCCGGGGAGTTGGCGATCCGCGCGGCCCTGGCGGCCCTGGCCGACGCCGGCATCGATCCGGGGGCCGTCGCCCATCTGGTCACCTGCTCCTGCACCGGCTTCGCGAACCCCGGCGTCGACCTCGACGTGATCGACGCGCTCGGGCTGCGGCCCGACGTCAGCCGGACCCACGTCGGCTTCATGGGCTGCCACGGCGCGTTCAACGCGCTCCGCGTGGCCGACGCACTGGCAGCCTCCCGGCCCGACGCGGCGGTGCTCGTGGTCTGCGTGGAACTGTGCAGCCTCCACTTCCAGTACGGCAGCCGCAGCGACCTCGTCGTGGCCAACAGCATCTTCGCCGACGGTGCCGGCGCCGTCGTCGGCGCGGCATCGGGCCGGCCGGCCGGCGGCAGACGGGCAGGCTGGAGGCTCGCGCGGCAGTGGTCGCGGATCCTGCCCGACTCCGGCAGCGAGATGGGCTGGACGATCGGCGACCACGGGTTCGAGATGAACCTCTCGGCGCGGGTCCCGGCGATCGTCGGCCGGCACGTTCCCCGGATCGTGACGGAGGCGCTGGCCGAGCATGGCCTGGAGCCGGCCGGCATCGGGGCGTGGGCGGTGCATCCGGGCGGGCCGCGGGTGCTCGCTCAGGTGACCGAGGCGCTGGGGCTGGAGGCCGACGCGCTGGCGGCGTCGCAGGACGTGCTCGCCGGTCACGGCAACATGTCGAGCGCGACGATCCTCTTCATCCTCGACCGGCTGCTCGGCGCCGCCAGCGACGCACCGTGCGTGGCGATGGCGTTCGGACCGGGGCTCACCGTCGAACTGGCGGTCTTCGAGCGGTGATGCGATGAAGCCGACGCCGGGGCGTCCCGGTCGCACGGCGACCGGGCTACCGACGTCGAGCCAGACGCCAACCGTAGCCCGGTTGCCGTGCAACCGCTTCCGCCGCGGCCGTCACCGGCCGCCAGCGCCAGCCGCCGCCGGCTCCAATTCCGTCACGAACAGGTCGGAGAACCAGGCGGTTCCGCCATCGGCGACGAGCTCGATCCGGGCTGCCGGAGTCCCGCGAACGGGCGGCACCGCGCCGAGCGTCGCGCCGTCGACGCCGACCCACCAGCCCCGCGGCTGCCGCTCGATCTCGATCGCGTGCCGCCCGCTGCCGGTGTCGACGAGCGGCGCCCGACCGACCGGTCGACCCGCTACTCCGGACGCTCCCAGCTGATGGAGCGTGGCCTCGTCCCGGGAAAGCCGCAGCTCCCACCGCGGCCCGTCCTCCCGATCGGCAGGCAGATCGAACCGCACGCCAACCTCTTCGGCCTCGTGGCGGGCCGCGACGCAGGATAGGCGAAAGTGCCGCGGCGACACGGGGGCTTCCGCGCCAACGGTCAGCGCCAGCGACCGCGTCGCGACGCCCCGACCGGCGAGCACGTGGGCGCCCTCGTCGTCGGTGGCGACCGACCATTCGCCGGCGCCCGTCCGCCACGACGACAGGTCCCGGCCGTCGAACAACGGCGCGATCCGCCCGGCGACCATGGGATCCCGCCCGACCGATCGGGGCCGCAGGCCCACGACGGCCCAGCTCGCCAGACCGATCGCGACGGCGGCCGCCGCCAGCCACGGCCAGCCGGGGCCGACCGGCCGCGACACGGGGCCCGCAGTGGCGCTGGCCGCCGCCGGGGCGGCGGCCGTCGTCGCCAAGGCATCCCCGGCAGGCCGCCGATCCTGCGCGTCGGCGAGCAGGTCGGTCGTGGCGACGTCGGCCGGCGACGTCAGTTCCAACACGTCGATGCGGCGGAGGAGCGTCGCATAGTCGGCGATCCGCCGGGCCGGGTCGGCGGCCATCATGTCGCCGACGAGGTCGGCCGATGCCCGCGAGACGCCTGGGCATGCCGCTGCCAACGGGTCGGGACGGCCCTCGACGTGCCGGGCGGCGATCTCCGCCACCGAAAGGCCTGCGAAAGGCGGCCGGCCCGCGAGCAGGTGCCAGGCAGTCGCGCCGAGCGCGTGGATGTCGGCGGCCGCCCCGACGTCGCCGCCGCGAAACTGCTCCGGCGCCATGTAGCAGGGCGTGCCCGCGGTCATCGCGGCGACCGTGATCCGCGCGTCGGCGGCCACGTCGGCAAGCCGCGCCAGCCCGAAGTCGGCGATCTTCAGCATCGGCAGGCCCGCCGGGAGGGAACTGCCCGCGGGCGGGCGGGTGAGCAGCAGGTTCGCGGGCTTGATGTCGCGGTGGACGAACCCGAGCTCGGCGGCGTGGGCGAGGCCCGCCGCCGCCTGCCGGACGAGCCCCCAGACCGTCCACTCGTCGAGGCGGCCGCGGCGGGCGACGAGGTGCTGCGCGTCCTCGCCCGCGACGAGTTCCATGGCGAAGTGGAGCCGTCCACCGCTGCGGCCGAAGTCGTAGGCCGCCACGATGTGCGGGTGGGCCAGCCGGGCGACCGCCTTGGCCTCCCGCTCGAACCGGGCGATGGCATCCGGCGAGAGCGTGTCGTCGATGGTGATCGTCTTGAGGGCCACGTCCCGGTCGAGCGCCGTCTGCCGCGCGCGGTAGACGGCCCCCATCCCGCCGCGGCCGAGGAGGCCGAGGATCTCGTATCCCGGGACCGCGAAGGGAGGCGTCGGCCGGGAGCCGGTCGGCGCGCCGCTCATGGCGTGGCGGCGGCGGGGCCGCCGGGACGGTTGATGCGGGCGAGCTGCTCGAGGATCGACTTCACGCTCGGCCGGTCGGCGAGCGACCGGCCGACGTAGGCGAAGCGGGTCCGGCCCTCCTTGTCGAGGATGTACGTGGCCGGCTTGGCGAGATCCTCCCGAAGGCCGAGCCGGTCGGTGGCGGCGAGCCCCACGTCGAGCACGACGGGGAAGGGGGGCCGCTCGATCGACAGGCCGTCCTGCTGGCGGGCGTCGCGCCGCACCTCCGCCTCGAACCGCTTCACGGCGGCCGCGCCGGCCCGTGCGGCGACCGGGAAGACCACGACCACCTCGGCATCCTCGGCGGCGAGCCGGGGATAATTGGCGATGAGCCGCGACGTCTGCGACGTGCAGTAGAGACAGATGGATCCGGCATAGGCCCCGGGCACGGCCCGGGCCGTGTCGCCCCGCGTAAAGACGAGGACCACGTTGCGGCGGCCCCGGTAGGCGGCCAGGTCGACCGGCTTCCCGGCCGGCGTCGTGAAGGCGAGCTCACCCGGGGCGGCGTCGCCCACGGGGCCGTTGGACTCGGCCACGTCGGCGAACGCGACCGGCCGCGACCGGTCGAAGGCGTAGGGATCCCGAACCACGAGCTGCCGCCGGATGTTCCAGCCCGCGGCGGCGATCACCGCCGCGGCGGCCGCACCCAGAGCGACCTGCGCCCAGAGGGGCCGTGCGGCGGCGACGGCCTGCGGAGCGGCGTGACGGGTGGCATCCCTGCGGGCCATGCGATCCTCGGCGGGCGGGCCTCAAGCAGGACCTATGATACGGCGGCCCTCCCGCCCCCCGCACACCCCAAGGCGAACGCCCCGCGTTTCGATGCCCGAGCCAGACGCCTTCCCCGACCTGCCCGTGGCCGGCGTGCTCGACCGCGCCGTGGCGGCATCGCGCGGCGGGGCCGTGGTCGTGACGGCGCCGCCGGGTTCGGGCAAGACCATGCTCGTGCCGGCGGCCGTGCTCGACGACCTTCCGCCCCCGCGGCGGGTCGTCCTGCTCCAGCCGCGGCGGCTCGCCGCCCGCGCGGTCGCGCGGCGGATCGCCCAGCTCCGCGGCTGCGAACTCGGCGGCGAGGTGGGCTATCGCGTGCGGTTCGAGTCCCGGGCCGGACGCGACACGCGGCTCGTCGTCGAAACCACCGGGATCATGCTCCGCCGGCTGCTCGACGACGTGTCGCTGGAGGGGATCGGCGCCGTCGTCCTCGACGAGTTCCACGAGCGGTCGCTGGAGATGGACATCGTCCTCGGGCTGCTCGTCCGGCTGCGCCAGTCGCTGCGGCCCGACCTGCGGATCGTCGTCATGAGCGCCACGCTCTCGGCGGAGCCGGTCGCCCGGCTGCTCGCCGATGAGGCGGGGCGGCCCTGTCCGGTCGTCTCGGCCGAGGGCCGCTTGTTTCCCGTCACGACCCGCTACCTGCGACACGGCGACCGCCGCGACCTCGTGGAGCTCGTCGCCGAGGCGGTGCCGCAGGCGCTCCGCGCGACCGAAGGCCACGTGCTCGTCTTCCTGCCGGGCGTCGGCGAGATCGTCCGCTGCCAGCGGGAGCTCTCCGGGATGCTCGACCGCGAGGGGCATGCGGTGCTGCCCCTCTACGGAGACCTGCCCGCGGAGGAGCAGGACCGCGTCCTCGCCGACATCGGCCGCCGCAAGGTGATCTTCTCGACGAACGTGGCGGAGACATCGCTGACGATTCCCGGCGTCACGGCCGTCGTCGATTCCGGGTTGGCGCGGCAGCTGCACACCTCCGCCGCGACCGGCCTGCCGCGGCTGGAGCTGGTGCCGATCTCGCAGGCGGCGGCCGACCAGCGGGCGGGCCGAGCAGGCCGCACTGCGGCGGGCGTCTGCCTGCGGCTGTGGAGCGAGGCCGCGCACCACCGCCGCCCGGCGGCCGAGCCACCCGAGGCCGTGCGGGGGGACCTCGCAGGGCCCCTCCTGCAGCTGCTGGCCCTCGGCGAGGAGAGGGATTTCCCCTGGCTCGACGAGCCGCCGCCGGAGGCGGTGGCCACCGCGCGGCAGCTGCTCCAGCGGCTCGGCGCCGTCGCGACCGACGAGGCGGGCCGCCCGCGGGTCACGCCCCTGGGCGCCGAGCTGTCGCGGCTGCCGGCGCACCCGCGGCTCGCCCGCCTGCTGGTCGCCGGGGCCGGGCACGGCGTCCTTCGCGAGACCGCGGTCGCCGCGGCGCTGCTCTCCGACCGCGATCCCTTCCGGGCGCCGCGGCAGGGGCCTCGGGACCGCCAGCGCGTGCGGACGCGGTCGGACGTGGTCGACCGGGTGGCGGCGCTGCAGGCCTTCCACGCGGGCGTGCCGGGGGCCGACCCGGATCTGGAGCCGCACCCGGCCGCCGCCAGCGGCGTCCTCCGCGTGGCCGAGCAGCTCTTCAGGCTCGTCGAGGCCCCGCTCGGCCCGCGGGCCGGCGATCCCGCCGCGGCGACCATGCTCGCGCTCGTCGAGGCGTTTCCCGACCGGCTCGTGCGGCTGCGGCCCGGCACGCAGGAGCGGGGCACGATGGTCGGGGGGCGAGGCGTCCGGCTGGAGGGCTCGCGGCTCCGCGGCGAGCCGCTCTTCCTGGCGATCGACGTCGACGACACCGGCGGCGAAGCGGGCGTGCGGCTGGCTTCGGCCGTCGAACGGTCCTGGCTCGACCGACCGCCGCTCGCTGTGAACCTCCACCAGGTCGAGGAGCTGCTCTACCATCCCTCCCGCCGCCAGGTGGAGGCCCGCCTGTGCACCGCCTGGCTCGATCTCGTCCTCGACGAGACGCCCACGGCCATCCGCGATCCGGCGGCGGCCGCCGCCGTTCTGGCGCGGGAGGCGGCCGGACAGCTCGACCGCGTGGCCCCGGGGCCCGACACGGCTGCCGGTGGGTTTCTTGCCCGGCTGCGGTGGCTCGCGACCGCGGCGCCGGAACTCGGCCTGCCATCCGTCGGACCGGCGGACCTCGCGGGGTTCCTTCCCGGGTTGTGTCATGGCCTGCGGTCGCTCGACGAGGTGGCAGCCGCCGACTGGCTGACGGGGATCCAGGCGCTGGTGGGATCGGAGGCGGTCGCGCTCGTGGAGCGGCTGGCCCCGTCGCAGCTGGAGCTGCCGGGCAGGGGCAAGCGGTATCGGCTGGCGTACGACACCGGCGGGCCGGTCCTCGCCGTCCGCATCCAGGAACTCTTCGGTGTGGGCGAGACTCCGCGGATCGCCGGCGGCCGCGTGCCGGTTCTCCTCCATCTCCTGGGCCCCAACCACAGGCCGCAGCAGATCACCGCCGACCTTGCCGGTTTCTGGAAGACGACCTATCCGGCCGTGAAGAAGGAGCTGCGGCGGCGGTATCCCAAGCACGCCTGGCCCGACGACCCGCTGGCGGCGCGGTAGGGCAAGGCCCGGCCGAGCCCGAGCCAGGGCTCAGCCCGTCAGCGAGCGACGTGTGCGGCGGCTGGCCGCCCAGCCGGCGATGCCGATGCCGATTCCGGCCAGGGCGAGCGTGCCCGGCTCGGGCACCGCGCTGTAGACGACGTAGAGCTCGTTGCTCGTCGTCGACCCGCCCAGGCCGCCGACGCCGCCCTGGGCGACGTAGAAGCTGCCGTTGGTCGGATTCACGAAGCTGCCGTACGTCACCTGGAAGGAGCTCTGGTTGAAGTTCGAGATCGGCGCGTTCGCCACGAGGAACTTCCACTGGTAACTGACCGAGTCGACGAAGTTCGCCGCCGAGCCCGGCGCGGTACCGTTGAGACTCACGAGGTCGATCACGAACGGGTCCGTCGCGTCGGCCGTGAGCGTGAAGGCACTGCTCACCGTCACGAGGTCCCAGCCGTTGCCCGCCGGCCCGCCGGCCGAGCCAGTCGCGTCGTTCACCTCGAAGGTGTAGACGCCGTCCTTGCCGAACTCCAGCGCCCCGATCGTGATCCCGCCGACGCTCCCGCCCGGCGAGATCACGCCGCTGTTGGCGATCACGACCGTGTTGCCCGTGACCGTCCCGTACCCGCCGAGCGTCTTCCCGGCGTTGATACTGAGCGCCGCCCCGAGCGCTCCGATGTCAAGGACCGCCCCGGAGCCCGCCGTCTCCCCCACCTTGATGAAGCTGCTGGCGAGCGTCGCCCCGTTGCCCAGAGCCAGCGTGCCCCCCACGACCACCGTGTCGCCCGTGAAAGTCTGCGCCGAGGTGAGCGTGAGTTTGCCACCGCCCAGCTTCTGCAGGCTCCCGCCGCCGGTGACCGTGCCGGAGTAGGTCAGGTCGTTCGACCGGTTGAACGCCAGGGCCGCACCGGACACCACGGACACGGGGCTGGTATTCGCGATCGAACCCACCGTGCCGCCGTTGCCGATCTGGAGCGTCCCGCCCCTGATCGTCGTTGCGCCCGTGTAGCCGCTGGCGCCCGTCAGCGACAGCGTGCCGGCACCACGCTTCTCCAGGCCGCCCGCCCCAGACACCGTGCCGCCGTAGGTCAGGTCGTTCGAGCGATTGAAGGCCAGCGTCGCCGTCGACGATACGCTCACCGGGCTCCCGGCCGCCAGTGAGCCGGTCGTGCCGCCGTTGCCGACCTGCAGCGTCCCGCCCACGACCGTCGTCGTGCCCGTGTAGAGGTTGTCGGCCGTCAGCGAGAGCGTGCCGGCGCCGGACTTCGCCAGGCCGCCGTTACTGAGGACGCCCGAAAGGATGCCCCCCGGGCCGTCCGCCCGGATGTTCCGCGTCGTGCCGCTGAAGTTGATCGGGTTCTGGAAGTCGATCGCGTGCGTCGCGCCCACCGACCCGAGGATGAACGTGCCGGTCGCCGTGCCCATGAATGTGCCCGAGGCCACGCCACCAAACCCGCCGACACCCCACGTCGCCACCGCCGAGGCCCCGCCCAGGTTCACGACCTGGTTCGCCGCGTAGCCGGCGAAGCCGCCCGAACTCAGATTGACACGATTCCCACCAATGTCATTGGCGGAGGTTCCACTCCCCAGCGTTCGGGAAAACGTCCCGGTCGTAATCCCGACGACGCCGGTTCCCTCGATCCGCAAATGCGACGACGTTCCTCCGACGGTGACCGCGTTGAATTCGATGCCACCGGGGAGCGACATTGAATTGGAGAGCAAGAGCACGCCTTCGGTGACCGACGTCGTGTTCGCGTAGACGTTGGTTCCTCCGAGCGTCAGCGTCATCGGGCCGCTCTTCGTGAACCGCGAGTTGCTGTTGTTCACCACGGCAGCGCTGGTGACAGCATTGGACAATGTGATGTTCCCGGTGCCGCTGATTGTGGCACTCGCGTTTTCCAGACCGACACGCTGGACGACATTCCATTCGGGTAGGGTCGTGGACAAAGTCCCGTTATTGAGAGAGATCGTCGACGATACGCTGGTGCCGATGGCATTCGAATGGGAGATGATGACCGAGCCGCCCGAGGCGACTGAAAGTGGGGTGGTCTTCAGGTTCCACGAGGGCTGTGCGCCGCCATAGATGACCGCGGTACCCGCGTAGCTACTATTGCCGACCCGAAAACCACCGGTACTGACGGCACCGGTGTTGGTCAACGAATTGATGTAGACGGTGCCGCTGGTGCTGACGGCGATACCTCCAGCTCTCACATCCATCGTCCCCGTGAGCCAGAGCGGGTTGCCGCCACTTGGCAAGATGACGTTGCCGACCCCTCCCACAGTGTTCCAGAAGGTGTTGTTCGCCAGCGTGCCACTCGCAAATCCCGACAGATCGAGGATGTTGTTGTTAGCCGTCGACCGCAGCGTCCCGCTGCTGGCCAACGATGCCGAGCCCGACAACACAAGATAGGCGTCGCCCAGTTCCGTGTTGCCGATGTAGGTGTTCGTGCCAGACAGCACGAACCTCGGCAGGGCGGCGCTGCCGGCCGTCCGGGTGAACAGCACGCCGCCGGTGCCGCTGATGTTGCCGCTGAACACGGTCCACGAGGTTCCGGACGCGCCCGCGGTGCCCGTGAAAATCCGCGTGCTCGTACCCGATGCACCCCCGAGGTCGATGCCGAAGCCGAGCGTCTGGGTGCCGGCCGTCGTGAGGTTGAAGATCGAGGTGCCCGACGGCGTCGCCAGGCGGATCGCGCTGCCCGTGAGCGTGGTCACGCCGCTGGAGAACGTGATCCTGCCCGCGTCGAACGTCGTGCCCAGGTCGTTCTGCGCCGTGCCCCCGGTGAACACGAGGGCCGACGCGGTGCCGCTGACGGGGGCGGCCGGGAGCCAGTTCGCGGAGTTGCTCCAGACGCCGTTAGACCCCTGCCACGTCTGCGCGGTCGCCGAACCTGGCGCCGAAGCCACGGCAACGCACGCGAGCACCAAGCCGCCGAATAACGGTCGCGGCGCGAGCCGCGACGTGAACTCAGGCCTACGAGTGCCGGCTGACATGGTCCATCCTCCACCGAGACACCAACCGTCGAAAAACGGGAATCGGAAAATCGAAAGCGATGATCTCAGAAGTGCTCCCGTCCCCTCCGATTCGATTCAAAGTGCTTAGTCTTTAGCCACCTCGACCGACAAGTTCCGGGCGTTGACCGACCCGGTCGCTCAGCGCGGCACAAGCCGAGCCTGGAGATGCCAGGTTTTTCGAGGCTTTTTGGGCACGTTTCGGGCCTGCGCGAAAGAATGAAATTCCGGCCGCTCAAAAACTACAAGAGTTTGTCCGGCCCCCCGGACCTCACCCGCGCCGTCGGCAAGCGGCCTTCCAGCCGGCCATGCCGATGCCGATGCCCGCCAGGGCGAGCGTTCCCTGCTTCGGGTACGTCGGCGGGAATGATCGCGCGTAGAGAGAGTCTGTTGTGGTCTACCACCGCCATGGCCGTGTGGGCCGCTTGACGGGGCTGTCCCCGGCATCCGACAGTGGGTTTTCGGGGTCATTCGGGAAGTGGGTGTTCGTCATCGCAGGTCGCGTCCCCCGCCGGCCCGGCATCGGGTCCCAGGGCCACCTCGGGAGTTTGGCTCCGTCCATGCCGCACCCCACCCGGGCTTCCTGCCTGCTTTTCATCCGGCTGCTGTTCGGCACTCTGGCGTTGCAGGCCGTGCTCGCGCTGCCCGGGGCGGCGCACGAGATCTCGTACGGGACCGACTACACCGTCGCCCCCACGCCGCCGGCGCTCGTGAAGGACGAGGCCACGACGTTCCTGGTCGACTTCGCGACACCGAAGGATCATGCCGACTTCTGCGCCGCCACGACGCCCGTGGCCCTCGACGCCAAAGCCTTCGATGTCGACGGCGGCTACAGCGGGGCCGTGACCATCCCCACCGCCGGCGTGCTCGACGGACCGGCCTGGACGATCGAGATGATCCTGCGGCTGCCGGCAGCGACGGCGGCCAGCGGCAAGGAAGTGGCGCTGGGTGGCTGGAAGAATGCGGCCGGAGACCAGTTGCGGCTCTCGATCCATCCGTCCAGCGGGCCCGGCTGGACGCTCCAGGCGCCGGCCCGCCCCGGCACGCGGCTGTTCCCCTTCCGGTTCGGGGCCACGGGCGGCGGCGGCGGCGCCACGCTCGCCCAGGCCGCGGCCGACCGCTGGGTGGCCGTGACCATGGGCCTCGATCTCGCCGGCCGCCGCGGGGCGGCGATCGTGCGCGACCTCGACGGCCACGTGCTCCGCAAGGACATGCGGTTCTTCCAGCCGGCGTCGCTCGGCGACGAGTTCGTCCGCGCGCTTCCCGAGGCCGAGCGATTGGCAGCGATCGACCGCTGCTGGAAGGACATGCTCGCCGCCTCCGCCGGGATGCCGCCGGCGACGTTCACGCTCGGCAGCGATGCGGTTGAGCTGCGGGCCCTGCGGATCAGCAACCGCTTCCGCCCCGAGATCGCCTACCCGCAGGCGGTGTTCGAGCGGGCCGAAGGCCGGCCGCACACGGCCGCGGAGGTCGACCCGGCCCGCGCGGTCGCCACCACGCCGCTGCGCCGGGTGGGTTACGGCAAGCGCAACGCGCAGGACGTGCCCGTGGCCGAGACCGCGATCACGCTCGCCCCCGGCGACCGGGTGACGATGAAACTCCCCAGCCTGCCCGTGGGGCTCTATTCCTGCTGGCTCTATGGCTCCGTCGATCCCAAGGGCCGCACGGAACTCGACCGCGTCTGGCGGCCGGCACCGATGGAATTCGAAGTGACGAACGCCCGCAAGGAGCAGGTGGGCCGCGGGCGGCTCCTGCTCAAGCAGTCGCTGCGGCCGCGGTTCATGCAGGCCTTCAGTTTCCACGTCGACGAGCCGGGCGACTTCACCGCCACCTTCACGCTCCTGCCGCGGTCCCGGGAGACCGTGCGGCTCCAGCAGATCGACCTCGTGGACTGCCTCGCGGGCCTGCCCGACGAGGCCGTCAAGACCGAGCAGCGGCTGGGCGCGGGCAAGCCGGCGCAGCTGGCCGAGATCGGCGCCGAGCGCCGGGCGCGGGACGACCTGATCTGGAACGCGATGCCGCCGCTCAACGTTCACACCATTCATCAGCCTCCGCCAGCGTGGCGCACGCTGCCAGCGAGCGTGCAGCTGCCGGCCTGGGACTGGGCCGCGTCGCTCGGCAGGCCCCGCCCTAGCGTGGAGACGACGATCGCGCCGTTGACGGTGATCGACCCGGCCACTCAGGCCACGCTGCCTCCGGAGCAGTTCGTGGCAGGCGCCCCGCTCCCGGCCCCGGCCACGCTGCCGGCCGAATGGAACGACGACGGCACCGGTATCTTCCTGGCGGCGGCGGACCATTCGAGGCTCGCCGGGGACATGTACGCCACCCCACGGGCCCGGCTGAACCTCCAGCGGCTGGCGGCCTTTGCGGGCCTCGTCTACTCCAGCGCCGGCGGCGGCACCTTCGGCCTGCCGCAGAAGTACCTGGAAACCGGCGACCCGGAGGTGGGCCACGACGCGGCCATGGCACTGGTGCGGCTGGCCTACGACTGGCCGGCGCTCGAATACGGCGTCCAGGACATCCGCCTGTGCACCCACGACCCGGATCTCGAGTTCAACCAGCACTGGAGCTACGGCCGCGGCGGCAAGCTCATCAACTGGAGCTGGTCCGCCGACGACACCCGCGAGCTCATCGAGTCGTACGACAAGATCTTCCCCTACATCCACGGCAACCGGGCGTTCGCGGCGGAGGTTCACCGCTTCATCCCCTGGATCAAGACGCCCGAGGACGTTATCCGGCTCATCGACCGGCAGCTGGTCTTCGCGAGCGTCCGCGACGTGCGCCGCGGGTTCCTCGCGGTCAACCGCGACATCGAGGACATGGCCGGCCGGGTGCTCGGGCCCAAACCGGCCACGGCCGACCTCTTCGACCTCACCCGGCAGAACGCCGACTTCTTCCCGTTCACCGGCACCTACCAGGAGGGCTACGCGACCGGGCTGTCGCGGTCGGGCTGCTACTACGCCCCCTCTTTTCTGTGCTACGCCCTCGGGAGCGCGAAGAACGCCGTCGCCAAGTCCTACAGCATGCTGCTCCTGCGGAAAGCGGGCGTGACGCCCGTCATGGACATCAGCGACGTCGACCGCTACCCGAAGATCCGGGCCGCCGCCGACTTTCTCGTCGACATGTGGGTCGCGGGCGGCTTTCCCTTCATGGTCGGTGACGCCAGCGGCGGGCCGCACACCGGTCGGGTGGCCTACCGCACGCTCGACCGCAGCTCGCTCGAGGCGGCTTTCGCCGTCACCGGCGATCCACGGATCGCGTGGATCCTCGCACACAAGCACGGCGTGACCGACGCGGAGGTGCTCCGCGCCGCCGCCGGCCGCCGCGACCCGATCCTCCACAACGAGTCCCGCGTGGTGCCCGACTTCGGCGTGCTCCTGGAGATGAACCCCGATGAGACCGACCCGACCCGCAAGACCGGCGCGACGTTCCGCCTGGGAATCGGCCGGGCCCACGCCCACGCCGACTACCTCGACGTCAACTTCTTCGCCATGGGGCTGCCGGTGGCGGTGGACCTCGCCTGCCGCAACGAGGGGAAGGTGACCTGGTCGCGTCCCCCGGCCCCCTGGGCCTTCGTCCACAACCACGCCATCGCCCACGACACCGACAATCCCAAGGAGGCGGGCGGCCAGGACGGAGAGCCGTGGCTGCGGGCGTTTGCGCCCCCGCTCGTCCGCGGCAGCTACACGAACTCCAAGGGCACCCAGCGGCTCGACCGCGACCTTGTGCTCATGGAGGTCGGCACGAGCGGCACGTTCTACGCCTTCGACGTGCAGCGGCTCGCCGGCGGCACGACCCACACCTGGTGCTTCCACGGCTGCGAGAGCGACGGCCTCGATCTCAACGTGCCCATGCAGGACGGGAGCGTCCGCTGGACCGACCGCACGCTCGAAAACACCCGGAAGACCGGCACCGCCACCGACGTGCTCCAGGCCGTGTGGACCATGACGCGGGAGCCCAAGGACCATCCGCATACGTTCCAGGACGGCGGGGTGGTGGAGGCCGTGGCGTGCGAGCCGACCGTGCTCGGCGACCGCTACGACGCCGCGCTGCCGCCGGTCCACGTGCGGGCCACGCTTCTCGGCCAGGCCGGCCAGCGAGTGCTCCAGGGCAGCCCCTACTCGCAGCAGTACCAATACTGCTTCCCCTTCCTCTGGGTGCAGGGTCCGGCCCGGGAGCCGTCGGTCTATCCGGCGGTCTACGAGTGGTATCGCGGCGCCGAGCCGGTGGTGGCGAAGGCGGAGGTCGTGGGCCGCGATCCGCTGCGGGTGCGGGTGACGACCACGAGCGGCCAGATCGACGACTACACCTCCACGCCCGACGGGCTGGCCGCGGTGTCCCGCGACGCCGAGGGGCTGCGCTGGGCGCAGGTCAACGGCCTGGCGGAGTTCGCGGCGGAGGGCCTCTCGATCAAGGCCGCGACGGACACGGTCCGCACGACGATCACCGACATCGACTACCGGCGGCGAGCGTTGACGACGAAGGATCCGCTGCCCGAAAATCCTGGCATCGTCGTCGGCAGCCCCGACCGCTGGTGCTGGCTCCAGCTCCAGGGCCGGGGCACGAGCTTCACTTGGCGAGACGAGCTGCTCTTCCACGAAGGGCTGCTCACCGGGTGCACGGTCACGGGCAGCGACGCGGCCGTCATCACGACCAACCAGAAGGTGCCGTTCGTCAACGCGGGCAACCGCAAGGCCGGCGCGTTCACGACCACCACCGAGGACGGCGGCTGGCACTTCCGCTCGGGCCGGGTGGTCCGCAGGCCCGCAGGCGCCACGCTCTCCGAGTCGGCCTTCACCGACGCCAACGGTGACGGCCTCGTGAACGCCAAGACCTGGGAGATCGGCCTGAACGACGAGGTGCTGGTGCCGGCCGACCTGACGATCCGACGCACCGACCGCGGCTACGAGGTGCGGACGAACGTCCGCGTGACCGGCCGCGTGGGCGACACCGCATTCACGCTGGAAGCGTCTCCGGAGTGGCAACAATGAGACACGCTCGGCCGCCCGATAGGGAACACCTCTTCCTCTCGCGTACACGAGCCCGAACAATCGGGTGCGCAAGGGATTGCCCGTGCCGGCGAGCCGGCGTTGCTGGCCGAGCGAAACCACGATGGTGAAGCGAGGGCAGCATCGAGTGAGCGCAGGCCCGGAGGGCCAGAGGGAACGTCCGGGCGAGACGGCACGGGCAGCCCCGATGCCTGCGGATCAAGTGGGAGCCGTTTGAAAGGAAAACGAGACATGGTGAACCATCCGAAGTCGTGGCCCGCGGGCGGGCCGAGGCCGATTCCCGGGCTGATCGTGGTGGCCGCGACGCTTCTGCACGCGGGGTGGTTCCCGCCGGTGCCGGCCGCGGCGGCCACGTTCGACGCCGCCGGCAAGATCGACACGCGGCTGCCCGACTGCGGCATCCAGGCCGTCATCGACGAGGCGGGCGCGGCAGGCGGCGGCACGGTGGTGCTGCCCGCCGGGCGGTTTCCACTGGCGCGGAGCCTCGTGCTCCGTACCGGCGTGACGCTCAAGGGCCAGGGCGACGCCACCGTGCTCGCGGCGGCCGTCGACGAGCACCGCGCCACGCTCGCCGCCGACACTGCGGCCGACGCGGCGAGCTTGGAACTCGTGGGCGACCTCTCCACCCTCGTGCCCGGGCGGACGATCGACCTCTGGCCCAGGGGCCGCTCCTCACACCCCGTGCACCGCAAGCACGCGGTGGTGGAATCGGTGTCGGGACAGACGGTCACGCTCCGGAAGCCGTTCGGAGCCGCCACCCGCAAGGACACCGCGTTCGTGGCCTGGGGCCTCCGCACGGCGCTCGTCGCCGACGCCAAGGCCGGGGACACGTCGGTCCGCGTGGCCGATTCCGCCATCTTCACGCCCGGCGCGGGGATCAAGCTCACCGGCCCGGGCGACACCTGGGACCACCACTGGAACCAGGTCGAGCGGGTCGACGGCGACACGCTCCACCTCGCCTGGCCGCTCACCGTCTCGCCCCCGGCCGGGTCGCTGGCGCAGCGAATGCACAGCCTCGTCACGGCGGAGGGCGTGAAGAACGTGGGCGTGGAGGATCTCGTGCTCGAGGGCTTCGCCGACGAGCGGAAGCCCACGGGAGGAAGCTTTTATCTCGCCGCGCTGCACACCTTCGAGACCAGCCACGTGGCCGTCCGCCGCGTGACGGTCCGCGACTGGCACTCCGACGCCTTCAGCTTCCAGGGGGGCGGAGACCTCGTGGTGGAGGACTGCACGGCGACCCGCAACTTCGGCCACGGCTTCCACCCGGGCACGCGTTGGCTGGGCGCCGAGTTCGTGCGGGTCACGAGCATCGACAACGCGACCGACGGCCTCTACTACTGCTGGCACAACAACCGCGTGAACATCCGCGACTCGAAGTTCACGGGCAACGGCGGCCACGGCATCGGCGGCCTCGGCGTGCCGGGCGATCACCAGAACGTCATCGAGGGCAACCTCATCGAGGGCAACGGCCTGGCGGGCGTCGAGATGATCGGCGGACCGAAGGGCCACGGCAACACGATCGCCGGCAACACGATCCGGGACAACTCGCGGCAAACCCCCGGCAAGAATCCCGGCGTGCTGATTTCCGCGATCTGGGCGGACGGCTCCACGACCGGGGCGATCGTCCGCGACAACGTCATCGAGAGCACGCTGTCCGAGCCGACCCAGTGGATCGGCATCGAGGAGCGGCACGCCAAGCCCATGGAGAGCCGCAAGCAACTCGCGGACCCGGCGACGGGCCTCGTGATGGTCGACGAATCGACGATCGAGGGCAACCGCCTCAAGGGGCACAAGACCGCCGACATCGTCGTCCGCGGCCGGGCGACCAAGGTCACGGGCAACGAGGGCACGATCGTCGAGGAGCGGCCGTGAACGCCGACCGTCCGGCGGAAAGCGACACGGCGTTCGCCGCACGCTCGGGGGGACTCCCATGACCGCCGCCTGGCGCATCCGCTGGATTCCCCGACGTCACCCGCCGCGGCCGCCTCTGTGGAGCGCGGCGGCCTGCCTGCTCGGCGTGGCGATGTTCCTCGGCGGCGTCGCCGCCACGCTGTGGTTCGCGAACGTGTGGTTCGTCGTTGTGGCGGTGGGCGGCTGGGTCATCGGCCTGGTCGCCCTGTGGCTGGCGGCCCGCGGCCTTCCGCATGTTCCTCGTTTCCACGGCGACGGGAAAGATCGTGGCCGGCCTCGAGGCCACCGCGGCGGCGGGCGGCCCGAGCCGGTGGGCTTCACGGGGGCCGAGGTGCGGCCCGGCGCCGACGAGGGCAAGGCGGTGACGGTCGTCGAGCGGGGCGGCCGGAAGCTCGCCGTGGTCGGCATGAACTTCGGGCTCGTGACGGTGGACGTCACCGACCCGCGGCGGCCGATCCGCCTGGGCGCGACGAACCTGCCCTGGGGGAAGATGTTTCCCGTGCGGGTGGGCGTGAGCGGCAACACGGCCGTGGTCGCCCCCGGCTACACGTCGTTCTGGTGGACGACCGGCCTCTCCACGGTGGACATCTCCGACCCCGCGCGGCCGCGGCACGTGGGCACGATCATCGACAACACGACCGGCTTCTGCATCGACGGCACGCGGGTGTACGTCAACAGCTACCTGAACGGCGCCGCCATCTACGACGTCGCGCGGCCGGAGAACCCGCTGCTCGTCGAGGAAACGATCTTCGACGACACGAACGCCGGCGCGGGGGGCACCGGCCTCGTGGGCGACGTGCTCGTGCGGAGCATGGGGGGCGGCATGGAGACCTGGCGGGCCACGCTGCCGCCGCAGGCCCCGGCCGGTCCGCTCACGGTCGCGGCCCCGTGACGGACCGCACCTGTTCCACGAGCCAGGCCAGCCGCGGGTCGTCGAGCGGAAAAATCGCCGCCCATTCGCCGCGGATCCAATCGAGGTCGAGCGTCGGGTTCGATGCGACGAGGGCCTCGACGTCGGTCTGATCCTGGAGACGGAACGCCAGCAGTTTGAGCAGCACGAGGCCCTCGGCGGTCGCCACGCGAAGCGGGGCGGGTTCGGCGGACTCGAGCGTGGCGGTGTCGAGCACGTGCCGGTAGGCGGGCAGGACGGGCCGCAGCCAGTCGCACCGCACCCCGCTCCGCCACAGCACGGCCATGTGGTGCCTGGTGAACTCCTCGATCACGCCCCGCTCCTCGAACTCGAAGCCCTCCGCGCGGAGTTCCGCGAGCAGGCCGGGCAGTTCGACCGCCGGAACGTCGACGATCACGTCGACGTCCTTCGTGTAGCGGGGCCGCGACCGGTAGCCGGTCGCGAGCCCTCCGATGAGGGCGTAGCGCACGCCCCGTCGCGCGAAGGCGGCGGTGGTCCGCTCGAGCGCCGCCTGCAGCGGGTCGGCGGCGGGTTCAGGATGCATGGCGGGCGATCAGTGCCTGGTGAATTCGTCGCCACCGCGACTCCTCCTCTTCCCAGAGCCGCTCGACCGTGGCACGGCGGCGTGGATCGCGGGCCTGCCGATCGCCCCAGCGTCGGATCGCGAACAGTTCCCGCCACCGTTCGGCGGCGGGCAGGCTGCGATACCGCGCCGCATCGGCGGCGATCACGGCCCGCGGGTCGGGGAATTCGAGGCCGGTCGGCGGAGTCGGGGGTTGTGGCATGGTGCGGCCGTCGGCGCGGCGGTTCTCAGCCGGCGTTCTTCGGGGCGGGGACTTCCAGTTCGTTCATCAGCATCAGATCGATGACACTGTAGCTGTCGTCGGGCTCGAACAGGATCGACGTGCGGCCCGTCGGCGACACGATGGCCCAGTCCGGGTGGGACACGGTGAACGACCGGCCGTCGACCATGCGGATCGTGAACGGGCGAAAGGGCTGCTGCCGCAGCGTCGCCTTGAGCTGCTCGCTCGTCATCGGGACATCTCAGGGCCCCACTCTCGAACCCGGATCTTATATACGTCCGTACAGTTTTTCAAGCCTTGCTCGATGCCGCGGCCGCGACGGCCCGGTCAGGGCGTGCGCGGGGTCGGCTTGGGCACCGGCTTCCCGGTGAGCTCGCCCGCGACCCACTCCAGGCCCTCGAGGTTGTCGAGCAGGCGGGCCTCGGCGTCGTGGCCGGTGTGGTTGAGGATCCCGATCGGGCCGCGGTAGCCGCTCGTGTAGATCGTCTTCGCGAGGGCCACGTCGAGATCGCCCTGGCCGACGACGAGGATCTTCCTGCCCGCCTTGTCGCCGCCGGCCGTCATGCCGTTGACGTTCAGGCAGTGCAGGTGCGGCAGCATCGCGGCCAGCGCCTCCTCGAACGGCGGCAGGTGGTCGTGGCCGTGGTGCTGGTTGTAGACGATGCCCACGTTCGGCAGGTCGAGGGCGCGGCACACCGCGACCATGTTCTCGGGCTCGCCCCCCCGGCCGCCGTGGTTGTAGATCGACACGCGGCAGCCGGCCTTCGCCGCCGTCTCGGCGAGCGGCCGGGGCCTCGGCGGCCTCGGTCGCCGCGGCGGCGACCACGAGCGTGCCGTTCATCAGCTTCCAATGGCCCGGGAACGTGCACAGAAAGGGATAGCGGCCCGGCACCTCGGGCACCCGGAAGAAGATCGTCTGCCGCCCGCCCGGCGGCGTGATGTCGGTGGAGGCGATCACGTCGTCGGTGCGCGGCACGTAGTGCCGGGCGACGGCCTCGGGGTCGGCGATGAGCGTGTCGGCGAGGCCGCCGACGCGGTCGAGCGTGCCGGGCTTCGCGAGCACCCAGTTGTGCGGCACGACGTCGGGATTCGCCAACGTCAGCGCGAGCGTCTCCCCGGGGACGGCCCGCAGCTCCGGCGTCTTGTAGGCGAGGTTCGAGGCGGCCTCGACCGTGACCGGCCGTGCGCCGGCGAGCTTCGCCAGCCACGGGTTCCTGACCGCCGCCTTCATGAGGGCGACGTCGCGGAGGATCGGGTGTGCCGCCACGGGCCGCGTGACTTCTTGATAGTACGGAATGTCGCGAAACGGCTCGTCGAGCGCGTGCACGGTGGCGAACACGTCGCGGGTCGTGCCCGGGCCGACGGCGACGCTGAGGTGGAGCTGGTTCACCGGCTGGATGTCGGGCAGTTCGAGGAACAGGCTGCGGCCATCGGAGAGCACCGTGGCCGAGCGGATCGCCAGCGGGTCGTGGCCCACCGTGCCGTAGTGGCTCGGGGAGAACTCGGGCGAGCCGTAGCCCGGCCCGTAGCGGTAGTTCCAGCACTGCGCGAAGTGGCTCGCCGCGTCGCCGGCCACCGCCGCGTCGAGCGGCGCGGAGAATTCGAGCATCACGCCGTTGCGGTGCGCCCGCCACCGCACGGGCTGCTGGACGGTGCCGCCCGCATAGCGGACCCGCTGGAAGCAGCCGTCGTCGACGGCATAGCTTCCCCAGCCGTTCATGCCGCTGACGTAGAGCTGGCCGTCGCGCGGATGAAACCGGCCCCGGTGCACGCCGGAGCGGAAGTCGCCCGGCAGCGGCACGACGGCACCCTGGGCCCGGCCTCCGACCTCGTCGCAGAGCACGAGGAAGTGGGTGCAAAAGCCGAAGGAGAAGTGGAGCAACCCGCCCGCGAGCGGTCCCCACCGGTCGCTCGACACGAAGGCCTGGCCGCCGCTGGAGTTGTCGAGGCCGCGGGGCAGGTAGACCAGCGGCAGCGCCGGCGGCGTGCCGCGGAAGTTCGGCGGCGGGCTGGCGGGCGGTTCTTCCGGCCGCTGCCGCACCGCGCAGATCGCCGACGCGGGCGCGGCATCCCCCTCGGAGATCGGCACGGTTTGTCCGTACAAAGCATGGCGGCACGGTGAGGCAGCAGCGCGATCCTGTCAACGAAGCCCTCGTTCAGACCGTCCGTCCGCGGATGCATCGGGTGGGCCGCCTGCCTCGTGGGTCGCGATCAGCTCTTCGAGCTCAAGACGAACCAACGAATCCAGCATCTCCGCGATCCAGGAGCGGAGATCGAGCATGTCGAGATGCCCCCTCTGGATGTGCAGGATTCCCTTGATGTCCTGAAGATATCCTTCTGGCGGTGGAAAACCTTATTCAGGAGAATCAGATCTTCGGCAGTCGTCACCATCCGGCCGTAAAACAGTCGTTCAACGGCCCGCTCCAGGAGCCGACGAAAGCGGTCGGCGGGGGATCGGCCATCCAACCGGACTTCGTCGACGCGGTGAAGGGACTGCGGGTCCTGGAGGCCGCACGCCGGTCGGCGGCATCGAATACAACGGTGCACGTTCGCTCGTCCGCGTGAAGCAGTCCGATCCGCCCTTCCCGTAGCCGGCCGCCCTCCCAGGAGCGCTTCTTTCATGATCGACGCCGACCCCCTCGCCGTGATCGCCGCCCACCGCATCGTGCCGGTGATCGCGATCGACTCCGTCGCGCACGCCCTGCCTCTGGCCGACGCGCTCCTGGCCGGCGGCCTGCCGGTCATCGAGGTCACCTTCCGCACGAAGGCGGCGACCGAGGTCATCCGGACCATCGCCCGCGAGCGGCCCGCGATGCTCGTGGGGGCCGGAACCGTGCTCGACCCGGCCACGGTCGATGCGGCGGCGGCCGCGGGCGCCCGCTTCGCCCTCGCCCCCGGTTGCGCGCCGGCGACGGTCCGCCGGGCTCGGGAGATCGGCCTGCCGTTCGTACCGGGCGTGCAGACGCCGTCGGAGGTCGAGCTGGCCCTGTCGCTCGGCTGCACGACGCTCAAGTTCTTCCCGGCCGAAGCCGCCGGCGGCGTGGCGATGCTCGCGGCCATGCACGCCCCCTACCGGCACACTGGCGTGAAGTTCGTGCCGACCGGGGGCGTGAGTCCGGCCAACCTCGCCTCCTACCTGGCCGTCGATGCCGTCGCGGCCGTGGGGGGCACCTGGCTGGCGACGGCGACCGACCTCCGCGAGGGCCGCTTCGCCGAGATCACCGCTCGCACCCGCGAGGCGGTGGCGAGCGCCGCGCAGGCGGGAACCACACGCTGACGCCCCGCCGCCGGCTATGACACGCCGCGGTTTTCCGGCCGCCCGGTATGATCGCCGGCGGTTCGCCGATGGTCGGCGGACGTTCGCCTCCTCGCGGGAACCGCGCCCGAAGCGCGTCGATCGACTCCATGGACACGATGAACGCGCTGGTGAAGCGCGAGGCCGCCCCCGGACTCTCCCTCGAGCGGGTGCCCGTGCCCACGATCGGCATCAACGACGTGCTCATCCGCGTCGACCGCACCGGCATCTGCGGCACCGACCTCCACATCTACTCCTGGGACGCCTGGGCGCGGAAGACGATCCCCGTGCCGATGGTCGTGGGTCACGAGTTCGTCGGCGAGATCGTGGCCGTCGGCGCGAACGTCCGTGACTTCTTTCCCGGCGAGGTCGTCTCCGGCGAGGGGCACGTCGTCTGCGGCCGCTGCCGCAACTGCCTCGCGGGCCGGCGACACCTCTGCAAGTCGACGCAGGGCGTGGGCGTCAACCGCCCCGGCGCCTTCGCCGAGTTCATCGCCCTGCCGATGACGAACGTCTGGCACCATGACGCCGGGATCGACCGCGACGTGGCGTCGATCTTCGATCCCCTGGGCAACGCGGTGCACACGGCCCTCTCCTTCGACCTCCTCGGCGAGGACGTCCTCGTCACTGGCGCCGGGCCGATCGGCCTGATGGCCGTCGCCGTCGCGAAGCACGCCGGGGCCCGGCACGTGGTGATCACCGACGTGAATCCCTACCGGCTCGACCTCGCCCGGCGGATGGGGGCGACGACGGCGGTCGACGTCCGCTCGGCCAGCCTCGCCGACGTCATGCGGGAGCTGGGCATGAAGGAGGGCTTCGACGTCGGCCTGGAGATGTCGGGGGCGCCGGCGGCCCTCCGCCAGATGCTCGAGTCGATGTGCCACGGGGGCAAGATCGCGATGCTCGGCATCCCCGCGGAGCCGATCGCCATCGACTGGAACACCGTGGTCTTCAACATGCTCACGATCAAGGGGATCTACGGCCGCGAGATGTACGAGACCTGGTACAAGATGACGGTCATGCTCGAGAGCGGGCTCGACATCCGCCCCGTGATCACGCATCGCTTCCCCTACACGGAGTTCGAGCAGGGGTTCGCAGCGATGAAGTCGGGCGAGAGCGGGAAGGTGATCCTCGACTGGAGGGACGCATGAGCCGGGAGGCGA
>JBIIUP010000138.1:0-8157 GCA_044339885.1 Pirellulales bacterium | reverse complement strand
CTGCTCGTCTCCGCCGTCCGCCTGCTCGCGCCGTGGAGCAGCCTGGCCGCACCGTCGCGGGTCTCCATCGATCCGCCGCGCCTGGCGTGGCGGGTCGCCGGCGACGCGGGGATGCCCGCCGCCGACGGGGCCGCGCACCCGCTCGCCGTCGACGCCGGCACCGCGACGCTCGTCCGCGGTCGGCAGCTCGTCGTCACGACCGCCATCCGCGGCCTGCGGTCCGGGGAACAGCCGACGATCGGCGTGACGCCCGTGGGCGGTGCCGGCGACCCGGCGGACGCCTCCTGGCGGGTGCCGATGGCGACGGATGCGGCCGCGGAAGGGAGCTACGTCGCCGTGGTGCCGGATGCCTCCCGCGGGCTCGAGGATTCGGTCGAGCTGGAGATCACCGCCGGCGATGCCCGGAGCGAGCGGCTCCGCGTGGCCGTCGTCGACATCCCGTCGCTCCTGGTCCGCGAGGTGCGGTACGACTATCCGGAGTACACCCGCCGCGAGCCCGAGAGCGTGCCGTGGCAGGGCGACATCCGCGCGGTCGAGGGCACGCGGGTGACGATCATCGCCGAGGGCAACCGGCCCCTGGAGTCGGCCTGGATCGACAAGGGGTGCGACGGCGGCAAGGACCTGCAGATGCGGATCGGGCAGCACGACCTCGCCCGCGCGTCGGGCGG
The DNA here is from genome assembly GCA_044339885.1 of Pirellulales bacterium. Taxonomy (GTDB): domain Bacteria; phylum Planctomycetota; class Planctomycetia; order Pirellulales; family UBA1268; genus QWPN01. The sequence continues at coordinate 7,489 of JBIIUP010000138.1, read as the reverse complement.
GTTCGTGCTCGCCATGAACGCCGACCGGACCGGCCCCGACCACGGCTCCTACCGGCTGGTGTTCCAGCCCCGCTCGGCGTCGCCGACGGCGCGGGAGCCGGCGGTCGTCGAGAAACTCGAGCACCGCATCGAGGTGCTCGCCGACCTGGCTCCCGAGGTTTCGATCGAGGAACCGCGGGAGCAACTCGTGCGGGTGCCACCCGGTGCGCCGGTGCCCGTGCAGGTGCGGGCGCTCGACCCGGACTTCGGCCTGGCCCGCGTGGGGATCGAGGTTCGGCTCCAGGGGGGCGACGCCCTGCCGGAGATTCCGCTCCTGACGGGGCCGCGATCGGGAGTCTTCCGGGGAGCCGCCGAACTGGTTCCGGAGCGGCTGGGTGCCGTTCCGGGCAGCGTGATCGAGTATCGGGCCGTCGCCGTCGACACCAGGCCGAAGGACCCCAACGTCGCGCGGTCGCCCTGGCAGCTGCTGCGGGTCGACGCCAGCGCTCCGGCCCGTGAGCCGCCCACTCCGCCCGCTTCGGCTCGCGACGCCCCGGCGAACGGCGGCCAAAGGGAGGGCGAGCGTGCGAAGGACGAGGGCGCCCGCAAGCCGGATGACGCTGCGCGGGATGGCGATGCCGCGGCCCAGCGACCGGAGGGGAATGAGCAGCCAGCCCCGCAAGACGATCGGCGGGATCGGCAGGGCGAGCAGCAGGAACAGCAGAAGCGTGATCAGCAGGAGCAGCAGAAGGGTGAGCAGAAGGGTGAGCAGAAGGGTGAGCAGAAGGGTGAGCAGAAGGGTGAGGGCCAGGGAAGCGAGCAGGGGAGCAACCCCGGCTCGCAGACGGGCAACCAGCGTGGCAGCGGAGCGAAGCAGTCGCCGGGGCAGCAGGACGGGCGCGGGCAAAGCGAGCAACGGAACGGAACGTCGGGCTCCGAGCGGAACGGGGAGCAGGGGGGTGAGAAGGACGGTCAGGCGATGAAGGGAGCAGGGGGCGAGCGGGGAACCGCGGCAGGCGAGCGGCAGGGAAACGAGCGCGGCTCGGGTGAATCAAAGGAGGGGCAGCAGCCTCGAGACGGTGAGTCCGCCCGGGGCGACCGCGATGCCGGCGACCGCGGTGACCGTCAGCAAGGAGGATCCGACGAGGGGGCCGCGCGGTCTGACGAGGCCGGCGCCGGCGACGACGGGGGGGCCAAGCGGCCCGCCCGTGACGCGGCCGCCGGGCAGAAGGGCGAGGCTCCGCAGAACGGCGAGCGGCCGGAGCGTGGTCAGCCCGCAGGTCGGCAGCCGCGACCGGACAGCGTGGCCGCCGATGGCACGAACGACGGCGAGGCCATGGAGAGGATCCTCGACAATCGCCGTCGCGAGCAGGAACAGCAAGCCGCGGAGCAGCCTTCGTGCTGCGACGCCCAAGGCAAGCCCTGCGGCAAGGCCGGTTGCAGTTCCTGCCAGGGCGGTAAGTCGGGGTCGGCATCCGCTCAGGGGCAAGGACAGGGGCAGGGTCAGGGACAAGAACAAGCGCAGGGTCAGGGTCAGGCACAGGGTCAGGCACAGGGTCAGGCACAGGGTCAGGCACAGGGTCAGGCACAGGGTCAGGCACAGGGTCAGGCACAGGGTCAGGCACAGGGTGGCGATGCCGCCGGTCAGGCCGCCGGGGAGCGGCAGTCGGGCGCGGGCCAGGAGAAGGAAGCGGTCGCCGGGCCTGGGCAACCGCAGGGCGGACCGAAAGAGGTTCGGGGGTCGGATTCCCCCGGGGACGCAGCCGGTGGGGCACAACCGGCCACCGGCAGTCCGGTCGGTGGTGGCGGGCGCGGCGGCGGCGATCGTGGCGAGCAGGGCGATGCTCAGGCCGGGCCGCCCGTCGATCGCGAACTCGAGTGGACCGACCAGGACATGGCCAACGCCCGCAACGCCGCGGACCTCGCGATCGACCACCTCCGCGACAGCGTGGCGAACGGCCGCACCGAGGTGCTCGATGCGCTGGGATGGACGCCCGCGCAGGCCCGCGCCTTCCTCGACCGCTGGGAGGCGATGCGGCGGCAGGCCGGCAGCGCCGACGATCGCCAGCGAGGAGAGTTCGAGCGGGCCGTGCGGAGCCTCGGTCTGCGGCCCGATGGCGTCCGGAGTTCCCGCGACGTGCCGGCCGACGTCAAGGGAGGGCAGGCCCAGGGGCGGCGCAGCCGGCCTCCGGCGTCCTACCGCGAGCAGTTCAAGGCGTACCTACAGGGCACGGGGGGCGAATGAGCGGATCGTTCGAGGGGCCGCGGTATCTCGTGTCGTTCGGCCCCAAGCGGGTTCCGCACTGCTTCACCGACGTCCTGATCCTCGGCGGCGGCTTGGCCGGCCTGCGGGCGGCGCTCGCGGTCGACCCGCGGCTGGCCGTCACGGTCGCCACGAAGGACGACCTGCGGAGTTCGTCGAGCCAGTGGGCCCAGGGGGGCATCGCCGGAGTCGTCGACCCCGAGGACCGGTTCGACAACCACGTGGCCGACACGCTCGCCGCCGGCTGTGGACTGTGTCACGAGGCCGTCGTCGACGCGGTCGTCCGCGAGGCGCCGGGCCGGATCGCCGAGCTGATCTCGTGGGGCACGCGGTTCGACGCGACCAACGGCAGCCTCGAGCTCGGCCGCGAAGGGGGGCACAGTCACCATCGGATCGTCCACGCGCTCGGCGACGCCACCGGTCGCGAGGTGATGCGGGCCGTGATCGAACGGACACGGCAGCTCGAGAACCTCTCGGTCTGGCCGGACACGTTCACGATCGACCTCGTCACCGACGCCGCGGGCTGCCGGGGGGCGATCCTCTGGAATCCGGCGCACGGCAAGACGATCGTCTGGGCGCGGCGAACGATTCTGGCCACCGGCGGCGCGGGGCAGCTCTACCGCGAGACCACCAATCCTCCCGGGGCGAGCGGCGACGGCATGGCCGTGGCCTGGCGGGCCGGGGCCCGGCTCCGTGACATGGAGTTCATGCAGTTCCATCCCACGGTGCTCTACATCGCCGGTGGCGCCCGCAGCCTGATCACCGAGGCCGTCCGCGGCGCCGGGGCCCGGCTCGTCGACCGCGAGGGGCGGCGGTTCATGCCGGAATTCGATCCCCGTGCCGAGCTCGCCCCCCGCGACGTCGTCTCCCGCGCGATCACGGTCGTGATGCACCGCACGCACCACGCCAACGTCTACCTCGACCTCTCGCACCTCGATGCCGACACCGTGCGGGCGCGGTTCCCGGGCATGGCGGCGACCTGCGGGAAGTTTGGTCTCGATCTGGCGCGGGATCGGATCCCCGTGCGCCCCGGTGCGCACTACATGATCGGCGGCGTCGAGGTGGACGACGCGGGCCGCACCGGCTTGCCGGGCCTGTTCGCCGCGGGCGAGGTCACCTCCAGCGGCCTGCACGGGGCCAACCGGCTGGCGAGCAACAGTCTCCTCGAGGGGCTCGTCTACGGCGCCCGCGCAGGGGCGGCGGCCTCGGCGGAGATCCTGGCGGAGCCGCAGGGCGGCGAGGAGTTCCGCGTGCCGGCGCTGGTCAACCCCCGGGTCTCGCCGGCGGAGGGGGACGGACAGGGAACGCTCGACCTGGCCGACATCCGCAACTCGCTGCAGTCGCTCATGTGGCGGCACGTCGGCGTCGAGCGGACGGGCGCGTCGCTCGGCGAGGCGCTCGAGGCGGTCGAGGGCTGGTGCCGCTACGTGCTGCCGCTGCAGTTCGCCGATCCCCAGGGCTGGCAGCTGCAGAACATGCTCCAGGTGGCGCGGCTCATGATCCTCGCGGCCCTCGAGCGGTGCGAAACCCGCGGCACGCACTTCCGCGCCGACCACCCGACCACCCGTGACCAGTGGCGGTCCCACATCGCCTGGGACCGCGGCCGCGACGGGCCCGAAGTCGAGGCCCTGCCCGGGATGCCGCTGCCGGGCGGCGGCCGCCGCGACTGAACCCGGTCGAGGCTGATCGCCCCCGGGGATTGCCGGGATTCGGGCAACGGGGAAGAATAGAGGGTCGTTTCGAAGTTCCCCGGATGGCGTGACCCCATGAGCCAGCTTTCCCGAGCGTCCGAACCGGCGATGATCGAGGCCGACGGCCTCTGCAAGTACTACGGCGATTTCATCGCCATCGAGAACGTCTCCTTCCGCGTGCCACGCGGGGAAATCGTGGCCTTCCTCGGCCCCAACGGCGCGGGGAAGAGCACGACCATGAAGATCCTCACGGGCTACCTCGCCCCGTCGTCAGGGACCGCCCGGATCGCGGGTCACGACATGGGCACCGACCGGCTGGCCGGTGCCGAGCGGCTCGGCTACCTGCCCGAGAACGGCCCGCTCTACCCCGACATGACCCCCCGGAGCCTGCTCGAATTCTTCGCCGACGCCCGGGGGCTCACCGGCGCCCGCAGGCGCGAGCGGATCGAGGCCGTCGTGAAGCAGTGCGAGCTGGGCAGCGTCATCGGCAAGGCGATCGGCAAGCTCTCCAAGGGCTATCGGCAGCGGGTGGGCATGGCCCAGGTGCTCCTGCACGAGCCCGACGTGCTCATTCTGGACGAGCCGACCAGCGGCCTCGACCCCAACCAGATCCGCGAGGTTCGCGAGACGATCCGCCGGCTGGGCCAGCAGAAGACCGTGCTCCTGTCGACGCACATCCTCCAGGAGGTCGAAGCGCTCGCCGATCGCGTGATCCTCATCTCCGACGGCCGCCTCCGGTTCGATGGCACGCCCGCCGAACTCCGCCAGGGCGGCCGCCCCCTCGACGAACGCTTCCACGAGCTCACGCGGTCCGCGTGAGCCACCCCGCCAACGCCCGCGGCGAGACGTCGCCGCCCCGAGCAACACCCGGGTGACCTCGGGAACCACGCCCTCCGACCCACCAGACCGAAGGACCGAGAACGATGAAGTGGCACGTCCTGGACGCCGTCTTCAAGCGGAATTTCAACGCCTATTTCTCGAACCCCACCGGCTACGTCTTCATCTGCGTGTTCGTGCTCCTGGGGTCGCTGGCCGCCTTCTGGCCCCCCGAGTTCTTCAACGCCAACCTCGCCAACCTCGACCAGCTCAACCGCTACCTGCCGCTCATCCTCCTGATCTTCGTGCCGGCGATCACGATGAGCGTGTGGGCCGACGAGCGGCGGCAGGGCACCGACGAACTCCTGCTCACGATTCCCGCGAGTGACTGGGAGGTGGTGTTCGGGAAATACCTCGCCGCCGTCGGGATCTTCACGGTGGCGCTGCTCTTCTCCTGTGTCTGCAACCTCGTGATCCTGCTCCGCTGGGGCACGCCCGACGCGGGCCTGTTCCTCACGAACTACCTCGGCTACTGGTTCATGGGACTGGCGATGCTCGCCATCGGCATGGTCGCCAGCTTCCTCACGAGCAACCTCACCGTGGGCTTCATCCTCGGGGTGCTCTTCAACGCGCCGCTCGTGCTGGCCGACCGGGCGGGGGCGGTGATGTCGCCCGGGCTCGCCGAGAAGGTGCGGGCCTGGAGCCTCGCGGAGCAGTTCGTCGACTTTGGCCGCGGGGTGGTGAGCCTGCCGTCGGTGGTCTACTTCCTCGGCGTCGTGGCGGTGTGCCTGTATCTGGCGATGGTGCTCATCGGCCGGCGGCATTGGACGGGCCGCCGGGACGGTGCCCGCATGGGCCTGCACTACCTGGCACGGACGCTCGGCCTCGTGGCCGCGGCGGCCGGCGCCGTGCTCTTCTGCCGCGCGTTCGATGCGCGGGCCGACCTTTCGGCCGAGCGGATCAGCTCGCTCTCCCCGGACACCCGACGGCTGCTGGCGGAGCTCGATCCAAAGCGGCCGATCGAGGTCAAGGCCTACGTCAGCCCCACGGTGCCGGAGGACTACGCCCAGACCCGGATCAACCTGCTCAACACGCTGCGGCAGTTCCAGCGGCTCGGCCGCGGGAAGATCAAGGTGGAGGTGATTCCCACCGAACCGAAGACCGAGGCGGCGGCGCTCGCCGCCCAGCAGTTCGGGATCGAGCCGGCGACGGTGCTCTCGCGGGTCCGCGGCGCCTACCGCGACGAGCAGATCTTCCTCGGCTGTGCGTTCACCAGCGGCCTCGAGAAGGTGATCGTGCCGTTCTTCGACCGGGGCACGCCGGTGGAATACGAGCTCATCCGTTCGGTCTGCACCGCGGCGCAGCAGAAGCGCAAGCGGCTCGGCGTGCTCACGACCGACGCCGATCTCTTTGGCGGCTTCGACATGATGAGCGGCCAGCCCCGCCCGCGGCAGCCGATCGTCGAGGAGCTGGAGAAGCAGTACGACGTCGTGCAGGTCGACGCCTCGGCGCCGATCGCCGAGACCTTCGACGTGCTGCTCGCGGTGCAGCCCTCCTCGCTCGGGCCGGAGCAGATGGGCAACTTCGTGGCGGCCGTCCAGGCCGGCCAGCCGGTGGCGATCTTCGAGGATCCGCTGCCGGTGCTGATGACGGGCGTGCCAGGCACCGCGCAGCCGCGGCAGTCGCCGATGGGGCCGATGGCGATGTTCGGCGGTCCGCAGGGGCAGCCCAAGGGCGATCTCGGCCTGCTCTGGAAGGCGCTCGGCGTGCGGCTCCAGGCGGGCGCGGGCCGACCGGCCCTCGGGGGCGGCGGGCCGGCCCCCTACGTCGTCTATCAGGACTACAACCCGCACCTCAAGCTGGAACTCCCCAGCGAGTTCGTGTTCGTCGACGCCACGATCGGTGACGGGGCCGACGCCGCGAAGGCGGTCGCCGGGTTCAACCAGGCCCAGCCCGCCACCGCCGGGCTCCAGGAAGTGCTCTTCCCCTTCCCCGGCGGCCTGGCCCGGGAGGAGTCGGTCGACGTCACGTTCACGCCGCTGGTGCGGACCCAGGCGGGACGCTCCGGCACGATCGAGGTCGACCAGGTGATGGGCAACCGCGGCGACATGCGGCAGCTGCGGATCTTCGAGAAGCGGGCCGACGAGTCGATGGTGCTGGCCGTCATGGTGGAGCGGAAGCCCGTTCCGCCCGCCGCGCCGGCCGAGGGCCAGCCGCCGCCCCCCCCCGCGCAGCCGGTCCGGGCCGTCGTCGTGGCCGACATCGACCTGCTCGACGGCCGGATCTTCGGGCTGCGCAACCGCCCCGACGAGGTCTTCGGCCTGGACTTCGACAACGTGGAGTTCGCGCTCAACGTGCTCGACGTGCTCGCGGGCGACGACCGGTTCGTGGACATCCGCAAGCGCAAGCCCAAGCACCGGACGCTCGAGCGGATCGAGGAGGCCGTGGCGAGCGCCCGCGAGGAGGCCGACAGGCAGCGGGCCTCCTTCATCACCGACTTCGACCAGGCCGAGCAGGAGGCCAATGCCGCCATGCAGAAGGAGATCGGGACCTTCGAGAAGAAGATCCGCGATATGGAGTCGCAGGGCGACGCCGACCCGCAGGCGGCGATGCAGGCCGTGCAGCAGCTGGCGAGCAGCCAGCGGCTGGCCCAGCGGCGGCTGGAGACCAAGATCGAGGCGCTCAAGCGGAAGCGAGACGCCCAGGTCGAGACCGTCGAGCGGAAGCTCGAGGCGCAGAT
>JBIIUP010000137.1:0-8171 GCA_044339885.1 Pirellulales bacterium | reverse complement strand
GGGGGGGCCGACGGTGCCGACATTGACGAATGCCGTTCCCCCGCCGCAAGATGCCTTTCGGCCCGCGCAGGACCGGGAAAAAACGCTGTATTTGCCCCGTTTCGGCCCCACCCGGCCGGGCGGCCGGGTGCCCGGGCCGCCCCGGGCCGGAGGAGGATTGCCGTGGCCGACGTCGTGATCCAGCCGGTCGAGGGGCGGAGCCTGCAGAAGCGGTTCGTCCGGCTCCCCTGGTCGATCTACCGCGACGATCCGTGCTGGATGCCGCCGCTGATCCACTCGCAGGAGGAGCTCCTCGGAGCGGTCGCGGTCGCGGTCGTTCCTGGCGACCCGCGGGGGGCGTGACGTGGGGCGGATCACGGCGATCGTCAACGCCGGTCACGTGGAGCGGTACGGCGAGCGGCGCGGCTTCTTCGGGTTCTTCGAGTGCGAGGACGACGAAGCCGCGGCGCGGAAGCTCTTCCAGGCGGCCGGCGACTGGCTGCACGACCAGGGCATGACGTGCATCCGCGGCCCCACCAACCCGTCGCTCAACTACGAGTGCGGCCTCCTCATCGAGGGCTTCGACACACCGCCGTTCTTCATGATGACGCACAACCGGCCGTACTACGGCGGGCTCGTCGACTCGTGCGGATTCGGGAAGGTGGAGGACCTCTACGCCTTCTGGGGCAAGACGACGATGCTCGCCTCGCTCGACTCGAAGCTCGGCACGATGGTCGAGGGGGTGCGGGAGCGGTTCGGCGTGAACGTGCGGCCGCTCGACCGCAGCCGGTTCGACGACGAGGTGCGGATGTTCCTCCACGTCTACAACTCCAGCCTCGTCGGCACCTGGGGCTTCGTCCCGCTCTCCGACGGGGAGGTGCGGCACATGGCCGCGAACCTCAAGCACCTGATCGTGCCCGAGCTGGCGCTGGTGGCCGAGGTGGCGGGCAAGCCGATCGGCACCGTCTTCTGCCTGCTCGACTACAACCCGCGGATCAAGGCGATCAACGGCCGGCTGTTCCCCTTCGGCTTCCTGCGGCTCCTCTGGAACAAGCGCGGCATCAAGCGGATGCGGGCGATCAGCACGAACGTGGTCCCCGAGTACCAGGCCTGGGGCGTCGGCCTCGTGCTCACCGCGGCGCTCGTGAAGCCGGTGCTCGACTGGGGGATGGAGGAGGCCGAGTTCTCCTGGGTCCTCGAGAGCAACCACCTCTCGAAGCGGACGCTCGAGCGCGGGGGGGCGCTGGTCACGAAGAAGTACCGGATCTACCAGGACGATCCGTCGGCCGCCTGACGCGGTCGGCCGCGTCCCCGGGGGAAGGGCGGGCTGGTTCCATGCAGGACGCGGACATCGAGATCGTCCGGACGCGGCCCCAGGAGCGGCGGTTCGTCCGGCTCCCCTGGTCGATCTACCGCGACGATCCGTGCTGGATGCCGCCGCTGATCCACTCGCAGGAGGAGCTCCTCGGGTTCCGTCCCCACCCGTTCTACGAGCGGTCGCGGTCGCGGTCGTTCCTGGCGACCCGCGGGGGGCGTGACGTGGGGCGGATCACGGCGATCGTCAACGCCGGTCACGTGGAGCGGTACGGCGAGCGGCGCGGCTTCTTCGGATTCTTCGAGTGCGAGGACGACGAAGCCGCGGCGCGGAAGCTCTTCCAGGCGGCGGGCGACTGGCTGCACGACCAGGGCATGACGTGCGTCCGCGGCCCCACCAACCCGTCGCTCAACTACGAGTGGGGCCTGCTCGTCGAGGGCTTCGACACACCGCCGTTCTTCATGATGACGCACGCCCGGCCCCATGCCGCGCGGCTCGTCGAGGCCGCCGGCTTCCACAAGGCCCACGACATGTACGCCTACGGCGGCCGGGTGTCGCAGGATCTCGGCCGGATCGACGCGAAGCTCTACGCGATGGCCCAGGCGGCCGCCGAGCGGTTCGCGGTGCGGATCCGCCCGCTCGACACCCGCCGCTTCGCCGCGGAGGTGCGGATGTTCCTCGACCTCTACAACACGAGCATGGGGGGCATGTGGGGCTTCGTGCCGCTCTCCGCGGGGGAGGTCGCCCACATGGCCGCCAGCCTCAGGCACCTGATCGTGCCGGAGCTGGCGCTCGTGGCCGAGGTCGAGGGCAAGCCGATCGGCGCCGTGCTCTGCCTGCTCGATTACAACCCGCGGATCAAAGCGATCGCCGGCCGGCTGCTCCCCTACGGCTTCCTGCGGCTCCTCTGGAACAAGCGGGGCATCAAGCGGGTCCGCATCCTGGCGGCCAACGTGGTGCCCGAGTACCAGGCCTGGGGCATCGGGCTGGTGCTGCTCAACGCGCTGGAGCCGCGGATCGTGGGCTTCGGGCTGGAGGAGCTGGAGTTCTCATGGGTGCTGGAGAGCAACCACCTGTCCCGCCGCTCGCTCGAACGCGGCGGCGCGCGGATCACGAAGACCTACCGGGTCTACCAGGACGATCCGCCCGCCTGATCGAGGCCGCGGCGGCGGGACTGGCGGGCGTCGCGGCCGTGCGTTGACGCCTCCGGTGTCGCGAGGCGACACTTTTTTCAGGCCTCCCACCCCGGAAATCCCGCCATGCCGTCCTGGCTTGCGATGCTGCAACCGGTGCTCCGCTCCCTCCTCGCCGCGGGCGTGATCGCGGCCGCCGTCGCGGGAACCGCGGCCGCGGAACTCCCCCCGACCGGCCTGCTGGCCGGCTGGGCCTCGGGCGACCTCACGCCCGACCGCCCGGTCGCGATCCATGGCCAGTTCAACCGCCGCATCTCCAAGGTCGCGCTCGACCCGATCACCTGCACGGCGCTGGCGATCGAGAGCCGCAGCGATGGCCGTGCCGTCGATCAGGCCGTGCTCGTCTCCTGCGATCTTTGCATCCCGAGCCCGGCGCTCCTCGACGAGCTTGACCGGCATCACGACGCGATCCGCCGAGCCGCCCCCGGCCTCGATCCGGCGAAGATCGTCCTCAACGCCACGCACACCCACGCCGGGCCGATGGTCGAGGATGGATGGTTCGAGATCCCCGCGGGCGTGATGACGCCCGCCGAATACCGCGAATTCGCCGCCGAACGAATCGCCGCCGCGGTCGTCGGCGCCTGGAACGCCCGTGCGCCATCCTCGACGAGCTGGGCCCTGTCGCATGCGACGGTCGCCCACAACCGCCGGGTCGTCTCCTTCGACCCGGCCACGGGCCTGCCCGGCGCCGGCTCGACCGCGATGTATGGCGACGCCACCCGGCCCACGTTCGACTCGATCGAAGGAGGGGCCGACACGGCCGTGTCGCTCGTCTTCCTCTGGTCACCCGCCGGCGACATCTCGGGCGTGGTCGTCAACCTGCCCTGCCCGTCGCAGGAGACCGAGAAGCTCGAACAGCTCTCGGCCGACTTCTGGCACGAGACGCGGCTGGAACTGAAGAAGCGGCTCGGGGAGCGGGTCTTCGTGCTCCCGCAGTGCGCCGCGGCTGGCGACTGCACGTCGCACGTCATCTGGCGAAAGAGGGCGGAGGAGGAGATGCTCCGCCGCCGCGGGCTCTCCGGCCGCGCGGAGATCGCCCGGCGGATCGCCAACGCGGTCTCCGACGCGCTCCCCGTGGCCCGCGCGGGCCTCGACTCGCAGCCGAGGTTCGCGCACGCGATTCGCACGCTCGACCTGCCGATGCAGCTCGTCACCCCGGCCGACCGCGACCGCTGCGCCGCCGAGGTCGAGCGATCGGCGACGCTGAAGGACGGCTTCACCCGCGCCGCCTGGCACCGCGACGTGGTCCGCCGCTACGACGAGCAGCAGGCGACGATGGCCCGCGGCGGGCGGCCCACCGTGCCCGTCACGGTGCATGCGATCCGGCTCGGCGACGTGGCCTTCGTCACCAATAGTTTCGAGCTGTTCGGCGACTACGGCGTGCGGATCCAGGCCCGCAGCCCCGCCACGCTCACCTGCGTCGTGCAGCTCGCCGGCCGCGGCACGCCGGGCACCTACCTGCCCACGGCCCGCGCCGAGGCGGGGGGCGGCTACTCGGCGGTCATCGAAAGCAATTGGGTGGGGCCCGCCGGTGGCCGCCTCCTCGTAGACGAAAGCCTGCGGATGCTCGCCGGCCTGTGGGCGCCGTCGCCCGCGGAGCTCGCCGAGCGGGCCAGGGACTTGGTCGAGGTGCGGTTCGACCAGCCCTACGCGGGCACCGACAACCCGCGGCAGATGGTCGACGTCTACCTGCCGCGACGGCGGGCCGACGACCGGCCGCTGCCGGTGATCGCGATGGTCCACGGCGGCGGCTGGTCGAAGGGCGATCGCAAGCAATACACCACCCGAGCCATCGAACTGGTGCGGACCGGCAGTTTCGCCGCGGTGGCGGTGGGCTATCGGCTCACCGACGAGGCGACGTGGCCCGCGCAGATCCACGACTGCAAGGCGGCGATCCGCTGGATCCGCGGGCACGCCGCGGAACTCGGTCTCGACCCCGACCGCATCGGTGTGACGGGCAGTTCGGCCGGCGGCCACCTGGTGCTCCTGCTGGGCTCCAGCGGTGGCGTCGCGTCCCTCGAGGGCTCGATCGGCGACCACACCGACCAGCCGTCCGGCGTCGCCTGCGTCGTCAACTACTGCGGCCCCAGCGACCTGCGGGCGCCCCTGTTCACCGACGAGCGGTTGCAGCAGCCCGATCCGGCCGTCGTCGGCCTGCTCGGCGGCAACCCCGCCGACCTCCCCGATCGCGCCCGTGAGGCCTCGCCCGTGGCCCACGTCAGCGCGGACGACCCGCCCGTGCTCACCCTGCACGGCACGCGGGACGAGCGGGTCGACTTCCGGCACGCCGAGATCATCGACGCGGCGCTCCGGAAGGCGGGGGTGACGTCGTTCCTCGTGCCGGTCGTGGGGGCCGGCCATTCGATTCCGAGCCCGCCGGAACTACTCGAGCGGGTGGCGAACTTCTGGAACCGCCACCTCTGCGACGAACCGGTGGAGATCTCCACGATTCCGATCGAGGCTCCTGCCGCCACCGCGGTTCCCTGACCGACCGCCGAGCTCACCCCCCGGACCGGGGCTCGCGGTGTCCGGGCCGGCCGGGGCGGTAGCCGATGGTCTTCCGCTGCCGCTGCGTGCCCGGGGCCGCCGGGTCGCTGTCGCCGGCCGCGGCCGTCCCGCCCCGGATGTGGTCGCCCGAGGTGCGTTCCGTGAACGCCCGCGTGGCCTCGCGACGCTTGCGGTCGACCGCCTCCCGCGGCGGCCGGTCGGCGATCAGGCAGTCGCAGCCGGAACCGATGAGGTCCTGCCGGCCCGCCTGCTCGAGGGCCTTGCGGACCTCGAACCAGTTCTCCGGCTTGAAGAACTGCAGCAGTGCCCGCTGCATCCGCCGATCCTTGAGTCCCTTGACGACCTTCACCGGCCGCCTCGTCATCGGGTCGAGACCGGTGTGATACATGCAAGCGGCGATGTCGAAGGGGCTGGGGATGAAGTCCTGCACCTGGTCGGGCTTGTAGCCGTTCCGCTTGAGGAACACCGCCAGTTCGATCATCTCCTCCAGCCCGCTGCCCGGATGGCTGGCGATGAAGTAGGGCACCGTGTACTGCTTCTTCCCCACCCGGCGGCTGGCCGCGGTGAAGGCCTTGTCGAACTCGACGTAGTCGTCGGCCGACGGCTTCTTCATGAGGTTCAGGACCTCGGGGTCGGTGTGCTCCGGGGCCACCTTCAGGTGGCCGCCCACGTGGTGCGCCGCGAGCTCCTGGAGGTATTCGGGATCCCGGCGGGCGAGGTCCATGCGGACGCCGCTGGCCACGAGCACCCGCTTCACGCCCGCGACGGTGCGGGCTTCCCGCATCACCTCCTTGAGCGGCCCGTGGTCGGTGCCGAGGAGCTTGCAGATCGTGGGATGCACGCACGACAGCCGGCGGCACTTCGCCTCAACCTCGGGCCGCGTGCACCGCATCTGGTACATGTTCGCGGTGGGCCCGCCGATGTCCGAGACCGTGCCCTTGAAGCCCGGCTGCGCGGCGAGCAGCTTGATCTCCGCGACGATCGACTCCTTGGAGCGGCTCTGGATGATCCGCCCCTCGTGCGCCGTGATCGAGCAGAAGGTGCAGCCGCCGAAGCAGCCGCGCATGATCTGCACGCTCGTCTCGACCACCTCGAAGGCCGGGATCCGCGCCGTTCCGTATTCCGGATGCGGCCGCCGCGAGAAGGGCAGGCCGTAGACCTGGTCCATCTCGGCCTGCTCCAGCGGCAGGGCGGGGGGGTTCACGACCACCGCCTCGCGGCCGTGCCGCTGGACGAGCCGGCGGGCATTGTGGGGATTCGTCTCCAGGTGCGCGATCCGCGTCATCTCGCAGAAGGCGAGGGGATCGCTCGCCACGGCCTCGTAGGCGGGCAGTTCGAGGGTGTCGGGACCGGCCGGCGGCGGCTCGCTGGCGCCGAGCCGGTAGGCCACGCCCCGGAGGCCGCGGAGCGACTGCACCGAGAGTCCCGCGTCGAGGCCGCAGGCGATCTGGAGCACCGTCCGCTCGCCCATCCCGAAGGCCACGAGGTCGGCCTTGGCGTCCATCAGGATCGAGCGGCGGACCGAGTCGCTCCAGTAGTCGTAGTGGGCGATCCGCCGCAGGCTCGCCTCGACGCCGCCGGCCACGACCGGCACGCCCGGAAACGCCTCCCGCGACCGCTGGCAGTAGGCGAGCGTCGCCCGGTCAGGCCGTCGGCCGATCGCCCCGTCGGGCGAGTAGGCGTCGTCGTTCCGCACCTTCCGGTTGGCGGTGTAGTGGTTGATCATCGAATCCATGTTGCCGGCGGAGATCCCGAAGAAGAGCCGCGGCCGGCCGAAGGCCCGCCACGGCTGGCAGCTCCGCCAGTCCGGCTGGGCGAGCACGGCGACCCGGAAGCCGGCCGCCTCGAGGAGCCTGGCGATGAGCCCGTTGGCGAAGCTCGGGTGGTCGACGTAGGCGTCGCCGCTGACGAGCACGACGTCGACGGAGTCCCAGCCGCGGGCGCGCATCTCCTCCGCGGTCGTCGGCAGCGGAGGCGTCGGGCGGCGGTCTGGGGCGAGGGGCAGGGTCATCGGGGCCTTCCCGGGAAGTGTACCCCCCGAACTCCGCGCGGCCGCCGGTCCCGCGGGTGCGCCGGGCGGGGCTGCCCGCTGCCGCCGGGGTGGATGCCGCGTTCCGGCCGGATCCGCACTATATTCCCGGTCATGAAGCGAAACGAACGAGGCGGCGAGACGGTGGACGTCCGCTGGCACGAGCCGGCCGTGAGCCGTGCCGACCGGGAGCGAGCCGCCGGCCACAAGGGCTGCGTGCTCTGGTTCACCGGGCTCTCCGGCTGCGGCAAGAGCACGCTGGCCAACGCGGTCGACCGCCGGCTCCACGACCGGGGCTGCCGGACCTTCGTCCTCGACGGCGACAACGTCCGGCTGGGGCTCAATGCCGCCCCGGCGCTGCTGGAGCCCCGGCACGGCGCGGAGTTCGCGCGGCGGTTCGGCCTCGGCTTCGGCGCGGCGGACCGGGAGGAGAACATCCGGCGGATCGGGGCCGTGGCCGACCTGTTCGCGCAGGCCGGCATCGTCGCCCTCACCGCGTTCATCAGTCCCTACCGTCGCGACCGCGACGCGGTGCGGGCCATGCTCGCGCCGGGAGATTTCGTGGAGGTGTTCGTGAAGGCGCCGCTGGAGGTCTGCGAGTCGCGCGACCCGAAGGGGCTCTACAAGAAGGCCCGGGCCGGCGAGATCAGGAACTTCACCGGCATCGACGATCCCTACGAGGAGCCGCTCTCCCCCGAGCTCGTCATCGATTCGACCTCCGCGCCGCCGGACGTGCTCGCCGGGCTGGTCATCCGCTGGCTCGAGGATGCCGGCAAGATCCCGCGGGCGTGACGAGCGGTTCCGCGCTTGCGCGGTGAAACCTCGGGTCGTCGTCCGGCAGGGCGACGTGCCGCCGTGGTGGCGTGGCAGGCAGCCACGCCACCCGACTCATACGGTTCTCACTTGATCCGCAGGCGTCGCGGGAGCCGGGGCTGACCGTGCCGTCTCGCCCGGACGTTCGCTCCGGGCGTCCCGCCCTGCGCTCACTCGATGCTGCCCTCGCTTCACCATCCTGGTTCCGCTCGGCCCGCAACGCCGGCTCGCCGGCACGGGCAACCCCTGCGCAAGCCACGATGCGGGCTCTCTTGCGGCGAGGATCAAGTGGGAACCGTATCAGGCTGCACGGGCCACGAGGGCCGTGCAGCCG
>JBIIUP010000136.1:0-8245 GCA_044339885.1 Pirellulales bacterium | reverse complement strand
CCGAAGCGCAGCCGGCACGGAGTGAGCGCAGCCCAGGATGGGCGCAGCGAACGTCCGACGACAGGGCATGGGCAGCCCCGAGCCCCGCGAGACGCGGATCGACCTGCCTTGTATCCGCCCGGCCGAACAAGATCGCCGGCACGGCCGGAGCGAAAGTCCGGGCGAGACGGCACGGGCAACCCCTGCCCCCGCGACGGCTGTGGATCACGCGGGCTCCGAGTCAGATCGCCTCGCGACCCCGTTCGCCGGTGCGGATGCGGACGCATTCGTCCATCGGAAGCACGAAGATCTTGCCGTCGCCGATCTCGCCTTGGTCGCCGGAGCGGCCCCCCTTCACGATCGCGGCGATCGTGGGCTCCACGAAGTCGTCGTTGACGGCGATCTGCAGCTGCACCTTGCGGAGCAGGTTCACCGCGATCTCGTGGCCCCGGTAGGCCTCGGCGTGGCCGCGCTGCCTTCCGAAGCCTTGGACGTCCAGCACGGTGAGCCGGAAGACCTCGACCTCCGAGAGGGCCTGTTTGACGCTCTCCAGCTTGTGCGGCTGGATGATCGCGATGATGAGTTTCACGTCGTTCCGCCCGGGTGAGGCACCGTCGCGTCGCGGGAGGCCGCATGGTAGCACGGCGGCCGGGACTCCGGCCAAGCCGCGCCGGCGGACCGCGGCCGCTCGCGCTGCGACGGCCGCCCGTGTGGCAGACTGTGTATCCCACCGTGCCGGCACCAGCCACATGACCACCGCCCCGACCGACCTGACGGCGCTCCTCACGCTCCCCCGCGCGGAACTCGTCGCGGCCGTCGCCGCCGCCTTTCCGGCCGCGGTCTACGGGGAGGCCGCCGGCTGCGGCGCCGAGGTGCCGCGTGGCGGCCGGGCGGCCGCGGAGCCGCTGCTGGCCGCCGTCGATCCGCGGGCCTACGCCCGGTCGCGGAATCACGTCGCCGGTGCCGTGACGGGCCTCTCCCCCTGGATCCGCCACGGCGTGGTCTCGCCGGCGGAGGTCCGCGACCTGGCGCTGGCCCGCGTCGAACGGCCCGAGGAGGCCGAGAAGCTGGTGGCCGAGCTGGCGTGGCGGGAGTACTGGCGAGCGGTGCAGCTGGCGATCGGCGCGGGCATCCACGCCGACATCGAGCCACCGGCCGCGCCGGCCCGTCGCCCGGACCGCCTCGACCACGTGCCGGAGGACGTCCTCGCGGCCGCGACGGGCATGCGGTGCATCGACGCCTTCGTGACGCGGCTGCACGCGACGGGCCGCCTTCACAACCACGAGCGGATGTGGCTGGCCTCGTGGCTCGTCCACGTCCGCGGCGTCCACTGGCGAGCCGGGGCCGACTGGTTCCTGCGGCATCTCCTCGACGGCGACCCGGCCAGCAACCACCTCTCCTGGCAGTGGGTGGCCGGCACCTTCGCCGCCAAGCCCTACATCTTCAACCGCGAGAACCTCGAGGCCTTCACGTCGGGCGCGCACTGCCGGAGCTGCCCGCTGCTGGGCCGCTGCGACGTCGAGGGGAGCTACGAGGATCTCGCGGCCCGGCTCTTCGCGCCGGGCGCTCCGGCGAGCCGGCAGCCGCTGCGGATCGTTCCCGCGGCGGCCTGGCGGCCCGCGGCGAACGGACCGATCCGGCGGCCGCTGGTCTGGCTCGGGCTGGACTCGGCCGCCCCCACGAGCCCGGCGGCCGCGGCCCACCCCGGGGCGCCGCGGCTGTTCGTCCTCGATCCGGCGTGGCTCGGGGCCGAGCGGCCCGCGGCGAAGCGGCTGGTGTTCCTCCTGGAGTGCCTCGCCGACGTGGACGGACTGAGGGTCGAGGTCGGCGATCCACGGTCGGTCGTGCCGGCGGTCGCGCGACGGCTCGGGTGCGACGGCGTCGCCGTCACCGCGACGCCCTGCCCCCGCGACCGTGCCGCCGCCGAGTCCGTCGCCGGCGTGCTGCCGCTGGAGGTCCACCAGTGGGCGTCGTTCTGCGACCACTCGCGGGTCGCAGACCTCGGCCGCTTCTCTCGCTTCTGGCAGAAGGTGCGGGCTTCGGCGGTGCGGCCCACGGCGTCCTGAGCCTCCGCGGGCCCGGCCGGGTGCCGGCGGCTCAGAGCAGGCCCAGCAAGCCGACCCAGGCGGCGAGGGCGTCGGCCGCGGACGCCTCGTCGGCCAGCGGTGGCAGCATGCCCGCCGGCCGACCGGCCTGCTCCAGTCGCCGGCGGTCGGCGGCGATCGTCCTGGCCAGCGACTCGTCGGTCGTGGCGGAAAACAGCAGCCACCGCACCGCGGCCGGATCGGCCGGCGCGATCGTCGCCTGCCGGGGCAGCGGCGCACCGAGGATGGCGACGCCGCGGCACAGGGGAGCGAGCCGCTCGGCCACCAGCCAGGCGAAGCCTCCGCCGGGGCCGCGGCCGGCGACGGCCACCCGCGCTGAATCGATCGGTCGCAGCCGCCCGAGCGTGAGGATCGCCCGCTGGATGCCGGGCACGTCGGCGGCCGTCCACCGCCGGTCGTCGAGCGATCCGGGAAGGATCACGGCCACGTCGCGGCGACCGCTGGCCTCCCGCCAGGCGTCGGCTTCGCGCGGCTCGACGGGGCCGTGCGGCGCGTCGAGATACACCAGGACGCCCACCGGCCCGGTGCCGGTCGGGAGCACGACGAGCGGCGGCCGGGGGATCTCCGCGGCGGCCAGCGGCTCGACCCGCACGGCATCCGCGGCCACCGCGCCGCGCCGCGGTGGCGGCAGCGGGTCGGGAAGATCCGCGGGCGCCGCGGCGGTCACCAGCTCGATCGTCTTCCGCGCGCCGGCCTGCGCGAGCACGAGGTCCACCCGCTCCCCGGGCTCGCATCCGCCCAGGGCCGCCGCGATCGCGTCCGGTCCGTCGAGCAGCGACGCGGTGCCCGAGGCGGTCGCGACGCCGACCGCCGCGATGACGTCGCCCGGCACGATGCCCGCCCGCGCCGCCGGCCCGCCGGGCAGCACCCAGCCGACGGTCAGACCCCGCTCGGCGGCATCGGCCGGCGCCGGGACGACGCCGATCACGGCCCGCCGCCACGGCGGGAGCGTGGCGACGAGCGTGATCTCCATCTCCCTCCGTCGCGGCTCGCCGTCGGTCCGCTCCACCTCGATGGCGATGGTGTCGCCGGCGTACCTGGGCAGGATGCGGTGACGCACGTCGGCGATCCGCGGGGTCGGCGCGCCGTCCACGGCCACGATCCGGTCGCCGGCGGTGAGCCCGGCACGGGCCGCCGGCGAGCCGGATCGACAGCTTGCGATCACGGGCGCGCCGTTGATCTGGTCGCGGGACCGGTAGGCGATGCCGAGCAGGCCCGGCGCGGTGGGCTCGCCCCGCTGGAGCCGCGGCAGCACCGCGCGGACGTCGGCCAACGGCACGGCGAACCCGATGCCCGAGTCGTAGAGTTCGGTGCCGCGGGTCATGCCGGCGGTGTCGGCCGGCAGGGGCGCCAGGATGCCGATCACCCGGCCGTGGATGTCGAGGAGGGGCCCGCCGTAGTTGGCCGGCGAGACGGCGGCGTCGGTCTGCACCGCCCTGCCCCAGGCCCGGCTCACGGCCGAGAGGATGCCGACCGACACGTTCGGGGCGGCGTGGGTCCACCCGCGACCCACCGCGATCGCCCACTGTCCCGGCGCCAGGCCCGCGCGGTCCGCCGCCTCGATCGGGGGCGCGCCTGGGAGTGGCTCGGACGCCAGGAGCACCAGGCCGCGGGTGAGGTCGCGGCCCGCCACCCGGGCCGCGCTGCGGCCGCCGTCGGCGCGGACGACGACCGCGTCGCGGGCGTCGTCGGGCACGGCGAACGACGTGGTCACGATCCAGCCCGCAGCGTCGACGACCAGCCCGGTCGACGGCCCGGCGCCGGCGCCGGCCTCGCCGCCCGGCGCGAGGGCCTCGACGGAGGTGCCGGCCGGTTCGATCCGCACGACGGCCGCGGCCACGCGGTCGACCGCGGCGCGGAAGGCCGTCTCCTCGGCGAGCGTGGGCTCACCCGCCGGCGTGCCGGTCGCCAGGAGCCACCCCAGCGCCGCCACCGCGGTCGGGCCGATCATGCGACGGATGTTCGTCATCGCGCGGGCTCCCCGGGCCGGGGACCGAGGTCGAAGTCGAGGATCGCGCCGCCGCGGATCACCGCCAGTCGCACGGCATCGCCGGGGGCCAAACGACCCAGCTCCCGCGCGACCGCGGCCCGACTGGCGACCGAGCGGCCGCCGACGGCGATGAGGAGGTCGTCGGGCCGGAGGCCGGCCCGGGCGGCCGCCGAGCCCGCCGCCACCGACTCCACGAAGGGGGGCGTGCGGTCGAGCAGATCGGGCACGAGGATCGCGCCGAGGGCCCGCGGATCGACCACGGCCTGGCCGGGCTCGGGAACCGCGGCGGTGCCGTCGAGCGCCTCGCGACTGCCCCGGGCAAGTTCCCGGGCCGGCAGCGCGTAGTTCAGCCAGATGCCGCTGGCGGTGGCGCGGAGCTCGCGGCCGAGCATGCCCACGAGCCGTCCGCGGGAGTCGACGACCGCGCCGCCGGGCGATCCGGGGTTGTTGGTCGTGCAGTCGAGCACGTAGACGTCGCCGGCGAACGGTGCCTCCGCCGCGCCCCGCCTGGCCTCGAGCGGCACCACCGCGGCGACGACGCCGCGCTGGGCGCTGACCCGCTCGTCCCCGACGGCCACGCCGAACAGGTTCGACAGCGCGATGACGCGCGTCCCGACCGGTACGGAATCCCCCGCGTCGTCTCCGGCCTCGAGGTCGAAGGCCGGCAGGTCCCGCCCCTCGATCGCGAGCACGGCCAGCTCGCGCCGCGGGTCGACGGCCACGAGCCGCGCGCGGTGGCGGCTGCCGTCGTCGAGCACGCAGTCGATGTCGTCGCCGTCGAGCGCCGAGCTCGTCACGGTGACGATCCGGCCGTCGGGCGAGACGAGGATGCCCGATTGGTACGCCTCCCGGCCGCGGCCCCCGCCGGCACCGTAGAGCTTCACCACCTTGCGCGCGGCGTCGGCGATGGTCTCCCGGGGCAGGTCGGCCAGCGCCTCCGGCGGGCGGGCGACCACGGCTCCGACGACGGCCGCGAGGACGGGCAGCGCCAGGCGGAGGGGCACGGTCGGGCGGCGGCGGATCGCCATGGTGATCGGGTTCTTCATGGCGCCGCTCCGACGACGGCGAATCCGGCGAAGGGTTCGGTGCCGCGGCGGGCGACGATCGTCGTGGGCAGGCCGCCGGCCGCGGGCGGGCCGAACCGCAGCTCGCAGGGGTCGGCGTCGGCGCCGGTCCAGAGGTCGATCCAGACGATCTCGCCAGCCGCATTCACGCCGACGTGCGCCCGCACGCCGCCGGCCGCCGTCTCCAGCACGTCCACGAGGCCCGTGTCGCCGGGCCCGCCGAGGGTCGCCGGATCGGCGGGGGCCGTGCCCCGATAGACCGTGCCACCGACCGCGGCCGGCCCTTCCCGGACCAGTCGCCGCCAGAGAACCAGCGCCGCCAGCAGGCCACCGCTGCCCGGCGGTTCATCGCGATCGAGGTCGCCCTGCGGGTCGATCTCCGACGAGCCGGTCGGCAGGTCGATCGCGGCCCGCTCGTCGTCGAGCAGGATCCGGAAGCGTCCGCCGCCGTCGAGCGTGCCGTCGAGCTGCCAGGTCGCCGGGGCCGGGCGGCCCGCGATCCCGCGGGCCACCCGCGCCCGTTCGACGCCGTTGAAGTGGAAGTTGGCGTAGCCCATCCGCGGCTCGTACAGTCCGCGGACGGCGGCCGGCAGTCCATCGGCCGCGGGCCCGGGCCGCTGGAGCGCCGGACCGGCGGCCGGCTCGCCTCCAGCGACGATCGCGGCCAGGGCCGTGGGCGTGTGCACGCCGGCCAGCCGCACGAGGGCCTCGCCTCGGCGGCCGTCGCGGCGCCAGGCGATCGGCACCTGCCATCCGGCCGGCAGCGTGCCGAGGACGTTCTTGAACGCGTTGGCGGTGCGGACCGGGCGGCCCGCGAGCGAGACGACCTCGTCGTCGATCCGCAGCCCGCGCCGCCAGGCGTCGGATGACTCGAGGATGTCGGAGACGACGACCCGGCCGTCGGCGCCGGTGGCCACCGTGGCCCCCAGCGTGGCGTGGTCCACGATCCGCCCGCTCCGCAGGCAGCCGAGGAAGTTCCGCAGCTGGTGCGCGGCGATGGCATAGCCGGCCCCGACGTTCACCCGCCCCCGCTTGTCGAAGGAGGCCCGGCCGTTGACGCCGATGAGGCGGCCGGCGGCGTCGAACAGGCCGCCGCCGGAGTTGCCCGGGTTGATGGCGGCGTCGACCTGCAGGCAGTCGGTGTACTCCAGGATCGTCCCGGCGGGGTCCTGGTAGCGGTGGACCCCCGACACGATGCCGGCGCTGATCGATGGCTGGAGGTCCGTGGCCAGGAGGAAGGGGTTGCCGGCTGCGAAGCAGAAGTCGCCGGGCCGGACGTCGTCGTCGGTCGCCAGCGTCGCGTGCGGGAAGTCGTCGCGGCCGAGCAGCTTGACGAGGGCCACGTCGCCGGTCGGGTCGAGCCCCACGACGACGGCGTCGTAGAGCCGCCCGTCGGCGAGCCCGCAGGTCAGCGCGGGGCCGGCCGGCTGCACGACGTGGAAGTTCGTCAGCGTGAGCCCGTCGGGACTGACGAGCACGCCCGACCCGCCCCCGGCGTCACCTGCGAAGATGGAGACCGCCGCGGCCGAGACCCGGCGGATCGTCTCGACCCGGCCGGCTTCCGCCTCGAGCACGGCAGGGTCGACGTCGGCACGGGCCGCCGTCAACAGGACCGCCGTCGCCAGGACCGCGACCGTCGCCAGGATCGCCACGTGGCTGGAGGGTGGGTGTCGGCGGCGCATCCTCGCCCTCACTGGTCGAAGACCGGATCGCCGAACCGCACCGGACAGCCCACGCCGCCCCCGGGGGCGAAGTCGACGGTCACGGTGAGCCGCCGCGCGCTAGAGACGTCGACGTCGATCGGCTTCCCGCCAGCCGCCGGATCGCCGCCGGGGCTCCCCGATCCACCGACGGTGCCGCGGAACACCTCGCGGCCGTCGAGGTCGACGGCCACGACGGAGGTGCCGGAGGCGGTGCCCCACGCGGCCGGCGCGAGCGTCGTGCGGAAGCGGCGGCTCCGCGGGGGCACCCGCCATGCGGCCACCGTCCGCGGCCGGACGACGAGGTCGGCAACGCCGCCGGGTTCGGCCGCGGCGCCGGCCGGCCGCAGCGGCCGCGGCGCGAGGAACGGCGCCAGCCCCGCGACCTGACCGAGCCCCGCGAAGAACGGCGCGACCTCCGTCCGGACCGCGGCGACGTCGGCGAGGCGGACGGTGCGGGCCGCGGCGTAGTCGATGCCGCGCAGCCAATCGGCCGGCAGCCGCACCCGGCCGTCGACCTCCAGCCCGTCCGGTGACCAGGCGACCGCGGCGGCGCGGAGTCCTCCGTCGGCGACGGCGACACGGACGCCCGCCGGCTCGGCGCGGTCGCGCAGCCACCGCAGGCCGGCGACCTTCGACCGCCGCACCGGGATCCTCTCGCCGTCGAGCAGGACCGTCACCGTGTCGGCCGAGACCGACTCGATGGCGCAGGCCACGCACTCCCAGCCGTCACCCGCGTCGACCACGACGAGGTCGGTCTCGGGACGCTCGGGCAGCACGGCGAGCCACGCCGGCTCGTGCGGACCGTCGGCCGGCCGGCGCCAGGCGACGAGCTGCACCAGGTCGATCGGCAGCACCGCGCTCCCGGTGGCCCTGGAGAGCGTCGCGACCGCCCCGTCCCAGGTGAATGCGTCGCCGGCGAGCCGCCCACCGTCGACGAGCGTGACCGTCACCTGCGGGGGCGGTGCATCCGCGGCCGGCGGCGGCACGACGTCGATCCGCCGCACCTCGGCGACGGAAACCGAAGCCGCCGCGTCGCCGTCGCGGAACCGCACGGCGGAGGCGTCGATGGAATCCAGCGTTCCGCTCCGGGTCGTGCCGTCGGCGATTTCCAGGCGGACCGTCACCTCGGGGTCCGCCGCGGCGGCCGGCGGGCCCGACGCCAGGAGCGCGGCCGACGTGAGGAGCGCGGCCAGCGCCGCCCCCCCCTGCGAGACGCGGGGGACGAGACCGGATGGCCGGGTGTCGGGCGGCACGGTGCGGCTCATGGAGCTCCGTCGCCTCCGGTCGCCAGACGCTTGAAGTACTGCTCGATCGCCTCCCGGTAGTGCGGCGGGTACTCCCGGCCGATCTGCTGCAGCGCCTCCTCGCGGGCCAGCGGCGGCAGGTCGCCCCAGCCGGCGCCGG
>JBIIUP010000014.1:0-25679 GCA_044339885.1 Pirellulales bacterium | reverse complement strand
GCAACCCCTCGCCACGCCGGACAAGGATCCAGCCGTCCCGTATCTCCCGTGCCGTCGAGCCGGCGTTGCTGGCCGCGCGCGAACATCCGCCCGTTCGCAAGCGGGCCGGGTCAGGCCGCCGAGAGCGACAGCCGCCGGTGGATCGCCTCGATGTCGGCCGCGGCCAGGTCACGGCCCGGCCGGCTCTCGGCGATGACTCCCGCGAGATCGGCCAGCCGCTCGACGGCGGCGGGAATCCCGGCCGCGATCTCGTGGATCGTCCGCGCCGTGGCATCCCGTGGCTCGCCGCGGGTGCCGGCGGCCGCGGCCGCGAAGAGCATGGCATCGAGCAACCCGCGGGTCTCGGCCAAGGTGAAGGGGCGGAGTGCCGCCCGCAGCCGCACGGCCCGCTCGAGCCTCGCGTCCCGCGATACGAGCGAGAGCAGTCGGCCCTCGCCGGCGAGGACGAGCCCGGCCGCCGGGCGGCGGGAGTGGCAGCGGTCGACGAGCCGGGCGAGGTCCGCGGCGTCGGCGGCATGGGCGTCGTCGGCGAGCACGACCTCGGGCAACGGGCCGGCCTCCGAACCGTCGAGCCACCCGACGAGCGGCCGGATCACCGGCGTTCGCGGACGCAGCGGAGCCGACTCCGCCAGCGCCGCCAGGACGAGCGTCTTGCCGACGCCCGGCGGCCCGCAAAGCAGGGCGACGGCGCCGGGCTGCTCAACGGCGTAGGCGAGCCGGGCGACCACGGCCTGCCGCGATTCGGCGAGCGTCGGGATCCCGGTGCGGCTCATGGCTGGCGGCCCCCGACGGCATCCGCTGCGGCGGCACCGGTCCCGCTCACCGGCGCGAACGTCAGCACCTCGCCGAGCACCTCGATGCCGATCGCCTCCAGCGCCGCCGCCCGTGCCACGGAGCCGCCGGTGCCGCTGCGGCGCACGAGGATCGCCGCTTCGCAGCCGAGGCTCGCGACGAGGAGCAGCTGCCGGCGAATCGGCCCGGGGGGAAACCAGACGCCCGCGTCGACGAGGATGATCCGCTTGTCGTGCACCGGTCCGTTGGACGCGACGGCCGCCACGTCGTGGGCGTCGATCGAGACGACCGTGTGGCCACGGCCGCCCAGCGCGGCGGCGAGACAGGCCAGCAGCGTGGTGCGGCCCTCGCGGGGTTGGCAGCCGGCGACCGCGATCACGCGGCGTCCGCGCCGGCGGGCCGCCTCGACGTGCGTGGCCAGCGACTCCCAGGCGGGCACGGCCTGCTCGAGCAGCCGTCCGACGAGCCCGGACGGCGACGCCGCGGCGACCTCCCGAAACCGGCACGGGCCGGGCGATGCGTGCGCGGCAGCCGTGGCTACGGGGGGAGCTGGCTTTGGGACTGGGGCTGGGGCCGGAACTGGGGCTGCGGCCGGACCGGGAGCCGGGGACGCTGAAGAGGCCGGACCCGCACGCGAGGCCGCGGTGGCCGGCGGTGGCGGAAGGTCGAGGCGGCGCATGAACGCGCGGTCGAGCAGGTCGAGCGTCATGGCGCGATGCTCCGCGCCGGCTGCGGCGTCGCCGTGGGCTGGAGCGCCAGCCGCTCCGGCCTGCGGTCCCGGGCCGCCCGGACCGTCTCGCTCCACGAGGCCAGCGACCAGGCCAGGATGGCGATCGCCGCCAAGGCCGCGACCGGCCAGCCCGCGAGCGCCGGTGCCGCGGTGGGCCGACGCTTGCCGACGGCGGCCGGCATCACGGGCCGTGCGCCGCTCGGCCCCTCGGTTTCAGATGTCGTCGGGGCAGCCGGTTTTATCGGGGCCACTGGTGCCGGTGCGAACGCCGCCGCGGCCAGCGGTGTCGGCGCAGGGGCTCCACCGGCCTCCGGCATCGGAAGCTCCGGAATCCGCGCGATGATCTGCATGGCCAGCTTCCCCCCCGTCCGACCTCCACATCGTCGCCACCCGCCGGCCCGCTTGAGCCGGGCGGCGGCCGCACCGGGCCGTCCAGACGAACCCGGCATGACGGACTTCGCAGTATGCCCCGTCCCCCCAGTCGCCTATGATGCGGGTTATTTTCAAGAAACCCGGCCCCCAGGCCCTCACCCCTCACCGGCGATGCCCCAGCCCAGCCCGACCCCTGCCGCAGACCTCCGCACCATTCTCGCCGACCGGATCGCCATCCTCGACGGGGCGATGGGGACGATGGTCCACGCCCTGGCGCTCGACGAACGGGGCTTCCGGGGCGACCGGTTCGCCGACCACCCTCGGGACCTCAAGAACTGCATCGACGTCCTCACGCTCACGCAGGGGGACGCGATCCGCGGCATCCACGCGGCCTACCTGGAGGCCGGGGCCGACATCGTGGAGACCAACACGTTCGGCGCCACGAGCGTCGCGCTGGCGGACTTCGGGCTCCAGCGGCACACGCGGGAGATGAACCTCGTCGCCGCCCGGTTGGCCAGGGAAGCCGCCGCCGCCGCCACCGCCCGGACCCCCGACCGGCCGCGGTTCGTGGCCGGGTCGATCGGCCCCACGAACAAGCAGCTCTCGATCGCCGGGAACGTCGCCGATCCCGGCCACCGCGACGTCACGTTCGACGAGATGGTGGCGGCCTACCGGGAGCAGATCGAGGCCCTGATCGAAGGGGGCGTCGACCTGCTCCTCGCCGAGACGGCCTTCGACACGCTCGTGCTCAAGGCCTGCCTCCACGCGATCGAGCAGGTCTTCTCGGACCTGGGACGGTCGCTGCCCGTGATGGCCTCGTTCACCATCTTCGAGGGCGGCCGCACGCTCTCGGCCCAGACCGTCGAGGCCTGCTGGACGAGCATCTCCCACATCGACCTCTTGAGCGCCGGCATCAACTGCGCCCTGGGGCCGGAGAAGCTCCGCACGCACGTCGCCGACCTCTCGCGGATCACGCCCCGCCTCGTGAGCTGCTACCCAAATGCCGGTCTCCCCAACGCCCTCGGCGGCTTCGACGAGACGCCCGAGATGATGGCCTCCGTGCTCGAGGAGTTCGCCCAGGCCGGCTGGCTCAACATCGTGGGCGGCTGCTGCGGCTCGACGCCGGCCCACATCAGGGCGATCGCCGACGTGATGCGGAACTACCCGCCGCGCACGCCGGCCCCGCCGCCGCGGCGGAGCCGCTACTCGGGCCTGGAGATGCTCGAGATCCGGCCGGAGAGCAGCTTCACGATCGTGGGCGAGCGGACGAACGTGACCGGCTCTCGGGCCTTCGCCCGGCTCATCAAAGAGGAGCGGTACGAGGAGGCCCTCGGCGTCGCCCGCCAGCAGGTGGAGAACGGCGCCAACATCATCGACGTCAACGTCGACGAGGGCATGCTCGACGGCGTGAAGGTGATGACGAAGTTCCTCACGCTGCTCTCCAGCGAGCCCGAGATCTCCCGCGTGCCGATCATGATCGACTCCTCGCGGTTCGAGGTGCTCGAGGCCGGGCTGAAGTGCGTCCAGGGCAAGGGGATCGTCAACTCGATCAGCCTCAAGGAGGGGGAGGAGAAGTTCCTGGAGCACGCCGCCGTCGTCCGCAGCCACGGGGCGGCGGTCGTGGTCATGGCGTTCGACGAGGAGGGGCAGGCCACCGACGTCGAAGGCCGGGTGGCGATCTGCCAGCGGGCCTACCGGCTGCTCACCGAGCGGGCGGGCTTTCCGCCCGAGGACATCATCTTCGACCCGAACATCCTCACCGTGGCCACCGGTATCGAGGAGCACAACCGCTACGCCGTGAACTTCATCGAGGCGACGCGGCGGATCAAGGCGGCGATGCCGCTGGTGAAGATTTCGGGGGGCGTGAGCAACATTTCCTTCTCCTTCCGCGGCAACGAAGTCGTCCGGGAGGCGATGCACTCCTGTTTCCTCTACCACGCCATCCAGGCCGGCATGGAGATGGGCATCGTCAACGCCGGGCAGCTCGGGGTCTACGGGGAGATCGAGCCCGAGCTCAAGGAGCGGATCGAGGACGTTCTCTTCGACCGCCGGCCCGACGCCACCGAGCGGCTCGTCGAGTTCGCCGAGACGGTCCGGAACCGGGATCCCGCGGAGGTCGCGCAGGCCGACACCTGGCGGAACCGCGATGTCGAGTCCCGGCTCTCCCACGCCCTCGTCAAGGGCATCGTCGATCACATCGAGGAGGACGTCGATGCCGCCCGACGGCACTACGCGACGAGCCTGGAGATCATCGAGGGGCCGCTCATGCGGGGCATGCAGACGGTCGGCGATCTCTTCGGCGAGGGGAAGATGTTCCTTCCGCAGGTGGTGAAGAGCGCCCGCGTGATGAAGAAGGCGGTGAACCACCTGCTCCCCCACATGGAAGCGGAACGCCAGGCCGCGGGCATTGCCCAGTCCAAGCGGGGGCGGGTGCTCATGGCGACCGTGAAGGGGGACGTCCACGACATCGGCAAGAACATCGTGGGCGTGGTGCTCGGCTGCAACAACTACGAGGTCGTCGACCTCGGCGTGATGGTCCCCTGCACGAAGATCATCGAGGAGGCGATCCGCCACGAGGTGGACGCGGTCGGCCTCTCGGGCCTGATCACGCCGAGCCTCGACGAGATGGTGCAGGTGGCGCAGGAGTTCGAGCACGCGAACCTGAAGATGCCGCTCCTCATCGGCGGGGCGACCACGTCGGCCCGGCACACGGCCGTGAAGATCGCCCCCAAGTACTCCGGCGACGTCGTCCACGTCAGCGACGCCTCGCGGGCGGCGGGCGTCGTGGAGAAGCTCCTCAACCCCGCCTCGCGGGCGGACTTCACCCGGGCCAACCGCGACGCGCAGGCCCGGGACCTGGAGAACTTCCGGCGCCGGCAGGAGACGAAACTCGTCCCCTACGCGACGGCCTGCGGGAAGCGGTGGACCACGGACTGGGCCACGACTCCGATCGACGTGCCCGCCTTCCTCGGCGTGCGGACGCTCGACCGGGTGCCGCTGGATGAACTCGTCCCCTACATCGACTGGTCGCCGTTCTTCATGTCGTGGGAGCTCAAGGGGAAGTATCCCGCGATCTTCCAGGATCCGGTCGTGGGCACCGAGGCGCGGAAGCTCCACGCCGACGCCCTGGAGATGCTCGACCGCATCGTCCGCGAGGACGCCCTGGTGGCCAAGGGCGTCTACGGCTTCTTCCCCGCGAACTCCGAGGGGGACGACGTCGTCCTCTTCACCGACGACTCGCGGACGGTCGAACTCGGCCGCGTCCACACGCTCCGACAGCAGTGGGAACGCAAGGGCCAGGACGTGTTCCACGCCCTGGCCGACTTCGTGGCCCCGCGATCGGCCGGCCGGGCCGACTACCTCGGGGCCTTCGCCTGCACCGCCGGCCACGGCTGCGAGGAGCTCTGCCGGCGGTTCGACCGCGAGCACGACGACTACTCCTCGATCATGGCCAAGGCGATCGCCGACCGGCTGGCCGAGGCCTTCGCCGAGTGGCTGCACGCCCGGGCCCGGCGTGACTGGGGCTTCGGGACGGCGGAGGACCTCTCCACCGAGGACCTCATCGAGGAGAAGTACCGCGGCATCCGCCCGGCCCCGGGCTACCCGGCCTGCCCGGACCACACGGAGAAGCGTTCGCTCTTCGCCTGGCTCGACGCCGGCCAGGGGGCGGGCATGACGCTTACGGAAAGTTGCGCGATGATGCCGGCGGCGAGCGTCAGCGGACTCTATTTCGGCCATCCGGAGAGCCGATACTTCGCGGTGGATCGCATCACCCGCGAGCAGGTCGAGGCCTACGCGGCCCGCAAGGGGATGGCGGTCTCCGAAGTCGAGCGTTGGCTGGCGCCGAATCTCGGCTACGACGCGTGAGGTTGCCGTCGGGAACCCGCACCGGTCCCCGCGGCCACCCGCGGCGACCGCACGAGGTGATTCGATGGGCGATCACGCAACCTCGACGGCTCGCGAAGGGGAGGGGCAGGGGCGGCGGCCCCGGACGCGGCGGGTGATCCTCGACACCGGGCCGGTGGCACCCGCCCCCGGAGCGACCAGCCTGCTCGTCGAGCGGTTCCTCGCCTATGTGCGGCACGAGCGCGGGCTCTCGGCGAACACCCAGGCGGCGTACGGGCGGGACCTCCGCGACTTCGCCGCATGGCTCGGCGGCCGGCCGGCCGCCGGGATCGGCGTCCGTGACCTCGGCGACTACTTCGCAGCCCTCGCCAAGCGGGGGCTGGCCCGGGCCAGCATCGCCAGGCAGGCCGCCACGCTGCGGACGTTCTACGCCTTCCTCCAGCTCGAGGGGGTGGTCGCCGAGAGCCCCGCGGAGTTGATCGCGCCCGGACGGCGGGACGACACGATTCCCGGGGCGCTCTCCCCGGCGCAGGTCGACCGGCTTCTCGACGCCCCGGACCGGCAGACGCCGACCGGCCGCCGCGACCGGGCGCTGCTGGAACTGCTCTACGCCACCGGCTGCCGCGCCTCCGAGGTCTCGTCACTGCGGCTGACCGACGTGCACCTCTCGGAAAGCTTCTGCACCTGCCGCGGCAAGGGGGGCAAGGAGCGCGTCGTGCCGCTCGGCCGGCGGGCGATCGCGGCCGTCTCGGCCTGGTTCGACGGCCCACGCCGGGAGTTCGCCGCCCGCACCGGCGGCACGCCAGCCTGGGCGGTGCTCTCCTCCCGGGGCAACCGGCTGTCGCGGATGCGGATCTGGGAGATCGTCCGCGGCCACGCCGACCGGGCCGGCATCCCTCCCGACATCGGCCCGCACACCCTGCGGCACAGCTTCGCGACGCACCTCGTCGCCGGCGGCGTCGACCTGCGGCACGTGCAGGAAATGCTCGGCCACGCAAGCATCGCCACGACCCAGCGATACACCCACGTCGACGCCGGCCGCCTCAGGGGCGTGCACGAAAAGTTTCACCCGCGGCGGTGACAAGAGGCCACCCTCGGCCGCAGTCCTCGGAGACGACCTCCCGCGGAGGGCCCCTGCGGCCTCACCGCTTCTTGGGGGGCGTGAACTTGATCTTCTGGATGAGTTCAACGATGGAGCCGTCGGGCTGCACCTGCCCCGAGACCGCCGTGATCGCCTGGACGACGTTTTCATACTTCAGGTCGTAGTCGCAGTCGAGTTCGACCTCGGTGCGGTCGCCATTGGAGTTGGCCCCGACGCCCACGAGGCCGATGATCTTCCGCTGGAGCTCCTCGAAGTCGCCCACCGGCTGGCCGTTCATCGTCAGGCCGGCCCGGCTGCCATCCGGCCCGGCCGTCATCTTCACCCGCACCGGCGGGATCGGATCCTCCTCGGCGGCGCCCCGGCTCATGCCCAGCGGCATCTTGATGTCGAAGTCCCCCTCGCTGATCACGCTCTTCAGCGTGAGCATGAAGAAGGTGATCAACTGAAAGACGCAGTCGATCATGGGAGTCATGTCGATCGCGATCTTGTCGGGAAGCGGCTCTCGCTGTGCCACGCAACCACCGGGGGACTCCCCGCCGGCTCCTAGTTCACTTGTCGTAGTACTGGGTTCACTTGTCGTCGTACTGGGCCCGGAGGACGAATTTCTCGAACCCCTTCTCCTGACAGACCTTGATCAAGTCCTGCATCTGGCCGGTTTTGACGCGGCCGTCTCCGCGGAGGATCACCGTCGCCGAACTCGGCTCCTTGTTCGCCGCGAGCATGACCCGCTTCTCGTTCTCGAGGTAGCTGCCCATGTCCCGCAGGGCGACGGCTTCCCCCGCATAGATCACCTTTCCATCCTGCATGACCTGGAGGGTAAGGGGACTCTCCGACGGCCCCTGGGCGGGCTTCGCCAACTGGCTCAAGGGCAACTGAACCCGCTCGTCCTGCTCGGCCTCCGAGAAGTTCAGCGTGAAGATGAAAAACGTGATCAGCTGAAACGTGACGTCGATCATCGGCGTCATGTCGATGTCGGTCTTGGAAGGCCCGTCGCCTGATCGCTTCGCCATGGCTGAATCCGCTGGGAATGCTTCCAGCCGCCCTACTTTTTGCCCATGCCCTGAAACCGCGACATCAATCGCATGCTCTCGTCATCGACGTCGGCGTTGAACTGCTGGAGCCAGTTCTTGAGGAGGCCGTAGCAGGCGATGGCTGGAATCGCCAGCCAGAGCCCGATGAGCGTCGTCACGAGCGCCTGGGAGATGCCGATCGCCAACTCCTTGGGCTTCGGCGCCGTGTCGCTGCCGGCGATCTTCATGAATGCGGCCACCATCCCGTCCACCGTGCCCAGCAGCCCGAACATCGGAGCCAAGGCTCCGACGAGCGAGACGTAGCTGATCTTGTGCTCCAGTTTCATCGCCTCCTCGCCTTCAGCCGCCTGCATGGCCTCCACGGCCGCGGGATAGCCCGACTGGAGCTTCCCCATCCCTGCAGACAGCACGTGCCCGAGGTACGAGTCGCTCGACTTGGCGAGTTCGAACGCCTCCTGGTACTGCTTCTGCTCGAGGTGCTGCTCGAACTGCTGACTGAGGGCCGGCGGCATCATCACGGCGTTGCGGAACTGCATGAAGCACATCACGAGCAGCGCCACGAGCCCGAAGGAGAGCACCAGGAATATGATCACGTACTTCAGCCCCAGCGACACATAGAGAAAAGCGAGGTAGCTCTGCCCCTCCTCCTGTTCGCCCTCGGCATCGGCCACCTCTTCGTCCTGGGCGACGGCCACGTCTGCGGCAACGAGCACGGGCGCCACCATTGCGACGCTCCAGAGCCCCACGAGCCCGCCCGCTACCAGGCAGCACCCGGCGAAGGCAGCCAGGCTTCGGCTTCGGGACGTACCTTGAATGTTCGTGGCCTTGTCAGTCGCGTCCCACTGCATGGTCTGCTCCTCGAGTGAACTGTCCAGGGTTTTCAGGAATGGGTCCCGTCAGCCCGCCGGCTGGACGGCCTTGAGCATCGTCGCCTGCGGGCTGTCGGGGTAGGCGGATTCGAGATCCTGCCGGGCGGCCCGGGATCGCTCCGGGTTCTGCAGTTTCTGCCACAGGTCAACCAGGTTGAACAGGGCCTCGGCACGACTCTCGGGAAACGAGTTGTAGACGAGGTCGACCGTCAGGAAGGCGATCACGGCATCCTGCTCCTGGCCGGGCACGCCGCGATGGGCGTCGCCCAGCGTGGCGAAGGCCCGCCCGAGCAGATCCCGGTCGTCGGCGTCGCACGCGGCGATCACGCGGCGTGCCAGCGGCACGGCCTCGGCGGCCTTGCCGAGACGGGTCAGGCACCGCGCGCGGCCCAGGTCGGCATCGAGCTTTTCCGCGGCGCTCGAGGCGTCGTCCGCCGCGGTCTGGATAGTGGTCGCCGCCTCGTATTCCCGCGCCGCCTCCTCGTACTGCTTCCGCTTGAAGAAGACGCCGGCCTTCGCCGCAGCCGCGCGGACCCGCAGCGCCGGCGGCCCCCGCTCGAGCGCCGCGTAGGCGGCCGCCGCGTCATCGTACCGACCGGCCTCCAGCAGCACGTCGCCGAGCATCTCCTGGCCGCGGTAGACGTGATGGCTCTTCGGGTGCTTCACGAGAAAGTCCCGCAGCCCCTTCTCGGCCGCCGCGACGTTCGCGCCCGTGGTCGCGCGGGCCACCGCCGCCGCCTTGACGAAGGCCATCTCGGCCAGAATGTTGGGCGCCGCGCCGGCAAGGTCCTGCTCCTCGACCTTCTCCAGCTCCGCCAGGACATCGGCCGCCGGATCGCCGCGGAACAAGACCGCGCGGGCCGACCGCAGCGAGTCCGGCTCGCCGCCGAACATCACCTCGCGAATCCGGTCGACGGGCAGCGGCGTCGTCGCGTCGCCCGTCGGCTCCTGGACCTCCACCACGTCCGGCGAGATGGCGACGATCTCCCCCTGGACCTCCGTGCGGGGCCTGTCGCCGATCCGGGTTCCCGGCACGAGCCGGACGCGATCGGGCGCCTGGGCGGACGCTGCCTGCGGCAGCAGGCCGCCCAGGACGCCGGCCAGCAGAAGCCCGGCGAGCCGGCGCTGCGGCCGCCCGGCAGGGGATTCTGGAACGAAGGTGGCGAACAGCCTTGGCACCATGACCTCACTTCGCCCCGACGGGCGGACCGGCGGCGGCTGCCGCCTCGGCATCAAGTTCGGCGAACCCGGCCGGCTTCTTGTTGCCGGGATCCAGTTGCATCTGGACATCCTTCAGCAGTTTCTCGTAGCGGCCCCGGGACGCCTCTCCCCCCAGGTCCGCGTGGAGCTTCCGGGTGGTGGCGATCGACGACTTCGCCTTCGTGGCCAGGTCCTTCGCGGCTTCCTCCGGCTTGTCCTTCAGCCGCGCCCGGTCGAGCAGGCAGGCGGCGAGGTTGAGCCGGGCCTCGAAGAACTGGTCGCGGGCCTTGAGGGACTTCTCGTCGTTCCCGGCGAAGGCCTGCCGCGAAACCTTGTTGGCCAGGACGCCCCAACCCCAGATGACGGGCTGCCCCGGCGGCAGCGGCCGGCCCGAAATCGCCTCTTTGAGACGCTGCTCGGCGCCGGCGGGGTCGCTGGCGCCAATCGCCCGGCCCGCGAGCTGGAGCAGTTCGGCCGCCTGCCACTGCGTGTCGATCGAGTTCTGCCGCTTCGGGTCGGCCAGGATCCAGTCGATCTGCTTCTGGGCCTCGTCCCACTCGCCGCGGGCCCGCGCGATGCTGGCCATCTTGAGGCGGATCGACGGCTCGAACTTCGCGATCTCCGCGTCCCCCTTCCGCTCGAGCAGGCCCCCGTAGACCTCGCCCGCCCGCTTGAGGTACTGCTGCGCCTTGTCCGCGGGCACCACCGAGTCGCCGCCCTTGCCCGACCCGAGCGTGAGGTACGTGGTCGCCACCCAGATTTGCGAGGCCACCTTCGGGTCGCGCTTCGACAGGCCGTCAAGGAACTTCTCGAACCCGGACAGGATGGGGGCGGCGTTCTTGCTTGCCTCCGGCCCGGTGCCGAGCCGCTCCAGCTGCTCCTGGAGCTCGCGGCCCATGTTGAAGTACATAGCCGTGAGCCGCTGGGCGGCATCGCCGTCGCCCTTGGCAGCGAGCGTCTCCAGCCGCTCCATCGACTGCTGCGCCTTGTCGATCGCCTGCCCCTGGATGAAGCTCCGCAGCGCCACCGTGAGGGCGGCCTCGGCGAACGAGCCCTCGCGGAGCGTCGGATCGCCGGCGTCGGCGGTCACGACCGTCCACGGGCCGTACTCGGTGTTCTCGAGGATCGAGATCGCGAGCTTCGAATCACCGTCGTCGAGGGCGATCTGCGCGCGGGCCAGTGCCGCCGCCACGTGCGCCTTGAACAACGGGCCGGTCACCGGCGGCGCCTTGAGGCCCTCGTCGAGCCAGTCCGTGGCCTTTTGCTTCCAGCCGGCGACGACGTCCGGCGCCGCGCCCACGCCAGCCTCGAGCCGCCCCTGCTGCTGGACCTCCCGCCACAGTGCCGCGCCGGCCCGCTGCAGGATCGAGCCGCGCTTGGGGGACGCCGCGGGCACGGCATCGACAGCCGCGATGATCTTCGCTGCGTCGCGGGAGTCGATCGCGTCGTTGGCCAGGATGCCGAAGGCCTCGCCCCCCTCGGCCTCCTGCGGCCAGGTGCGGGCGACGACGGTCGCCAGGTCGATGAGGCCGGCCTTCGGGTCCCCGCCGCCGGCATCGGGCTGACGAACCAGCTGCTGCCAGCTGGCCATCGCGATCATCGAGGCCTGCTTGCTGCCCATGGCGTTGGGGAACTGGGTCGCCAGCAGCGTGCCGAGCTCCGCGGCCTCGCGATACCGCTTCGCGTCGTACATGAGGTAGGTGAGCATGTAGCGGGCCGTGTTCACGGCGGCGTCCTGCGCGCCCCCCTCGCCGGCCAGCGCGATGGCCTCGTTGAACATCGCGATCGCCCGGTCGCGTTCGGCGCCCGCCTGGGTGGCCGCCGCCGCCGCCTCCTCCGCCTTGCCCTCGGACTGGAGCTTCTTCGCCTCGGCCTGCTTGCCCTGGAAGGTCGTGACCTGCACCCGCGCCTCCGCGACGAGCGAGGCGAACGTCTTCTCCTCCTCCCCCTCGGGCACGTCCTTGCCGAGCTTCGAGGCCAGCGCACGAGCCTCCTCGGCGAACGCCCCGTTGGCGGTGGCCACCTCGATGGCGAGCTTCTTGGCGTCCCGCTGCGCGAGGCCCTTGGCGGCCTTGTCCTTGGCGTCGAGCGTTCCCGCCAGCCCGTCGAGCAGCACGGCCGCCCGGTACTTCATCGCCAGCCAGTCCTCGTCGGGATTCTTCGGCAGCGGGGCGAGCACGAACTTCCGGGCGGACTCGTCGAGCTTGTCGAACTGCTTGTCCTCGATCCAGCACCCCAGCGAGGTCGCCAGCGCCTTGGAGCGGAGCAGCACCGCGACGGGAGCCTTCGCCTCGAGGGTCGCCAGGGCGGCCAGCGTGTCCACGGCCTTCTTGTTGTCGTCGAGCTCCGCGTGGTTGCGGCCCTCGTAGTAGCGGGCGAACAGCCCGGCCCCCATCGTCGAATACTTGTCGGCCACCTCCTTGAACTGCTTCGTCGACTCCTGGACCGCGGTCTTCCACTCGGGCGACCCCTTCTCGAAGGCCTTCGCCTTCTCGAAGTAGGCGCTGCCGACCATGAGCCGGGTCTGCACGAGCTTCACCTTGAGCTGCTCCAGCAGGGCCTCCAGCCGCTGGAGCTCCTTCTGCTTCTCCCCACCCACCGCACGCCGCACCGGCCGCGGCGGGCCCTTGCTTCCCGCCTTGGGATCCGCCGGCTTCTCTTCACCCTTGAGTTCCGCGATCGCGTCCCGCACGTCACGGTATTCCTTGATCACGGCGTCCTCGGCGTTGGTGACCGTCGGGATCGGCTTGCCGGGCTTCGCGGTGCCCTCGAGGCTCTTGATGGCCTGCGTGAACGATTCCGCGGCCTGGGCCCGCAGGGCCGCGACGTCGGCGCTGGGCCGCTTCGCCTGCTCCAGCCGCATCCGGCCGCGTTCGACGAGCAGGTTGCCCCGCTGGGTGTAGGCGTCGATCGCCTGCTGGCCGGTCGGCTGCGTCGCCAGGAAGGCGTCGATCTGCTCCAGGGCCGAGTCGAACTGGGCAGCCCGCTTCTTCGCATCGGCCTCGTTGCGGCTCAGGGCCACCAGGGCGCCCGCCCGGCGGAACGGGATCTCGGCCTTGATCCCGGCCGACGCGGCCGGATCGGCCGCGACCCGGTCGAGAACCCAGATGACGACGTCGGGCATCTCCCGCTCCTCGAGCTTCTCGAGGAGCTGGCGAACGGTGGCGTCGAGCACCGGCTCGGAGGCCGGAGCGGCGGCCTTGCCCGCCGGCCGCGCCGGAGCCTTCGTCTGGGCGGCGGCCGGCCGCGGGGCGGCGGCCAGCACCGCGATCGCCGCGAGCATGGCCACGCGGCCCAGCGGACCGGCACCCGCTCGGAGTCGCGAACGGCGGGCGGCGACGGATGGCATGCGGCTCATGGAAACCGGATTCGCGTCCGAGCGAAGCTCAAGGCGGGCTCGAACATTGATTGTGCTGGGGCGGGGTCGGCCCGTCAAACAGACCGGCGACGGATGCTCACGCGCGGCTGGCCGCCGCCGGCCGGACCGTGCGCGCCGCGGCCGGCAGCCACCGGGGCCGCTGCCCGGCGGCGGGCAGGGTCACGACCCGCGCCGACCGGATGCCGGGGCAGGCCTCGATCGCGGCGATGGCCTCCGCCGACGGCTTCTGGTCGAGGTTGAGCACGCCGATCGCATCGCCGCCGGGAGCCGTTCGGCCCACGCTCATCTGGGCGATGTTCACGTCGTACGAGCCGCAGATGGTGCCCACCCGGCCGATGATCCCGGGCACGTCGTGGTGGGTGAACACCAGCAGCGTGCCGTCGAGGTAGGCCTCCAGCCGGTGCCCCTCCAGCTGGACCAGCCGCGGCATCGAATGGCCGAACAGGGTGCCGGCGGCACGGTGCAGTCCGCCCGCGGAGGCCAGGTCGACCGCCACCACCGAACTGAACGCCCCCGGGTCGGTCCGGCTCTGCTCGATGAGATCGATGCCCCGCTCGCGGAGCAGCAGTTCGCTGTTGACGATGTTCACGTCCTCGATGGCCGTCTCCAGGAGGCCCGCGGCGAAGGCCGCGGTCACCAGCCGCGTGTTCCGCGTGGCGATCTCGCCGCGGTAGGCGACCGAACACGACCGCGGCGGGCCGTCGTCCAGCTGCGCGACCAGGAGCCCGAGCCGCCAGGCCAGTTCCAGGAAGCCCCGCACACCCTCCAGCTCGGCCGGGTCGATCGCCGCGGAGTTCACGGCGTGACGGATCGTTCCCGTGGTGAGGAAGTCGACGAGCAGGCCGACGCCCTCGACCGCCACCTGCGACTGCGCTTCCTCGGTGCTCGCCCCGAGGTGCGGCGTCACGAGCACGCCCGGCATGCCGAACAGGGGGCTGTCGGTGCACGGCTCCTTCTCGAAGACATCGAGCGCGACCCCCCCGATGACCCCGCTCTGGAGGCCGGTCACGAGCGCCTTCTCGTCGTAGATCCCGCCGCGGGCGCAGTTCACGAGGCGGATGCCCGGCTTGAGGATGGCCAGTTCCTCCATGCCCACCAGGTGCCGCGTCTCGTCGGTGAGCGGCGTGTGCACCGTGAGATAGTCGACCAGCGGCAGCAGGCCGCGGACGTTGTCCACGAGCTCCACGCCGAGGTCCGCGGCCCGGTCCGGCGAGAGAAACGGGTCGAAGCCCAGGATCTGCATGTCGAAGGCCCGGGCCCGGCTGGCGACGGCCTGGCCGATCCGCCCCAGGCCGACGATGCCCAGCTTCTTGCCGGCCAGCTGCACCCCCATGAACTTGCCGCGGTCCCAGGCGTGGGACCGCAGGCTGGCGTCCGCGGCGGCCACGTTCCGCGACAGCGCCAGCAGCAGGGCGAAGGCGTGCTCCGCGGTGCTCACCGTGTTGCCGGCCGGCGTGTTCATGACCACGATGCCCTGCCGCGTGGCCGCCTCCTTGTCGATGTTGTCGGTGCCGACGCCGGCGCGGACGATGGCCCGCAGCCGGGTGTTGCCGGCCAGCGCCGCGGCGGTGATCTTCACGCCGCTGCGGCAGATCGCCCCGTCGTGGGCCGCGAGCGCCTCGCGGAGGGCGTCGCCCGAGAGCCCGGTGCGGACTTCGTAGCTGATGCCGGACCGCGCGGCGGCGTCGAGGAGCGCCAGCCCGTCGGCACTGAGGGAATCGAGGACGATGATCGAGGGCATGTCGCGAATGGTCCGGAGGGGTCGGGAGGGGGGAAATCAGCCGCGGCTCTGGCCCTGAAACTCGAGCATCCAGTCACGCAGGGCTTCCACCCCGGCGAGCGGCATCGCGTTGTAGATGCTCGCCCGGATGCCACCCACGGAGCGATGCCCCTTCAGGTCGACCAGGCCCCGGGCCGTCGCGCCGGCCAGGAACTTCCGTTCCGCCTCGTCGTCGGGCATCCGGAAGGTGACGTTCATGTCGGACCGGCAGTCCGGCCGGGCGTGGCCGGCGTAGAAGCCACCGGAGCCGTCGAGGACGTCGTAGAGGATCCCGGCCTTGGCGGCATTGTGACGCGCCATCCCGGCGAGGCCTCCCATCGAGTCGCGGAGCCAGCGGCAGACGAGGCCGAGGACGTAGATGGCGAAGGTCGGGGGCGTGTTCGGCCGGGACCCGTTCTTCGCGAACGTCCGGTAGTCGAGCATCGTCGGCAGGTCGTCCCGGCACCGGGCCAGCAGATCCTTGCGGATGATGACGACCGTCACGCCGGCGATCCCCGCGTTCTTCTGGGCGCAGGCGTAGATCAGGCCGTACCGCGGCACGTCGATGGGACGCGAGAGGAAGTCGCTCGAGCAGTCGCACACCAGCGGCGCGGTTCCCACGTCGGGCTCCCGCTTCCACTGGACGCCCTGGATCGTCTCGTTGCTCGTGACGTGAACGTAGGCGGGGGCCGCGGAGAGCCGGATCTCGTCGGCCGCCGGCAGCCGGTCGTACCGGGCCTCGGCGCCGTCCCAGGCGACGTGCACCCGCCCCTCGCGGCGGGCCTCCTTGACCGCGGTCGCGCCCCACGTGCCGGTGAGGATGTAGTCGGCGGCTGCCGTCTGCCCCCGGAGCAGGTTCATCGGCACCATGGAGAACTGGAGGCTCGCGCCCCCCTGGAGGAGCACGACTTCGTGCTCGTCGCCGACGGCGAGCAGCTGCCGGAGGCCGGCGAGGGTGTCCTCGAGGATTTGATCGAAAGCCGGACTGCGGTGGCTGATTTCGAGGATCGAACTGCCGACCCCGGGCAGCGCCAGGAGATCGGCCTGCGCCTCCTCGAGCACCTCCAGCGGGAGCACGGCCGGCCCCGGGGAGAAATTGAACACCCGCTGGGCAACAGTCGCCACCGTGAACTCCTCGGAGGGCTCGTCCGTCCGGGCCAACGTGGCCCTGGAGCCGCCGCAGGATAGAAGCCCCACGGGAGGCCGGTCAACGGACCACGCTGGCGGGTGGATAGGGAACGCCCGGCGGCGGCTGCCCGGCAGCAGGCTGCATGGCCATCCGCCCGGTCGTCGCGGACTGCAGCTCCGCAGCCCGGGCCGCTACGACCGGCTGCGCGGGATCGACCGCCAGGGCCCGGGAGTAGTTGGTGAGCGCCTGACCGGGATCGCCCGAAAGTTCCCGCAGGCTGCCGAGCGCCACGAGGGTTCGCGGGTCATTGGGATCCACGGCGAGCGCGTCGGAGAGCTGGTTCTCGGCCTCGCGGAGGTCACCGTGCTCGTGGTAGAGCCGCGCCAGCTCGACGTGGGGCGCCGGATTCTGCGGCTGGATCCGGGCCCATGACTGGAGCTGGGCCACCGCCTCGGCGTCGCGCCCCCCCTCCACGAGCAGCACCGCCAGCGACCGCTGGCAGGCCTCGTGACCGGGATTCCGCGCCAGGCAGAGGTGGTAGTACTGCTCGGCCGTCGCCCTGTCGGGGGGCCGGCTGAAGAGCTTCGCCTGCTGGTGGTAGGTCGCCCCGAGGTTGTAGAAGCAATCGGCGTTGCCGGGCTGACGGGCCAGCGCCTGCTGGAAGTGGTTCACCGCCCCGAGGTAGTTGCCCTGCTGGTAGAGCCGCACGCCCTCGGCGTTGTCGTTGCGGGCCATCCATCCGCAGCCGGCACAGGGCAGTGCCAGGAGTGCCAGCGCGATCGGACGGCGGAGGAACACGGGCTGGCTCCGGGGCGAGAGGGGCGGGGACGTTACCTCCCGGCACCGGACCGAAACAAGGTCGCCCAGGCCGGCCCAGCCCCCCAGCTGTGCATGGAAAAAGCCCTCCATGGCCTTTTTCCACTTCACCGACCGGTGAAAACGCCGAGGGTTTCCACGGTCGGCAGTCGTCGCATCCTGCTCCGGCAGACTTGTTCCACAGACTGCTAGGCTTGCGGCCCAAGGGGGACGGCTTCAGGCCGATTCGACCCGCCGGTAGCCGAGCGACCGCACCACCTCGAGCACCTCGCTGCAGGTGGGAAACATCCGGCCGCTGGCCCGCTTGTACCGCTCCAACGCCTGCATGAACTCCACCTCCTCGGGCAGGTAGTCGCGTTCGCAGGTCGTCGGGTCGATCCGGCGACGGCGGGAGGTCCGGGACGGCTTCAGGGTCAGGCTGCTGGCGGCGATCATGACGGGGCTCCTCGGGCGGGTTGCTTCCCCGCGCCGGCTCGTGCCGACGCCGTGGAAGACTCTGCCGAAACTATGCCCCATGCCGGCTGCGGTGACCTGCCCGGTCAGCGAAGATTTCCGTGGACTGCCGCTGGTTCGGGCCGGCAGAACCGGGCCGCAGCCGCACGACCGGCACGACCGGCATCACCGGTTCTCGAAGAATTTCTTCAGGGCCTCGGCGGCGGCGTCACGCGAAGAGTCGGTCCCCTTCTTGGCCTGCATCGGCAGCGTGCCCGGCTTCGCGGCCCGACCCGCCTTGATGGCATCGATCGCCAGGGACGACGAGGATCGCCCCGCCTGGGTCTCGTCGGCCATCGCTTCCGCCGGCTCCGGCCGGGCCGTCGAGCCGCCGGCAGCGGCGGGCGACGCGGGCGACGAGTCGGCCTCCGCGGCCGGCGCGGCGGGGAGCGTCTGCGTGGTGTCGAACATCCCCGCCGGCTGGTCGTCGGTCATGAGCCACCGCGACACGTCGTCGTCCGAGCCGGCCTTCGCGGCCGCGTCCACGCACGACACCTTCAGTTCGAGCGATCCGACGCGGATGATCGCGCCGTCGGCCACCTGGGTCTTCGCCGTGATCCGCGTGCCGTCGACGTAGGTGCCGTTGCGGCTGCCGAGATCCTCCACCCACACGGCGGCCGGCCCCACGATCACGGCACAGTGCTTCCGGCTGACGTCTTCGCTCAACGGGCGGATGTCGCACTCCTCGGCCCTGCCGATGAGGAGCCGGTTCCGCTTCACCGTGATCACCCGGCCCGCACTCTTGCCCGACGCGACGATCAGCTTCGTGATCATGGGAGACCTGGAATCAGGGGAGGGGCCGGCGTCAGCCGGCATCACGGTGGCGACGGGGCAGGGCGGGGCGGGGAAGACGCGGCGGACACGGCGGGCTCGGGAACCGTCTTTTACTCTACCAATAGGACCGTCGTCATCACCACCATGCCGTGCCCGTCGACAAAACGCGGGGTGGTAACGCCGCCGGCGGAGCGGTCAGCGGCGGCCCAGCCACCCGGCTTCCCGATACCCGGCCGCGACCCTCGCGACCTCCGTGCCGCGGTCCCGCAGGAAGTCTCCGGCCTGGCGGATCACCCGGCCGCCGAGGCCGGCGGCCACCCGCTCGAGCCACCCCGACACGAAGGCCGGGACGTCGGCGGCGAAGCCCGGGTGGAGATCGTCGAGCCCGGGATGATCGGCCGCCCGGGCCAGCGCCGTGCCGGCCCGTACGAGCAGGCTCCCGTGCTGGACGACGGCACCCGCGAGCCGCCGCTGGGCGCTGCCCAGGATCTTCGGGTCGCCCGGCGCCGCCGCCCGGCCGGGCGGCGGCGCCACGACGTCCCCGGCAGCCCGCCGGTCGAAGCAGAGCAACCCCTCGGGCTCCGGGCGGGCGGCCAGCTCGGCCGCGCCGCTCAGACGCGCCGCGATTCCTCGGGCGGCCAGCGACTCGACGAGGGCCGCGTGCATCACGTCGTAGAGCGGCTGCGGCGCGCGGCCGAGCGGATGCTCCCGCGGCACGGCCGCGGCATAGGTGACGTCCGTCCCGTGCAGGATCGCGCCTCCCCCACTGGGCCGCCGCACGATGGCGACGCGGTCGATCCCGTCGAGCGTGCGGGCCGTCGCCAGGGGCTGGAAGGCACCGAGCGAGAGCGTCGGCACCCTCCACCCGTAGAGCCGCACGACGAGACCGCCGGTGCTGATCGCCTCCGCCGCGAGCAGCTCGTCGGCCGCCATGTTGTCGGCGCCGTCGGCCGCCCCATCCCACCAGACGGCGACGTCCCGCCCCGGCGGGCCGGCCGCGGCCGGATCAATGAGACTGGCTCTTGAGATGTGCATCGTAGGCCGCCCGGTCGAGCAGGCCGCCGAGTTCCGCCGGATCGTCGGGCTTGATCCGGGCGATCCAGCCGCCCCCGTAGGGATCCTTGCCGAGCGTCTCGAGCTGGTTGGGGAGGGCCGTATTGACCTCCACGACCTCGCCCGAGATCGGCGCGTAGATGTCGCTGACGGCCTTCACGCTCTCGATCTCGCCGAGCGACTCCCCAGCCTTGACCCGCTTGCCGACCGCGGGCAGCTGCATGAACACGAGATCGGTGAGCGCCTCGACGGCGTACGAGGAGATGCCGACCGAAACCAGACCGCCGTCCTCCGGACGGGCCCACTCGTGGGACTTCGCGAACTTCAGCTCCGCCGCCATGCACGCCTCCGGTGTGGGATAGGGACAATCCGCCGCAGAATAGCGGATCGCGTCAGGTCCGTGGGGAAGGTCGACGGTAGAAGGGGAGCGGCACGACCCGCGCGGCCTGCGGCTGGTCGCGGACGACGACCTCCAACTCGGTGCCCACGGCGGCCAGCTCGCGATCGACCAGCGCCATCGCCGCCGCGTGGCCGAGCGTGGGGCAGAAGCTGCCGCTCGTCACGACGCCCACCTCGGCCCCGCCGCGGCGGACGGCCGCCCCCTCGCGGGCGGCGCGGCGGGGGTCCGCCGCCAGCCCCACGCGGACTCGGCCCGGGGCCCGGGTCTTCATCCCGCGGAAGTCCGCCGCGCCGGGGAAGTTCCGCGGCCGTCCATCGACTCCCTCCAGGTTCACGGCGAGTCCCAGGCCGATCGCGAAGGGGTCGCTGGTGGCGACGAGTTCGTGGCCGTAGAGCGGCATGCCGGCCTCGAGCCGCAGGGTGTCGCGGGCGCCCAGTCCGCAGGCCCGCAGGCCGCGGTCCGCTCCCGCGGCGTGGAGGGCCTCCCAGACGTCGACGGCCGCCGCTGCCGGCACCACCAGTTCCACGCCGTCCTCGCCGGTGTAGCCGGTCCGGCTGACGGCCGCGGCCACGCCCGCCACCGTGGCCCGGGTCGCCCGGTAGTTTCCCAGCGCCACGATCCGCGCGGCGTCGGCGGCCGGGGCGAGGCCCGCGACGAGTCCGACCGCCAGCGGCCCCTGCACGGCGATCATCGCCGTGTCGGCCGAGCGGTCGACGAGCGTCACGCCGTCCCGCGGCAGCCGGCTGCGGAGCCAGTCCACCACCCGGGCCCGGTTGCTCGCGTTGACGACCATCGCCAGCCGCGGAGTGCCGTCGGCCGCGTCGGCCTCGCGGGTAACCAGCGCGTCGTCGAGGATCGCGATCCCGCCGGCGGCGTCGGCGGTGACGAGCGTGTACCGCGCC
This sequence comes from Pirellulales bacterium, assembly GCA_044339885.1. Taxonomy (GTDB): domain Bacteria; phylum Planctomycetota; class Planctomycetia; order Pirellulales; family UBA1268; genus QWPN01. The sequence goes on along the minus strand of JBIIUP010000014.1, from coordinate 5,033 downwards.
TGGCCGACGGCGATGTCCGCGACCCTGCGGGTGAGCAGCGACTCCAGCCATTCCAGTCCCGCCGGGCCGTCGATGGCGAGCCGGCCCATGTGCGACACGTCGAACAGGCCCGCCGCCTGCCGCGTCGCCAGGTGCTCGTCGACGATCGACGAATACTGCACGGGCATCCGCCAGCCAGCGAACTCGACCATGCGGCCACCGTGGGCCTCGTGCCAGGGACACAGCGGGGTGGTGGGCAGGGGAGCGGTCACGGCGCGGGGCATCCTCGGGGCCGGCGGGAACGGAACCGGGGAATGGTAGCAGAGCCCGCCCGGCCGTCAGCGGCGCCGCCGCTTGGCACCGGCGGGACGACCGGCCGGCTTCGACGGCCGCGGCCGCCCGCCGGCGGCCCGCGGAGCACGCCGGCCGCGGCCCACGAGCCGGAAGTCGAGTTCGCGACGATCGAGGTCGACGCGGGCCACCGCCACCCGCACCCGGTCGCCGAGCCGGAACGACTGCCCCGCGCGGCGGCCGGCGAGCGTGTGGCTGGCGCGGTCGTAGCGGTAGCTGTCGTCGGGGAGGGTGTCGAGCGGCACGAGCCCCTCGGCCGGGATGGCGAGGCCCTGCACGAACAGCCCGAAGGCCTCGACGCCGGTCACCACGGCATCCATCTCCTCGCCGATCCGACCCTTGAGGAACAGCAGCAGCTTGAGCTTCACCAGTTCCCGCTCGGCCGCCTCGGCACGACGCTCGAGTTCCGAACACTCCGCACCCAGCCGCACGAGCCCCTCGGCCGGCGGCCGGCGGCCGGCGGCCAGGCCGTCGAGCGCCCGGTGGACCTGGAGGTCGGGGTAGCGGCGAATCGGCGATGTGAAGTGGCAGTAGCAGTCGCTCGCCAGCGCGTAGTGCCCGTCCTCCTGCGGCCCGTAGGCGGCCCTGGTCAGGCTGCGGAGGACGGCGTAGTGCACCGCGTGCTCCTCCGGCCGCCCCCGGGCCATGTCGAGCAGCCGCTGCAATTCGAAGCGGCTCTCGAGCGTGTCGACTTCGAACCCGAGCTCGGAGACGAACTCCGTCAACTGGCGGAGCTTCCGCGGGTCGGGCGCGGGATGGATGCGGCGGAGGAATCCCGCGCCGGCCGCGGCCAGCGCCGTGGCGACGGCCTCGTTGGCCGCGAGCATGAACTCCTCGATGATCCGGTGGCTCTCGGTGTTCTCGACGACGTGGGCGCCGGACACCCGGCCGTCGCGATCCAGGTCGATCTTCACCTCCGGCCTCTCCAGCTGGAGGGCCCCCCTGGCCGTCCGCCGCGCCCGGAGGATGCGTGCCAGGTCGCGCATCCGCCCGAGCAGGGCCCGCACCTCCGGGGTCATCTCGACCGCGGGCGTGTCGGGGTCGGCGAGGAAGACGTCGACCTCCTCGTAGGTGAACCGCCGCGCGCTGCGGATCGCCGAGATCTCGACGGCGGAGTGCACCGGGATCCCCTCGGGCGTGAACTCGATCCAGCAGGTCCGCGCGTACCGCAGCCGGCCCGGCTGCAGGCTGGCGAGGTTGTTGGAGACGATCTCCGGGAGCATGGGGATGACCCGGTCGGGCAGGTAGACGCTCGTGCCGCGGCTGCGGGCCTCCTGGTCGAGCGGCGAGCCCTCGCGGACGAAGTGCGAAACGTCGGCGATGTGCACGCCGAGCAGCCAGTGGCCGCGCTCGACCCGCTCCAGCGAGATCGCGTCGTCGAAGTCGCGGGCGTCGATCGGGTCGATCGTCACGACCGTGCGGCCGGTGAGGTCGCGGCGGCCCGGCGGCACCTCCTCGGCGAACCGCTCGGCCTGCTTCCGCGCGTCGTCGAGCGCCACCTCGGGGAACGGGCCGGGCAGGCCGAACTCGTGGATCACCGTCTGCGTGTCGACGCCGACGTCGCCGGCCCTGCCGAGGACCTCGACGATCACGCCCTCGCCGTCGCGGAGGTGCGTGGGGAAGCGGACCATCTCCACGACGACCTTGTCCTTGGGCCGCACCCCCTTGGCCCCCGGATCGCCGACCGACACCGCACGCGCGAATCCGGTGCCGTCGATCTGGACCCAGCCGGAACCGGCGGCCTCGAAGTAGCCGCCGACGAACCGCGTGGTGCGGCGGCGGACGATCTCCGCGATCTCGCCGGAGGGGCCGGGACGGCGGACGTCCCGCGTCTGAGTCAGCCTGACCCGGACCGTGTCGCCGGACGCCGCGTCCCGGCAGCCCGCCGCCGCCACGTGGACGTCGGTGGTTCGGTCCCCCGGCGCCGCGTCGAGCGGCCGCACGAACCCGTAGCCCCCCGCCATCCGCCGGAAGGTGCCGATCACGCCCTCGTCGTCGCCGCTGCCCCCGCGCGACGGGCGACCCGGCCGGCCCGCGGGCTTGGATCGCTCGGGCTTGGATCGCTTGGGTGCCATGGCGTCTGCGTGGCCCTATCGTACGGTCGCGAGGCCGCGGCCGTCGTGCTGCGGCCGGCGCGGCCGCCGGATCCTGCTAGACCGCATGCGGCTTCCGTGGATCGCCGGCTCGGGGGCGGCAAAAGTCTCGTCGCTGTGGGCCGAGGCGGCCCAAGGCTCCTCGAGCGTTCGCCGACCCCCTTCGCCTCGTCGCCTGGTTTGCCAGGACACCGCTTCTCATGGCTCGGATGCGCTCGAGTCGCGGCCCCGGAAGAACCGCCGCCCCTGGTGCTGCTGCCACTGCGTCCAGCCCCCCTCGATCGAGGCCTCGTTCCGCATCAGCTGCGTCACGCCCGCCAGCTGGGCGTCGAGGTGGTCGAGGTGGTGCAGGGCGAGGGCCTCCAGCGTCATCGGCAGCTTCGGCGCACCGAACTCGTAGTGGCCGTGGTGGCTGGCGATCATGTGCTTGACCCGCAGCGCCGCCTCGGCGGGAAACGGGCCGCCGCCACCGGACTCCACGGCACGGATCTTCTCCTCGACGATCTCCAGCCCCAGGAGCACGTGGCCGAGCAGCTGCCCCGGATCGGTGTACGAGAAGCCGCGCTCGCTCTCCAGCTCGACCGTCTTGCCGATGTCGTGGAGGAGCACCCCGACGAGGAGGAGATCGCGGTCGAGGGCGGGGTAGAGCGGCGCGACCCGGTCAGCCAGCCGCAGCAGGTTCACCACGTGGTCGAGCAGGCCGCCGGCGTGGGCGTGGTGGTGCTTGACGCCGGCCGGGCAGCGGGCGAAGGCCTCCATGAGCGGCCCGTCGGCGAGCACCTCGGCGACGAGCTGCTGCAACGGGGCCGAGCGGATCGTGCCCAGGATGCCCCGCAGTTCGGCGTCCAGCCGGGCCAGGTCGGCGGTCGAGAGCACCCGGAACTCGGTCTCGTCGATCGACCGCGGATCGGCCCGCTCGATCGCGGTGACGATGATCTGCAGGGCGCCCGAGTAGAGCTGCGTGCTCCCCTCGACGCGGACGTAGTCGCCGTCCTCGAAGGCCTCGTAGTCGGCATCCGACGCGTTCCAGAGCCGGCCGGTGATCGCGCCGCTCTTGTCGGCGAGGTCGACCTGCAGGTAGAGCTGCCCGTTGCGGTTCGGCCGCAGCTGCTTGTGGGTCGCCAGGAACACCTGGTCGATCCGCGCCTGGGGCTGAAGTTCGGTGATCAGGCGCCGGGGCATGCGGCGGAGTCTACGGGGCGTTTCCCGCGGGCCACAAGCAGCGACTACAATCCCGGCCCCCCGGAGGTTCCCATGCCCGACCATGCCATCTCGCCCACGCGGTCCCAGGACTATCCCGAGTGGTACCAGCAGGTCGTGCGCGCCGCCGACCTCGCCGACCAGTCGCCCGTCCGCGGCTGCATGGTCATCAAGCCCCACGGCTACGCGATCTGGGAACGCATGCAGGGCATCCTCGACGGGATGTTCAAGGCCACGGGCCACCAGAACGCCTACTTTCCGCTGTTCATCCCGCTGTCGTACCTCGAGCAGGAGGCCAAGCACGTCGAGGGGTTCGCCAAGGAGTGCGCCGTCGTCACCCACCACCGCCTGGAACTGGGGCCCGACGGCAGGCTGATCCCGACCGGCAAGCTCGAGGAGCCGCTCGTGGTGCGGCCCACGAGCGAGACCATCATCGGCGCGATGTACGCCAAGTGGATCCAGTCGTGGCGCGACCTGCCGATGCTCGTCAACCAATGGGCCAACGTCGTCCGCTGGGAGATGCGGCCCCGGGTCTTCCTGCGGACGGCCGAGTTCCTCTGGCAGGAGGGGCACACGGCGCACGCCACGGCCGAGGAGGCCGTGGAGGAGACCCTGCGGATGCTCGACATCTACGCGACGTTCGCCGAGCGCGACCTGGCCATGCCGGTCGTGAAGGGGCCCAAGCCGGCCGCCGAAAGGTTTCCCGGCGCGGTCGACACCTACTCCATCGAGGCGATGATGCAGGACGGCAAGGCCCTCCAGGCGGGCACGTCGCACTTCCTGGGGCAGAACTTCGCCCGGGCGCAGAACATCAAGTTTGCCGGCACGAGCGGCGCCGAGGAATTCTGCTGGACGACCTCCTGGGGCGTCTCGACGCGGCTCATCGGCGCCGTGATCATGACGCACTCCGACGACGACGGCCTCGTGCTGCCGCCGCGGATCGCCCCGACGCAGGTGGTCATCCTGCCGATCCACCGCACCGACGAGGAGCGGACCGCCGTGCTCGACGCCTGCCGGGCGCTCCAGCGCGAGCTCGCCGCGCAGTCGTTCGGCCACGAGCCGGTGCGGTCGCGGATCGACGCCCGCGACATCCGCGGCGGCGACAAGGTCTGGCAGCACGTGAAGCAGGGCGTGCCGGTGCGGGTCGAGATCGGGCCGCGGGACCTGGCCGCCGGGTCCGTGAGCGTGATGCGCCGCGACCGCGGCGTGAAGGAGCGCTCGGCCGTGCCGCTGGCCGAGTTCGCGGCGCGGGTCCCGGCGCTGCTGGCGGAGATCCAGCAGGGACTCTTCGACCGGGCCCGGGCGTTCCGCGACGAGCGGACGGTCCGCCTGGAGTCGGCCGCCGCCGTCGCCGACTTCTTCGGCACCGGTGACGGGGGCGGGCGGGGCGGCTTCGCCCACGTGCACGTC
>JBIIUP010000135.1:0-8261 GCA_044339885.1 Pirellulales bacterium | reverse complement strand
GGAACCCACAGCAAGTGGGTGACGGTCCGGGCCGGCCGGCTCGAACGGTTTTCGACGCACATGACCGGCGAGCTCTTCGCGGTGCTCCGCGACCACTCCATCCTCGGCCGACCCGCCCGCGAGAGCATCGGCGCCGGGAACGACTGCGACGAGGCCTTCCTCCGCGGACTGCGGACGGCCCGGGAGAGCGGCGCCGCGGGCGTGGCCGGCCGGCTGTTCTCCACCCGCAGCCTGTTCCTCGTGGGTGACCTGCCGGCGGAGGCGACGCTCGATTACCTCTCGGGCCTGCTCGTCGGCGAGGAGATCCGCGGCGGCCTGGCCGCCCGGAACAACGCGGCTCCGCGGCGGCTCGCCGTGATCGGCGACCCCGGGCTGTGCGCGCGGTACCGCCTGGCGTTCACGGAGTTCGCCATCGACTCCCCCGACGTGATCGACGACACTGCCGCGGCGGGACTCTGGCGGATCGCGGTGGCGGCGGGGCTCGTCGCCGCGGCCCCGGCGGGGCCCGCGTCATCCCCGAGGGCCGCGCCGCATGCCTGACACCTGCTCGTTCACGACGCGGTTCGCCGAGCTCCCGCTGATCGCCATCCTGCGGGGCATCACGCCGGCCGAGATCGTCCCGGTGGGCCGCGAGCTCCGCGCCGCGGGCTTCCGCGTGATCGAGATCCCGCTGAACTCCCCCGAGCCGCTGGAGAGCATCGGCCGCCTCGCGGCGGACATGGCCGCCGACATCGTCGTCGGCGCCGGGACGGTGCTGACGGTCGGCCAGGTCGGCGAGGTCGCGGCGGCCGGCGGCGGGCTGATCGTCTCGCCGAACGCAAATCCGGCGGTGATCAGGGCGACGAAGATGGCGGGCCTGGCCAGCGCCCCCGGCGTCGCGACGCCGACCGAGGGTTTCGCGGCCATCGAGGCGGGCGCCGACGCGCTGAAGCTCTTTCCGGCCGAGCAGCTCGGGCCGCCGGTGGTGAAAGCCTGGCGGGCCGTATTCCCGCGCGACCTGGCCCTGATCCCAGTGGGCGGCGTCGCGCCCGAGACGATGGCGGCATTCGTCGCGGCCGGCGCCCACGGATTCGGCCTGGGTTCGGCTCTTTACAAGCCCGGCATGTCGCCGGCGGTCGTCCGCCGCGCCGCCGACGGCTTCGTGGCGGCGTGGCGGCGGTGCCGGCCCGCGCCGGGCTGACGGTCAGCCCAGTCCGACCTTCTTCCACGCCGCCTTGACCGCCTTTTTCGTGGCGGCGTCGAACCGATCGCCGGCGATCTGCGCCGTGAGCCGCGCCATGTCGGCGAACCGGCTCCGCTGCGAGAGCTGGAGCATCGCGTCGTACCAGATGCGGCCGGCCGTCTCCCAGGCCGGTCCGCCGAGCGCACGCGCCAGGAGCACGAAGGCGCGGTTGGGGATGCCGGAGTTGACGTGCACGCCTCCGAAGTCGCTCGGGCCGTCGTAGATGCGGTCCATGTGGTCGGGCTGCGGGTCGCTGCCGAGGGCGGGATCGTCGCCGAAGGCGGTCCCCGGATGCTCCATGTCCCGGATGCCCCGCCGCGTCGGCGCCGGCACGAGCACCCCGGCCCCGACGAGCCAGCTGGCCGTCTCCGCCGGTTCCCCCAACCGCCACTGCCGCACGAGCACGCCGAACACGTCGGCGAAGTGCTCGTTGAGCGCGCCCGACTGCCCGCGGTAGACGAGGTTGCTCGTGGAGGCCTGGACGCCGTGGGTCAGCTCGTGGGCCACGACGTCGAGGGCCTGCGTGAACCGCGTGAAGACTTCGCCGTCCCCGTCGCCGTAGGCCATCTGCCTGCCGTCCCAGAAGGCGTTGCTCATCGGCTGGTACGTCCCGGCCCCGTCGGCCTCGCCGACGTGGACGCTGGAGATGAGCGTCATCCCGGCGTCGTCGAGCGACTCGCGGCCGAAGAGCTCGCGGAAGAAGTCGTAGGTCGCCCCCGAGTGGTCGTAGGCCTCGTTGACCGCGACGTCGGCCGCCTGCGGCTCCCCCTCGCTCCGCACGAGCGTGCCGGGCAGGCGGTCCCGGCCCCGGGCGTCGTAGACGAGCCGGTTCCGCCTGCCCGTGGGGGACGGCGCCACCAGGAGCGCCGGCATCCGTTGGGCGAAGGCGCGGACGGCCCGCACCGCCGCGGCGTGGGCCAGCCCGGTCACGGCCCGCTCGCGGACGACAGGGTCGGCGGAGCGGCTCATGTGCTCGACGATGTACGGCGGCACGAAGCACTGCACGGGGGGACGGCGGACGACGGGCATCACTGGCTCCCTGCGAAGGTGGGCAACCTGCGGGCGGCCGGCGCGGTCGCATCGGCCCGGATGAATCCGCCGGACGATCCGGCCGATCCGTTGGGTGCCGTCACCTTGACAGGGGGAAAGTGTCCCCCATAGCTGGCCCCTCCGCAAGAAAGGCTCGCCCGTGCCCAGGACCCGCCTCGCCCCCGCGGTCGCGGCCTGCCTCCTGGCGGCCGCGACCGCCGCCGACGCCCCGGCCGGTGACACCGGCCGACTCTTTCGGGGCATCGCCGCCCCGATCAAGGCCATCCACCGCCAGCGGCCGCCGAGCGGCTGCGACGACCGCGTCGAGGAACTCGCGGCGCAGATCGACTGGCTCAAGCACCACATCGACGCCCACGGCTCGATCGTCGCCAAGGAGCCGGACGTCTGGGGCCAGAGCCGGCTCCTGCGGCACCGCGCCGAGTACGAGGACCAGCTGCGGCGGCAGCTCGGGCTGTTCACCGAGCGGACGACCGCCGCGATCCGCCGCAGCGACCAGGCCTTCGTCGGCATGGCGCTGGCGATCCAGTCGGCGGCCGGCGGGCGCCGCGGCCCGCAGGACGTGGCCGTTCCCGACGTCGCCCCGTCCAACAACGTGATCACGTCGATCCAGGGTCTCCTGCCCACGACGAACGAGTCCGTCGGCCGGTCGGACCCGGTCGTGATCGCCCGCACGGCGCCCTTCGCCATCCCGTCGGCACCCGCCGGGTTCCAGTTCGACGACGCGCCGCTGTCGCTGGAGCCGACCGTGCACCTCGACCAGATGTCCCGCTACATCTCCCACCTCCAGCAGCTGAGGCGGGTCAACGAGGGAGACGACACCGCCGACTCCCCCGGATACTCCCTGAACCTCGTGCGGATTCCGGTCTCGATCCGCCCCGGCAAGCACACGCGGAAGGGGCACGGCGCGGAGATCACCCTCACCGCCGAGCCCTGCCTGGGCGACGACCTGCTCCCGACCACGTTCCGCAACCTCGTCGTCAACGACCTCGTCGACATCGTCGCCCCGGCCCTGACCTGGTGCGTCAACGACCCAGCCTGCGTGGCGTGGGCGGAAACCATCGCCGGCAGCGACGCCGGCGACCTCGGGGCGGCCCCGGACGAGCCCGGCCGGCGTCGGGGAGTCAGGGCCGCGATGGAGTCGCTCGCCGCCAGGCTGCCGGCCGGTTCGCCGGCCGCGGCGCCCGCCGTGAAGACGCGGCGGGCCCGGCTGCCGATCCCGTTCTCGCAGCTCGCTGACGTCAGCGGCATGCAGCCGATCGCGATCCTCATCCGCGACACGCGGACGGCCCTCGGCGGCCATCCGGCGAGCCGGCCCTGCATCCACTACCTCGACGTGCGCGGCCACCTCGCCGAGGAGCTCGACGCCGCCGCCGACTTTCTGGCGCTGCCCGAGCACCGGCACCTGTGGGGCGAGCTGCCGGCCTGGAACCTGGCGGCGCTGGTGCGCGGCCGCCGGTCCGCCGAGATCGCCGCCGTCCGCTGCCGGTTCTTCGAGTCGCTGGGCCCCGGCTCCGGACCGCTGGATGCCGAGGTGATCGACCGGCAGGGCTCGCCGGACGGGACCGAGCCGGGCGTCTGCTGCGGCGCCGACGCGGCCGCTCGACCGCTCTGCCGCACGACGACGGCCGCCCTGGCCTGGGGCATCCTCGTGGAGTCGGCCCTCCTCGACGAGCGGCTCGCCGAGGACATGCGGGAATCGGCCACGGCCCAGGGGCGGCTGGCCCCCGCCGGGGCGTGCAGCGGCCCCTTCTTCGGCCCCGACCCCGCCCCCGGGGCCCGGGCGGCGTTCAACGACTACGTCCGGGCCCGCTGGCCGATCCGCGTCTTCGCGCTCGACCCGGTCCGCGAGGAGCAGAACGTGGAGGACTCCTACGCCCGCCGCCGCGAGCTGCAGATCGCCCTGGCCCTCGCCGCGGCCAGCGGCCGACTCAACGCGCAGGCCATGGCCCGCACCACGCGGCGGCTGGAGGCGGAGATCGCCACCGTCGCCCTCAACCAGACGGCGGTCGGCTTCTCCCACGGCGCCGACACGTTCGGCTGGCGGTTCTACCCGCGGGTCCAGTCGCCGCCGGTGAGGGGCACCCTGGCCACGATCACCGAAACGGTCTGCGGCGGCCCGACGACCGACGGCGACCTCATGCAGCGGCAGCTCGAGCCCGGGCAGCGGGAGTGCACGGCGATCATCGTGATGCCGGCGTTCGTGCCCTCCATCACGCTCGACGTCCGCACGCACTGGTTCTCGCTGGCGCACCCGGCGGCGTCGGACCCCAGCATGCGCCGCACGATGCAGCTCTCGAGGGCCGTGCAGTCGATGCGGTCGAGCGCCGCGGCCTGCACGCAGTGCGCCCACCTCTACCGCGACGGCGAGGTCCACCGCCTGCTCCGCAGCGTCGACCAGCTCGACCGCGAGCTGCCGCTGCAGACGCTGCGGGCCCAGGTTCCCTACGAGAACACGGCGGGGGGCTTCGAGCTGTTCACCACGGGCGTCACGGACCTCGCTCCGGAGCTCGTTGGTTGGTACGGCGGCCCGGGCGTCGATCCCGCGGCGACGACCACGCTCTTCCTGGTAGGCAGGGGCTTCAGCCTCCACGACACCCGCGTGATCGCGGGGGGCCGTCCCGCGGCGATCAGGCTGGTCAGCCGGGAGGTGCTCGAGGTCGCGATCCCCCCGGGCGCGCAGACCCTCGGGGCGATTCCCTGCGGCCCGGGCTTTGCGGCGCGACCGTACCCCGCCGAGGCCGCTGTGCCGGCCGCCGTCACCGAGCTCCTGCCGCTCCCCGCGCCGGCACCGGCGCCTTCGCCGGCGACCATCCTCCCCGCCGCCCCCGCGGTCTCGGCGGCTCTCCTCCCGTCGATCGATGTCGCCGCCGGTTGTCCCGCGGCCTGCAACGACCGCGAGGTGGTCGACATCCACCTCGCCACGCCCTACGGCGTGAGCGGCCACCTGCTCGTGCCGGTGTCCCGGGCCCGGGCCGCCGACGAAGCCTGCGTTGGCCCCGCCTTCGAGGCGGCCTGCACGATCGGCCTGACGTTCACCGCGACGAAGACGGCGGGCAGCCGCACCGAGACGGCGCGGATCGACGAGTTCTTCACCTCGCCGTGCGACGCGTTGGCCATCCGCGTGCCCGCGACGTTCATCCCGCCGCCCAAAGCCGTCCTGCAGCTGCTGCTCCGCGACTCAGCTTCGGGAGCGACGGTGGCCGCGGCCTCCTTCGACGACCCGTTCTTCGACGCCCGGAACTCGCGCTACCTCCTCGCGGGCGGCGACCTGCGGAACTTCGTGGGCGACACCTCGCGGCCGGCGACCGACAAGACGATCCGCGGCGCGGTAAAGCCCTATCTCGACGCCCTGCTGGCCCGCGGCGCGCTCGCCGACGATGGCGACGCCGTCTCGCTGGTCGTCACGGCCACGATCGCGGCCGGACAGTCCGAGGTGCCGGTAGCGGGCGGGCTGGCCGTCGAGGTCACCCGCCGCGGCAAGACCGTCGTCGAGCCGAAGCCAGAAGCCGCGATACCCACCGAGCCGTAGCCGGCGTTCACGCGTTGACGACGTTTTGCGGCGTGCCCGCGGCGAACGCCCTCAGGTTCGCGGCGGTCATCGCGATCAGCCGCTTCCGGGCGCTCCGCGTCGCCCAGGCGATGTGCGGGGTGATCACGCAGTTCCGCGCGGCGAGCAGCGGATTCGACGGCGGGGGCGGTTCCACCGTGAGCACGTCGACCGCCGCCCCGGCGATCCGGCCGGCGTCGAGGGCCGCCGCGAGCGCCGCCTCGTCGACGATCGCACCCCGCGCGGTGTTCACGAGGAATGCCGTCGGCTTCATGAGGGCCAGCCGCCGGGCGTTCACGAGCTCCTTTGTCTCCGGCGTGAGCGGACAGTGGAGGCTGACGACGTCGCTCTCGGCGAACAGCCGGTCGAGGTCGACGAACTCGGGGCCGTCGCCGCCGCGGCGGCTGTGGGCGAGGATCCTCATGCCGAAGCCGCGGCCGACGGCGGCGACCGCCTGGCCGATCCGCCCGTAGCCGACGATCCCGAGCGTGCGGCCGGCGAGTTCGACGAGGTCGCCGTCCCAATAGCAGAAGTCCGGGCAGGCCGCCCAGCGGCCGGCGTGCACCGTCCGGTCGTGGTGCCCCGTGCGGTTGGTGAGTTCCAGCAGGAGCGCGAACGTCGCCTGCACGGCATTGGGTGTGCCGTAATCGGGCACGTTGCAGACGGGGATGCCGTGGTCGCGGGCCGCGGCCAGGTCGACGACGTTGGTGCCCGTAGCGAGCACGCCGATGCACTGCAGCCGGGGCAGCGCCGCGATCTCCGCACGGCCGAGGACCGTCTTGTTGGTGAGGACGATCTCGGCGGCGGCGGCCCGGGAGACGACGTCGCCGGGAAGCGTCCGGTCATGGACGGTGAGTTCGCCGATCGCCTCGAGCGGCTCCCAGGAAAGATCGCCCGGGTTCGTCGTAAAGCCGTCCAGAATCGTGATCCGCATGGTCGCACCAGGTCGGTGAGTGGGCCCGCCGCATCATCGCATCGGCCCGAGCCGGGAAAAGGGCCTTTTTTCAGCGGGATTCGCCCGCTCTTCAGGAAATCTTTTTCTTTGGCACGCAGTGTGCATTTCCTTTCTGGCGTTCCGGGAGGCCCGAAAGGCCGGCCCGGGGCGGGCTGCTGAAAGCAGACCCGCGGGAGTTCCCCGTGGGCGCGGGTTCTTGGCCCCAGACGTCCGTTTTCGATCGTGGTCCGCGCCGCCGGCTCCGGGTGCATTCCCGGTCTCCGGTGGGCAGACCGCCTGGTTTTGGTGTTTTTCGCTGCACTTTCAGTGTTTCTCGTGATTTATCGCTTTCCCACACCGCCGTTGCAGCGGTCCCGCGCCACGCTCGGGGCCCGTTCGCCTGGTCTGACCAGGAAAAGCAGCGGCGGGGGGTCCACCGGGGTCGGCCGGGCCTGGCGGTCTCACCATTTTGGTGAGGCCCTCACCAGTCCGGTGATCACCAGATCGGTGAGCCCAGGGAAGCCGGTTTTTCACGGGAAAAAACGCGAGTGCGGTCTGTTCGGTCGGTTTTCAAGTCGTCAATCCCAACCCATCCCTCGCGGGACCGGAAACGGTCATTTCCATCCCGCTCGTCGAAAGGAATCGTCTCATGTCTCTTCGCTCTTTCTTGAACCTCGGCGCGCTCGGTCTGGCCCTCGTCGCCACGGCGGTCTCCGTTCCCGCTGGAGCAGCGCCGATCTCGGCTCTCAGCAATGACTTCAACACGGTGTCGTCCGGCAATTCATCCGTCTCGGGTTCGACCTGGTTCACCTCCGGCTTCTCGACCGGGACGAACACGGACTACCTGAGCCTGACGGGGGTGAAACTCTCCATCGCCAACTCGGGAACCTCGGCAACTGCGTCGCCAGTGGTTCGACTCTTCAGCGGTGTCTCGAATCCGACGACGCAGATCGCCGTCCTCACCGGGACGACGATCAGCAATGCAGGTCCTCAGACGTACACGTTCTCCCCGTCTTCCGTGCCTCTCGCCCTCACGGCCAGCACGAACTACTGGGTGGTCCTCTCCGCAGCGGCGGGCGAGCAGTTCAGCTGGTACGTGGCGGATGACTCGCCGGTCGAACAGAACACGTCCGGGTATGCCTTCCTGGCCGGCAAGCGGTCTCTCAACGGTGGGACCTCGTGGAGCAACAATGCCCTGGCCGCGACCGGTGCCATCTCGGTCGAGGTGGTGCAGCCGGTGCCGGAGCCCTCGACGATCGTCCTCGCCGGGATCGGTGTCGCGGGTGCCGTGGTCGTCGACCGCTCGCGTCGCCGCCGGCGTCGCGGCTCGGCGGCCGACGCGGCCGACGCGGCCGACGACTGCTCGGATCTGACCTGAACAAACCTGAATCCCGGAGCGTCGTGACCTCCTTCGAACCGACCGATGCCCGACGCTCGACGTGCGATGGCTCGAATTCGGATGGTTGATGGTTGATTGACGACCGAACGACGAAGGCCGCGCCGGCTGA
>JBIIUP010000013.1:0-25786 GCA_044339885.1 Pirellulales bacterium | reverse complement strand
TATCGCCCAACAGGATGCCGCTCTCGCCCGCGACTCGATCTCCCGAGGCCGGCCCACGGGACGGTTCACCGCCGACGCCTACCGCGTGGCGGCGCCGGTGCGACGGGCCGACGGCCGCACGGCGGGAGCCGTGCTCGTCACGATCTCCACGGCCACCAGCCGCGACGTGCTCTGGTGGCAGGCCGCCGCCGCCGCCGCGTCGGCCGTCGTCATCGGCATTCCCGGCATGCTCGCCGCGGTGTGGCTGGCCCGGTCGGTCGCGACGCCCGTCCGCGAGGCGGTGGCCGTGGCCGAAGCGATCGCGGCCGGAGACCTCACGCCGCGGGCGACCGAGGGAGGCAGCCACGAGATCGGCCGGCTGCTGGGGGCCATCGGCCGCATGTCGGGATCGCTCGCCGGCCTGATCGGCCGGATCCAGACCGCGGGCGAACGGCTCTCCGCCGTCGAGGCCGATGCGGCCACGGCGCTGGCCCGTCAGGACCGGGCCGTCCGGAACTTCAGCGGTTCGGCGCACGAGATCGCCGCTGCCGTGACCGAGATCTCGGCCACCAGCGAGCAGCTCCTCGATGCCACCAGCAGCGTCAAGGGAATCGCCCGCGAGGCGGCCGCGGTGGCCGACCAGGGACGGGGCGGCCTGGAGAGCATGACGGCCTCGATGCAGCAGCTCGACGAGGCCATGAACGCCTTCACGCGGAAGCTCTCCACGATCAACCAGCGGGCCGGCGGCATCACCTCGGTGGTGACGACGATCGCCAAGGTGGCCGAGCAGACGAACCTCCTGTCGGTGAACGCCACGATCGAGGCCGAGAAGGCCGGCGAGAGTGGCCGCGGGTTCCGCATCGTGGCCCAGGAGATCCGCCGGCTCGCCGACCAGACGGCCCTGGCCACCAAGGACATCGAGCGGATGGTGCGGGACATGCAGGCGGCCGTCGCCAGCGGCACGATGGAGATGGATCGCTTCCGCAACGAGGTGAGCTCGCGGATCGACGAGGTCTCCAAGGTCAGCGAGAAGTTGGGCCGGATCATCGAGCCGGTGCAGTCCGTGACCCGGTCGCTCGACCAGGTCCACGAGGGCATGGAGTCCCAGTCCCAGGGGGCCCGGCAGATCCGCGACGCCATGGAGACGCTGCGGAGCGACGCCGGCGAATCGGCCTCGTCGCTGGTGATGTTCTCCAGCTCGCTCGACGAGCTTCGCCGGGCGATCGGCGAGCTCAATGCCGAGGCCAGCAGATTCAGGACGTAGCGTCCGCGGAGAACGGGCCGCCGGCAGCGCCGGCCCGTTACCGCCGCACGCCCTGGCGGGCGGCGAGGAACCGCCGCAGCCCGCTGACGACGCGGTGCGGCGGCTGGGTGCCCGACTCGCTGAACAGGGGGGTCTGGCCGTCGTCGGTCACGATGATCTCGACGCCGTCGACCGGCAGGTCGGTGCCGCCCAGCAGGTTGTCGAGGGCCTGCGCGTCACCCTCCCGGGCCGGGGCCGGGGGGGGCACCGTCGCCACGACGAAGTTTTCCCGGGCCAGGGCGTCGAATTCCGGGTCCTGGATGAGCGAGGAGAGCCGGGTCTTGGCCTCCGAGTCACTGGGGCGGGAGACCATTAGCAGGATCGGCCGCCGGGCGTCCTTGGCGGTCTCCACCGCCTCGTCGAGCGAGGAGAGCATCCGGTCCGATCGGCCTTTCTCGTCCCGGGCCGGAAGATGCCCGTCCATGGTGGCGACCCAGTTTTCGGGCGTCTGGCCGAGGTACCCGGCCTGAAGTGCCAGTTTCTCGCCGTCCGGGGCGATGAGGAGGGCCGTCGGAAAGGTCCGCACCCCGTACTTGATGCAGACCCGCGACCGGACCCGACGTTCCTCGGCCGAAATCCCCTGCTGGGGGAGATCGATCATGAGCAGCACCAGCCGGTCCTCGGCCCATTCGCGGAAGGTCTCCGTCCGCAGGACCTTTTCCTCGAGGGTCCGGCAGTGGGGGCACCAGTCGCTGCCGGTGAAAATGGTCAGGACCGGCCGCCCCTGCTCACGGGCGGCCGTCATGGCCGTTTCGTAGCTCGTCAGCCAGTCGTCCGCCCCCGCTCGGGACCCGAGGAAACCGACGGCCGCCACCAGGACCAAGACTGCCCACCGCGCCCCAGTCGCAAAGCCCATGGACGATCCCTCGTGTTGCCAGTTCATCATGCCCCTGCCTCCCTGCGGCCCAGGTGTTCATCGGGTGCGTCTCACCCATTTCGCCAGGGTTCGTGACCCTGTGCAGCCAAAAAGGCTAACGGAACCAGGCGCGACCTGTAAAACTGTGACCCTTGCGCAGATTACGCATACTGCCCTCCCTTCCCGATCACGGTGCAGCTGCTCGGGTTAGGGCGCGTCTCCGTCGAGATCACCCTGGTCCACAGGCCCTCTGGGCGGTTCCAGGAGTGGCTTTTGGGGACGCGGTCCACGGCACCTCTGACCGGCCCCCCGTCGTCCCGACCGCGACGCCCCCCCGGATGACCGCCCTGCCCCGGGCCGTCGTCGTGGCCGTGGCTCTGGCCGCCCTGGGGAGCATCGTGACCAGCGGCTGCTCGCGGATTCCGGCGGCCACCTCCACCCTCCGGGCCGAGGCGGAGCAGCTCGAACTGCCCCCCGGCATGCCGAACAGATCGCGGCCGCCCTGACCGCCTTCCATGGCACTCCGGCGAACCCGAGGATGGCCCTCCCCGCGCCGGACGACGAAACCCCGGCGGCGCCGGATTCCGGGCATTGCTCGGCGCCCGCGGCTTGGGGGAGGTGTTCCTGGCGGGATTGTTCACCGGTCTGCTGCCCTGCGGCCTGCTCTACGGCATGCTCGCGCTGGCCGCCAGCACCCGGGACGTCGTCCAGGGGCTCGTCGCCATGGTCGCCTTCGGCCTGGGCACGGTGCCGGCGATGGCGGCCGCGGGGCTCGGCGGCTCGCTGCTGGGCCTGGCCGCCCGCAGGCGGTTGCACTCGGTCGCCGCCTGGTGCCTGGTGCTCACGGGCCTCATCTCGATCGCCCGCGGCGTCGGCCACGTCTCCTTCTCGCAGGCCCCACCGTCGGGCTGTCCGTTTTGCGAGCCGGCTCGCTGACAACGGCCCCTTCAGCCCGCGAGCACGCCCTCGAGGAGCGCGTCGAGGAACCGCTCCGGCGAGAACGGTTCCAGGTCGTCCGCCGACTCGCCGAGGCCGACGAACTTCACCGGCAGGCCGAACTGCTCGGCGACCGGCACGATCACGCCGCCGCAGGCGGAGCCGTCGAGCTTCGCCAGCACGATGCCCGTGCAGCCGGCGGCCTCCTTGAAGCCCTTCGCCTGCGAGAGGGCGTTCTGTCCGGCCGTCGCGTCGATCACCAGGAGCGTCTCGTGCGGCGCATCGGGAATCTGCTTGGCGATCACGCGCCGGATCTTCCCGAGTTCCTGCATGAGGTTCGACTGCGTCTGCAGCCGCCCCGCGGTGTCGACGATGCAGACGTCGAAGCCCCCCTCGCGGGCCCGGGCCACGGCGCGATGGGCCACGCTCGCCGGGTCGCTGCCCGGGTCGCCGCGGACGATCTCGGCCCCGATCCTTCCGGCCCACATCGCCAGCTGCTCGACGGCGGCGGCCCGGAACGTGTCGCCGGCGCCGAGCACCACCCGCTTGCCGTCCCGGGCGAAGAGCCGCGCGAGCTTCGCGATCGACGTGGTCTTGCCGGAGCCGTTGACGCCCGTGACGAGGATCACGGTCGGTCCGTCGGCGGCGGCCGCGATGCCCGATCCAGCCGCCCCCGCGCCGTCCGGTGCCGCAGGCGCCAGCCGCGCCAGCAGCTGGCGGCGAATCGAGTCCACCACGACCACCGGGTCGACGACTCGGGCCCGGAGCCTGTCCCGCACGTCGGTGACGATGGCCTCGGCCGCCCCCGGCCCCATGTCGGTCCGCACGAGCGCCGCCCGGAGCTCGCCGAGGAACTCGTCGTCGACGAGCCGGCCCTCCCGCTTGAACAGGTCGCGAACGTCGGTGGAGAGCACGCGGGCCGTCTTCGCCAGGCCGGCCCGGAGCCGGTCGAGGAAGCCGGGGCGGGATGGCGCCGCCCCGGCCGGGCCGGCCTCCGGCTCCGGGGGCCGCTCCGCGGCCGACGCGTCACCCTTGCCGAACCGAAACAGTGCCATGCCTCTCCACTCCTTCCGACGTCGGGCGGCCGCGACGGCCCCCGCCGACCAGCCTCGCGTCCGGCCGTCAGACCCCGTCCGGGGCCGCGGCCTTGAGGTCCTCCAGGACGCCCCCGAGGATTCCGGCCACGAACCGCGGCGACGCCTCGCTGCCGTAGCGACGCGCCAGATCGATCGCTTCGTCCACCACCACCGGCCCCGGGGTGGACGTGTGCATCAGTTCGTAGGCTGCGATCCGCAGCACGTTGCGGTCGGTGGCCGCCATCCGCGCCACCCGCCAGTGCGCCGAACGACCGTCGAGCAGGCGATCGAGCTCGACGCGATGCCGGTCCACGCCGGCGACGAGCTCCTCGGCGAAGGCGACGAGCGGGCCGGAACGCAGCCGTCCCTGGAGGAACCGGTGCAGGTCGCGATCCGGCCCGTCCCCCGGGGCCACGGCGTTGAACTCCCGCTGGTGCAGGGCCTGGAGGGCGACTTCGCGGGCTCGGCTGCGGCGTGTCATGGCGGGGAAATCGGGCGGGTGATTCAGGCGGGTGATTCAGGCGGGGTTCGCGGCGAGCCGACGGAGCAGCGCCATCATGTCGAGGGCGGCGGCTGCGCACTCCGCCCCCTTGTTGGCGTCCCAGCCCCCGAGGTCGCGGGAGTCGGCCGGCACGACGGACCGTGCCCGGGCCTGGTCGAGGGTTTCGCAGGTGAGCACGCCGAAGAGCACGGGCAGCCCGCGGGCCCTGGCGGTCGCCTCGATTCCGTGGGCCACGGCCCCGGCGATGTGCCGGTCGTGCGTCGTCTCGCCGCGGATGATCGCCCCCAGGCAGAGGACGGCCGCGTAGCGGCCCGTGGCCGCCAGCCGGTCGGCGGCCAACGGCAGCTCGAACGAGCCGGGCACCCAGGCCACGTCGATCGCCTCGGCGCCGAGGCCGGCGGCCGCCAGCCGGGCCACCGCTCCCTCCAGGAGCCGCCGCGTGACATCCTCGTTCCACCGCGCCACGACGATCGCCACCCGCGTGCCCGGCGGCGGAGGGGCGGCGGGCTCGCCGCCTGTGGACTGACGCTTCATTCGGGCCGGACCCCTGGGCTACGTCTTGAGGGCGAGCAGGAAATCGGCGTTCGACTTCGTCTTCGAGAGCCGGTTGACGAGCAGCTCCATCGCGTCCGGCGGGTTCATGTCGCCGAGCACCCGCCGGAGCACGCAGATCCGCTTGTATTCGTCGGGCTCCAGCAGCATCTCCTCGCGCCGCGTGCCGGACCGGTTGATGTCGATCGCGGGATAGATCCGCTTGTCGACGAGCCGCCGGTCGAGAACGATCTCGAGGTTGCCGGTGCCCTTGAACTCCTCGAAGATCACGTCGTCCATCCGGCTGCCGGTGTCGACCAGCGCCGTGGCGATGATCGTCAGCGACCCCCCCTGCTCTACCTTGCGGGCGCTGCCGAAGAACCGCTTCGGCCGCTGGAGGGCGTTGGAATCGACGCCGCCGGAGAGGATCTTCCCCGAGTTCGGCACCTCGGCATTCCAGGCCCGGGCCAGCCGCGTGATCGAGTCCAGGAAGATGACGACGTCGCGGCCGTACTCGACGAGCCGCTTGGCCTTCTCGATCACCATGTCGGCGACCTGCACATGGCGACTGGAGTTCTCATCGAACGTGGAGCTGATCACCTCGCAGGACGGCCCCTTGACCTGCCGCTCCATGTCGGTGACCTCCTCCGGCCGCTCATCGATGAGCAGCATGAAGACGTAGGCCTCGGGGTAGTTCTGGAGCACCGCCTTGGCCATCTTCTGCAGGAGGATCGTCTTGCCGGCCCGCGGCGGACTCACGATCAGGCCGCGCTGGCCGAAGCCGATCGGCACGACCAGGTCCACGACCCGCGTCGAGATCTCCTCGGGAGTCGTCTCCAGCACGATCCGCTCGTCCGGATGGAGCGGGGTGAGGTCGTCGAAGAACTGCTTCGACGAGAGTTGCGCCGGGTCCTCGCCGTTGATCGCCTCGACCCGCAGCAGGGCGAAGTACCGCTCGCTCTCCTTCGGCGGCCGAATCTGGCCGGCGACGGTCATGCCGTTCCGCAGGCCGAACCGGCGGACCTGGCTCGGCGACACGTAGATGTCGTCAGGGCAGGAAAGGTAGTGGTGGTCGGGACTGCGGAGGAAGCCGAACCCGTCCGGCAGGATCTCCAGCGTGCCCTCGCCGAACATCAGGCCGTTGAGCTTCACCCGCTCCCGGAGGATCCGGAACACGAGGTCCTGCTTGCGGACCCCGTCGACGTCCGTGAGGTGCTCGCGACGGGCCAGGTCCACCAGCTCCTGCATGCTCAGCCGCTGCAGCTCGGCGATCTGGCTGTCCCCCTTCTTGAGCGCCTCGTAGCGGTCGGCGACGTCGCCCCCGTCGTGGACCTCCGCGGCGATCTCCTCCGCCAGCGACATCGGCTCGCGTTCGGCATCGACGGGCGAATCCTTGTCGGATGTCGGCATGGGGCACCTTGCGGCGGGCGGGACGGCCCGAAGACGGGAGCGTGACGGAGAAGAGAGGACGGGAAGGGACCGGGACCCCGGGTCGGCGGCACGGTGGCGGCCGGCACGAAGCCCGCGGTGGGCGTATCGACGGGAACCCCAGGCGGGAGCCGGCGGACCGGGATTCTGCGGCGGGCTAGCCGCGCCGCACGAGATGCCAAATCCGCTCGACCTGACCCGAAGTATATGCCGGGTCGGCCGAACCATCCACCACGCTCGTTTTCCACGGCGCCGCCGCGCGGGGGTCGCCGCCGCGGTCCCACGCCCGGTCGCGGGAGGCCTGCTGATCCGCCGCGAGGCCGCGTGCCGCCAGCCGCGCCCGGCGCACGCGGTCGTCGCACTCCACGACCACGATCCGGTCGCACCGCGCGGCCCAGCCGGCCTGCACCAGCAGCGGCACGTCGAGGACGACCACCGGTTCCTCGGCGGAGGGCATCTCCGCGGCCCGCACCGCGGCCAGTTCGGCCTCGATCCGGGCGGCCACCCGCGGATGCACGATCATCTCGAGATCGGCGAGGGCCCGCACGTGTTCGGGCCCGGGGCCGAACACGACGCGGGCCAGGGCGGCGCGGTCCACCCGGCCGTCCGGCCCGAAGACGTCCCGGCCGAACCGCGCCGCGATGGCGGCGGCCGCCGCGGGCTCGGCCAGGACTTCGTGGGCAATGGCGTCGGCATCGACGACGTGGCCGCCGAGCTCCCCGAACCGGCGTGCGACGGTCGACTTCCCGGCCCCGATCCGGCCCACGATCCCGATGATCTTCATGGTCCCCTCACTCGCACGCGGCCCAGGTGTCGCCCGTCTTCACGGAGACGTCGAGCGGCACGTCGAGCGTCATCGCGGCCCGCATCTCCTCCGCCGCCAGACGGCACGCACCGTCGACCTCGGCCGCGGGTGCCTCCAGGAGCAGCTCGTCGTGGATCTGCAACACGAGCGCCGCCTCCATCCGCTCCTCCCGCAGCCGGCGGCTCACCCGCAGCATCGCCAGCTTGATGAGGTCGGCGGCCGAGCCCTGCACCACGGTGTTGACGGCCGTCCGCTCCGGCAGCGAGAGGGCGAGCACGCCGGCCCGCGTCCGCCGCCCCGCCCGGTCGCGGACGCCCGCGATCGTCCGCCGCCGCCCGAGGATCGTCGTCACGTGGCCGTCACGGCGGCAGCGGTCGAGCACGTCGTCCATGAACGCGGCGGCCCCGGCGAAGGCCTGGAGATAGCCGGCGATGAATGCGGCCGCATCGGGCTGGGGGATCCCGAGCGTCTTCGCCAGCCCGAACGCGGACTGCCCGTAGAGGATGCCGAAGTTGACCGCCTTCGCCACGCGGCGCATTGCCGGCGTGACCGCCGCCGGCTCCACGCCCGTGACGGCCGCCGCGGTCCGCGTATGGATGTCCTCGCCGGCGGCGAACGCCCCCCGCATCGCCTCGTCACCGGAGAGGTGCGCCAGGATCCGCAACTCGATCTGCGAGTAGTCGGCGGCCACGAACCGCCAGCCGGGCTCGCGAGGCCGGAACGCAGCGCGGATCTGCTGCCCCTCCGCCGTGCGGACCGGGATGTTCTGCAGGTTCGGATCGCTCGAGCTCAGCCGTCCGGTGGCCGTGAGCGCCTGGTTGAACGTGGTGTGGATCCGGCCGCTCGCCGGATCGACGAGCGCGGGCAGCGCGTCGACGTAGGTGCTCTTGAGCTTCGCGTACTTGCGGTGCTCGAGCAGCTTCGCCGGCAGCGGGTGCAGCGGGGCGAGCTCCTCGAGCACCTCCGCGTCGGTGCTGGGGCCGGTCTTCGTCCGCTTCACGACCGGCAGCCCCAGCTCGTCGAAGAGGACCTGCCGCAGCTGGAGCGGCGAGGCGATCGCGAACGCCCGGCCGGCGAGGGCGTGAATCTCCCGCTCGAGGTCGGCGAGCCGCGCGGCGTAGTCGGTCGACAGGGCCGCCAGCGCGTCGCGGTCGATCCGCACCCCGCGGAACTCCATGTCGGCGAGCACGCCGGCCAGCGGCAGTTCGACGTCGGCGAACAGGCCGGCGAGCCCCGCGGCGGCCAGCTCGCCCGGCAGCCGCGCGGCGAGCTCCGCGACCGCGAGGCAGTGGGCCGCGGCCTGCGCGGGCTCCGTCGGCCGCTCGACCGAGTCGGCGTCGGCGCCGGGCGGCAGGAGGGCGTCGAAGGGCACGCCGTGCCGCCGCGACGTCTCGGCGAGGCCGAGGTTCCGCTCCCCGGCCTCGAGCAGGTAGGCGGCCAGGAGCGTGTCGAAGGCGGCCCCGCGGAGCTCGATGCCGAGCGTGCGGAGGGCCACGTCCTGCCGCTTGAGGTCGTGCCCCCACTTGGGCACGCCGGCATCCCCGAGCAGGTCGCGGACGGCGGCCGTGCCCACGACGAGATCGCGGCCAAGCCACGCGACCACCCCCGCCGCCGCGACGGCGACGCCCAGGGGAGGTGTCAGCGTCGTCCCGCCGGGCTGCCGCGCGACGCACACGACGATCGGCCGACCGTCGCGGACTCTCGCGACCGCCGCCGCCGCGGACCGCGGATCTTCGGGCGAAAGGATCTCCGGCTCCGGAGGCGGCGCCGCGGCCGCCCCGGCGCCGCTCATGCCGGCATCGTTGGTCCCGGCGTCGTCCATGTCGAAGAGCGTGCGCGGCCGATCGCGGGCCGGCAGCGCGCCGTCCGGCTCCGCAGGAGGGCCGCCGGCGCCGGGCATCGCGAGCACCCGTGTCAGGAGGCTCCGGAATCCCATTTCGCGGACGAACTCCGCGAGCCTCCGGGCGTCGGGGGCGTGGAGCCGGCCGGCCTCCCAGGGGATCTCGATCGGCACCGCCGTGTCGAGCCGGATGAGCTCGCGGCCGGCGCGGGCCGTCTCGGCGTGGGCGAGCAGGTTCTCCCGACGCTTCGCCTGCTTCACCTCGGCGGCGCGGGCGAGCAGCTCGTCGAGGGTGCCGTGCGCACGCAGGAGCTCGGAGGCGATCTTGGGGCCGATCCCCGGCACGCCGGGCACGTTGTCGACGCTGTCGCCGACGAGCGCGAGGAAGTCCACGACCTGGTCGGGACGGATGCCCCATTCCGCCGCCAGTTCCGCCGCACCGAAGGCGGCGTTCGTCCGCAGGTTGTAGAGCGTGATCCGGTCGCCGAGCAGCTGCCTGGCGTCCTTGTCTGCCGTGGCGATCGTGCAGGTGCCGCCGCGGGCCGTCACCCGCGTGGCGAGCGTCGCCAGCACGTCGTCGGCCTCGAAGCCCGGCCGATCCAGGCACGGGATCCCCATCACGTCGAGCAGCCGCCGCACGAGCGGAATCTGGGGCACGAGATCGGCCGGCATCTCGGCCCGGTTCGCCTTGTAGGCCGCGAACTTCTCGTGGCGGAACGTGGGCCCGGCCACGTCGATCGCGCAGAAGAGGTAGTCGGGCTTCCTCCGCTCGACGGTGTCGAGCAGGTCGCGGACGAAGCCGAACACGGCGGAGACGGGCGTCCCGTCGGGCGCCGACATCTCGGGCAGGGCGTGGAACAGTTGGTACACGCGGGAGAGCGTGTCGATGGCGAACACGGTCTTCCCCGAGAGGTCGGGGTCGGCGGGCGTGTCGGTCATGGAGTGGATCCGCGCATGGGGCAAGCATAGCCGGGGACCGGGCATCGTCCCGGGCGGCTTCCGCCGGCAGGACGGGCCGACGGGTGCGCGAGGCTCGCGGGGTTCGGAGGCCGGATCAGTCGCCGCCGGGGGGCTCGTACTCGAAGTCCTTCCACTTCATGGCGCGGCGGAAGGGCTCGATCCGCAGGACGACCTCGCCGTTCTGGAAGAGCCGCACCGTGCCGCTGGTCTCGCTCACGGCGACCGCGATGCTCTTCGTGCGGCGGGTGATCGCCGCCGCGGCCCAGTGGCGGGCCCCCAGGCCCTTGGCCACCGAAACATTCTCCGCGGAGGCGTCGATGTAGCGGGCGGCCCCCTCGACCGTGCCGTCCGAGCCGACCACGAAGGCGCCGTCGAGCTGGGCGATCTCCTTGATGCCCTCGCGGACGCGGGCGTCGGTCAGCCGCCGCTCCCCCCGGCTGTAGCCGCGGACGGGATCGAAGCCGGCCGAGTGGCTCGACTGCATCACCTTTCGCGAATCGCCGACGACGAACAGCGTGCCGACCGGCTTCCCTTCACGGCCCTCGCGGCCGATCTCGACGGCGAGATCCACCACGAGCTTGAGCGTCTCCAGCGGCACCTTCGTCTCCAGGCTGCGCAGGTCGCGGCTGGTGAGCTGGCCGAGGTGCTCCGCCAGCCGCAGCACGCTCACCGAGTCGACCAGCCCGGCCTCGAAGCCGCTGTAGACCGCGACCACGCGGGCCTCCGGGCCGATCATTTCCGCGGCCACGCATTCCAGCAGCGCCTGCGCGATCCGCTCGTGGACGGGCAGGCCGGCGACGTCGAGCGTGACGGGCTTGATGCCGTGTTCGCTGGCACCGCCGAGTTCGGCCTCGTCGTCGGCCGCGACGAGCAGCGTGGCCGCGCCGCACACCTCGCGGACCCGCGCCCAGTCGAGCCGCCGCTCCACCATGAGCAGCACCGCCTCGGCGTCGGTCGCCGCCACCAGCCGCGCAGCGGTGTCGAGGAGCTGCTCGAGCTGCGGGGATACCTCGGCGGGGGACATGGAGCCGCTCCTTCCTGCCGCGCGGCTCGGGCCGGGCCGGAATCGGCTCTCCCCTGGGGCGGCGGGCGCGGCCGTCGCGGCGCAAGCCTACGCGGCCCCCCCGACCGCTTCAAGGACGGGCCGTCAGCGGCGCGACGAGGCGGCCGCCGGGTCGCCCGGACGGTCAGCGACTTGGCTCCGGTCGCTCGCGGCCTTCATCGGGCCGCTGAAGGCGGCGATGCCGCCCGGCAG
Source organism: Pirellulales bacterium (assembly GCA_044339885.1). Taxonomy (GTDB): domain Bacteria; phylum Planctomycetota; class Planctomycetia; order Pirellulales; family UBA1268; genus QWPN01. Next base: position 14,315 of record JBIIUP010000013.1, on the reverse strand, counting down.
GACCACGCCCCAGGCCCGCTCCTGGTAGATGTTGAGCGCGTGCAGGGCGTGCCCGAGCGGCCCGATCTTCCACTCGCGCGAGGGCTCGCGGGCCAGCGCCGCCACGAGGAACTCCGTCGCGGCGACGACCCGCGGGTCGTAGAGCCGTTCCTGGTCGAGCGACGACACGAGCCATTCGAGGATGTGCCCCGTGGTCTGGATCTTGCGGTCGATGTCGTCCTTGCGGTCGGCCGGGTACTTGAACCACTCGGTGCTGAAGGAACCGTCCCGGTTCTGCAGTTGCGTCAGCGCGAAGTGCTGGTAGTCGCGGACGTACTTGTCGGCCCGCAGGTAGGCGCCGTCGAGCCCGCCGGTCGCCCGCAGCCGCCGCTGGCAGCCGTAGGCGAGGCCGAAGAGCCGGTGCGTGCCGCCGCACGGCGCGCCGCGGATCGGCTGCTCGATCTCCTCCTCGACCAGCCGCGCCAGCGACCATTCGCCCCCGTCGCGGCTCTTCCAGGTGGCGTCGGTCGGCAGGTAGTGGGCCAGCGCGATGAGGGCGAAGGTGAGTTCCGTCTTGGGCTTGCAGGAGAGCTTCTCCTCCTCGATGAGGTCGGCCACGGTGAAGGAGTGCGGGGGCAGCGAGATCGGGGAGTTGGCGGCCACGCGGCACTGGGCGAGGATCGCGAGGTACTGGGCCGAGTGCCCCTGCACGCCGATGCCCTTGAGGGCGACGACGCGGCTGCCCGATCCCGCGGCGGCGAGCATGACCTGGCCGCGGCAGCGGCCCCCCATGTTCGACCAGCCGATGGCGTTGACGAGATCGCCGCCGGGGCCGCCCACGCGGACCTGCGTGGGGATGCCGAAGGCGATGAAGCCGTGCATGACCTCCCAGGGCGTGTGCTGCGCCGTGTTGAGCGGCCGCCGCTGGTAGGTGACGAGCGTGCGGGCGATGTTGGCCTTGAGCCGCTCGAACCGCCTGGTCCGGGGCGCCGCCATGCCCGACGACTGCAGCCGCGTGACGACCAGCGGCGGCGTCTGCCGCCGGCCGCTCTGCGGAGCGACGGTGACCGTGGCCGGCGGCTCGGGCGCCCGCGGCACGAACGAGGGGTCGGCGGCGGCGTTGGCCACCTGGACGACGGAGTGGCTCAGCGACCGGCCGAACACCACGGCCTCCTGCCAGGTCGGCGGCCGGGCCGGGGCCCGCGCGGCGGCCTGCTTGGCGGCCGGACTCGCAGCGGCCGCCGCGGCCTTCGTACCCGCCGGCTTCGGCAGGGCCGCGATCCGGGCGAGCGCCTCGACTGCTTCGGCCGGGGGCGGGCTGGGCGCCTGGATGAACGCCGGTTCCTCGTCCTTGTCACGGCTCAGGAGCGACTCGAAGAATCGCCCCGGGCCCGAGCGGGGCCGGTCGCCGGAGGCGGCGGGCGCCTCGCAGGCGATGCCGGCGACGAGCACGACGGCCAGCGCGACCCCACCGCAACGGAAACTCGTTCTGGCTCCTCGCCGCCGCCTGCCGGCGAGGAACCACGGGGTACAGAATGTCTCGAGCGGCATGTCGGGCAGTGCTGGGCGAGGAAGGCGGTCGGTGCTGGGGGTATCGGCGGCGGCGCGTCCGAAAATGGCTGTGGGTAGCCCCTGCATCCGAGGGTTCCGACAGACCGCGCGGTCGACGCAGACCCCGCGGTTCCTGGAACCGGAATCGGCCCCGGAGACGCCGCATACCCGCTGACCACTTCCGGACCGACAGAACCGCTTCGGTCTCGGGTTCGGGGCCGCGGCTGCGGGTCCACGGATGGTCGCAGGATAGTCAGGGTTCGGTCAGAACAGGGACCGGACTCCCTCGGCGATCGTCCACGCGGCACCGCTGCCCTCCGGGTCGGCAGCCCATTCCCGCCAGCGGTTGACGTCGTTGCCGAGGTCGCGGCCGCTCACCTGCTTCAGGGCGGCGACGGCCCGATACTGCACGGCTGGATCGGAATCCTCCAGCGCCTTGGCGAGGATCGGAACGGCGGCCTTGTCGCCCAGCTGGCCGAGCTCCCGCAGAGCCCGGAGCCTGACATCCAGCTCGGTGTCGCTGCGGTAGCGGTTCGCCAGCAGCTGCACCGCCTCTTCGCCGCCACGGACCGCCCAGGCGGAGCAGGCCTGCATGCGGACGCGGGACTCCGGATCCTCGAGGGCCCCCTTGCAGATCGCCGTCGCCGCCGGCGTGTCGAACGGGGCCACCGTGTCGAGGATCGCGCACCGCACCCGCGGATCGTGCTCCGCGAGCATCTCCGTCGCCAGGCGGTTCGTGAATTCGGCCTGCCGTTCGGGACCCGTCCCCTTGGCCTCCTTCGCGTCCGCGGCGAGCTCCTTCATCCGCTGCTCGGCCGTCGGCCCATACCGTTCGCGGTCGCGGTCGGCCTTGTCCGACTGCCCGAGCAGGGTCGGCATCCCGGACTTGGGCCCCGTGGCGCAGCCGGCCAGGCACGCGACGATCGACGCGGCCGCGAGCAGGCGTTTGCAGGCTCGGTGGCCCGACGCGGGGAGGAGAATCGAGGTCATGGGTTGCAGGGCATCCGCGGGCGTAGGGGGCGGAACGCTAGCGGACGGCCGGCGGCGAGGCCAGACCGAACCGGGAGGCATTCCAGCTTTCCCGCCTCCCCGTGCCGGGCCGATTTTCGGGCTTCTCTCCGCGCTGCCAAGATGGTTGCATCCGCCGGCGGTCCGGCGCCGGCCCCCCGGGAACCTCTCTCGTGCTGCGCTCGCTCACTCTCCTCGTGGCGGCCGCCCTGGCCGCGGACCCGGCACCCGGCCGCGGCGGCGAACCGGCCGGCCCGGTCGCCGGCGTTCGGGGCGACTTCGCGCGGGTGGTCGTCCGCGACGGCGACCGGCAGCGTTCGATCGAGGGGCGGATCGTGGTCGAGGCCGTCGACGGGGGGCTCCTCGTGGAACTCGCCGACCAGCGGTACCGGCCGCTCCAGCCGAGCGAGATCGTGTCCCGGGAGCCGCTGCCCCAGCCTCCGCAAGAAGCCGGGCGGGATCTGGGCCGCCGCGTGCTCGCGGAGCTGCCCGCCGGGTTCGATCTCCACGTCACCAAGCACTACGTGCTCTGCTTCGGCACCTCGCGGGAGTACGCGAAGTGGGCGGCCGCGGTCTTCGAACGGCTCCACGAAACCTTCGGCAACTACTGGCGGCGGGCCGGCGTCGATCTCCACGACACCGATGACGCCAGCCGTCCGCTCGTCGTGGTCATCTTTGCCGACCGCCACGGCTACGAGACCCACGCCGCCCGGGACGTGGGCTCCGCCGCCGACCGCGTCGTCGGCTACTACAACCTGCTCACCAACCGGGTGGTGACCTACGACCTCACGGCGGCTGACGCCCGGCCTGCCGGGGGCGGGGGCGGGGGCGGGCGCAGCGGGCGGCGCGGCCTGGAATTCCTCGCCCAACCGGAGTCCGCGCTCCTCGTCTCGACGCTCGTCCACGAGGCCACCCACCAGATGGCCTTCAACTCCGGCATGCACCGGCGGCTGGCACCGGTGCCGCTCTGGGTCAGCGAGGGCATCGCCACCACGTTCGAGCCTGCCGACCTGCGGCACCAGAGCGGCTGGCGGGGCCTGGGCTCGATCAATCGTCCCCGGCTCGACCGCTTCCGGAAGGCATACCACCCCGGCTGCCTGGAGGCAGTCGTGGCGACGGACGACGCCTTCCGCGCCGCCGACACGGCCATCGACGCCTACGCGATGGCCTGGGCCCTGGCGTGGTTCCTCATGGAGACCCGCCGCGACGACTTCGTCGGCTACCTGCGGGGCATCGCCGGCCGCGAACCCCTCACCGAATACCCGCGCGAGGAGCGACTCCGCGACTTCGCGGCCGCGTTCGGCGGGACGCCCGCCGAGATCGAGCCGGCGCTGGTGCGGGCCATGGCGCGGATCGAACTGCGAAAGCCGTGACCCCGGCCGGCGGGAGTTTGCCTGCGGCTTCACCCCGCCGCTACAGTGCCGGCATCAGGTCCTCCCGGGAGATTCCAGCATGCCCGACGCCGCCGCATCTCGTTCCACCAGGCCCACCTCGCCGCCGGTCTTCAGTCGGCGGACCCTCGTCGGCACCGCCGCCGCGCTCACGGCCTGCGGCGGCCTGCGGTCCGCCGGCGGCCTGTTCGCCGCCGGCAGCGACCGGATCGGCGTCGGCCTCGTCGGCTGCGGTGGCCGCGGCACGGGCGCCGCCCTCCAGGCCGCGGCGGCCGACCGCGGCGTCTCGATCACCTGCCTGGCCGATCCCTTCGCCGACCACGTCGCCTCCAGCGCCCGCGTGCTGGCGGCCGGGGCCGGGCGGCAGTTCGCCTGCCCGCCGGACCGCCGCTTCGTGGGCATGGACGCCTGGCATGACGTCGTCGCGGCCGACGTCGACCTCGTGATCCTCGCGACCCCGCCGGCGTTCCGGCCGCTGCAGGCCGCCGCCGCGGTCCGCGCGGGCAAGCACGTCTACTGCGAGAAGCCGGCGGCGATCGACGCGGCGGGCGTGGGCGTGGTGCTCGCGGCGTGCGCGGAGGCCCGCCGTCGCGGGCTGGCATTCGGCTCGGGACTCTCCCGACGGCACGACGCGGTCGTCGCCGAGGCGGTCGCCGGCATTCACGGGGGCAGCGTCGGCGCCCCGCGACACGCCACCGTCCACCACCGGCTCGGCCTGCCGTGGCAGCGGCCGCCGCACGTGGCCTGGGCCCCGGCCGAGGGACGGCTGCGGAACTGGATCTCCGTGGCGGACTACTCCGGCGGGGACATGGTCGAGCATCTCGTCGACGCCGTCGACCTGGCGGTCTGGGCGCTCGGTGACGACGAGCCGTGCGCCGCGGTCCCGGCCCCCACGGTCACGGCCGGCGCGGCCGCCACCCGCGCGACGATCGTGTTCGCCGACGGCCGCACGATCGACGCGGCGGTCGCGCGGGGCTCCCACCGCCGGTCGCGGATCGTGGAGGAGGTGCGGGGGACGGCGGGGGTCCGCGACCTCGTCCCCCGGACCCGCGGCGGCGGTGACTGCGGCCCCCACCAGGCGGCCATGGCGGCGGTCCTCGCCTCGATCCGCGGCGGCCGGCCCGTGGACGAGGGCCGGGGGCTGTGCCGCAGCACCCTGGTGGCGATCATGGGCCGCATGGCCGCCGAGACCGGCACGGCCGTGTCCTGGAGCGACCTGCAGGCGGCGGCGATCGGGACGGCATGACCGCTACAATCGGTTCGACCGTGATGCCGCCCGAGGCCGCCGGTCGATGAGGCCCGGCCGCGAGGGTTTGGGGACGGTTCCCGTCGCGCCCGCCGCAGGGAGCCCCGCCTCGGAAGCCGAGGGATCGCATGCCCGCCGACCGTACGAAGACCACGCTCAGCATCGCGCTCATCGTGTTCGCGATGCTCGCCTTCGTGCTGGGCGTCACCACCTACGTCTTCTCCAGCAAGCAGGCGAAGGACGCGAAGTTCGCCTCGCAGGCCGCCGACTCCAAGGCCGAGGCGGAGCGGAAGCTCGGTGTGGAGACCGAGGAGAAGACCCGCATCCGTGACGTGCTCGGCACCGACAAGGAGACCGCCGACCAGATCGAGGCGGAGCGGACCGAGCTGTTCGAGACGAACTTCGCCGACTTTCCGGATGACCAGCGGTCGTACGGCAAGCTCGTCGAATGGCTGGCCAAGACCGTCGCCGCCAAGGACGACCAGCTCAAGGACGCGGAGCAGCGGGCGCGGGCGCTCACGGCCGAGAAGGAGGCCGCGGTGAAGCGGGCCGACGAGGCCGAGCAGGCCACGCAGGCCGCGCGGACCCGGTTCGAGGATTCGATCAAGGCGGAGCAGACGGACTTCCAGGCCCGCCGCGAGGCCGCCGAGAAGGCCATGCAGGATCTCCAGCAGCGGCAGCAGGACGCCCTCGGCAACGCCGAGCAGATGCGGGCCATCACCGAGGAACTCCAGAAGCTCGGGCCCGCTCTGTCGCCGGGGTGGCGGGCGAAGTTCGAGGCCCAGCCGGGCGATCCCGACGCCACGCCGCCGTGGCCCGAGCGGGTGCGGTACGTGCTCCGCGAGCTCGAGGAGCGCCAGCGGCGGATCCAGGAGCTGAACGCCACCCTCGCCAGGCTCCGCGTCGCCGACGAGAAGCTCCAGGAACTCGTCCGCGAGGCCACGCCGAGCAACGACCGGATCGACGGCTTCGACGGCCGCATCGTCACCGTCGACGCCGCCAGCCGCAGCGTGCTCATCCTCTGCCCGTCGACGCGGGGCCTGCGGCCCGGACTCATGCTCTCGGTCTTCGATCCGGCCGAGAGCCGCCCCGAACTGGCGTCCCGCAAGGCGGTCGTCGAGGTCGTCGACGTCGAGAGCGGCACGCTCGCCCGGGCCCGCGTCCGCGGGGACTCGACGGTCGACCTGATCCTTCCGGGCGACGGGGTCGCCACCAGCCTCTGGGCGCCCGGCGAGCCCGCCGAGGTCGCGCTCGTGGGCTTCGTGCGGTTCGGCCCCGACGGCCGGGGAGACGCCCGTGCCCTGCGGGCGCTCGTCGAACGCCTGGGGGCGCGCGTCGTGGACACCGTCTCGCCGCAGACGACGCTGGTCGTCGATGCCGGTCCACCCCGCATCGCCGACGCGTCTGGGGAGCCGGTCACCGGCTGGAAGAAGTCCGACGAGACGCTGCGGAAGCGGGCGCTCGACCGGGCCAGGGAGACGGGGATCCGCGTGACCGGCCTGGCGGGCCTGCTCGACATGCTGGGCATCGACGCCGGTGACCTGGCCGTCGACTCCCGGCTCTGAATCGCCCCGCGGTGGATGGACGTGATCGATCGATTGCCAACGGAGGCCGTGATGCCGAAGATCCAGGTGGAAGGCGGGGGTTCGTTCGAGGTGCCGGCCGGCAAGCGGCTGGTGAACGCGCTGGTGGACGACTGCGGCGTCGACCAGCTGCATGCCTGCGGCGGGGTCGCCAGGTGCACGACCTGCCGCGTGGAGTTCGTCTCCGGCGAGCCGGCCGCGATGACGCGGGCTGAGAAGGATGTGCTGGCGGCGAAGGGACTGGCCGGCACGCCCGGCCTGCGACTCTCCTGCCAGATCGCCTGCGACGGCGACATGACCGTGCGGTGCGTCAGCCGCCTCGAGGGCTCGGGCCGCAAGGACCGCGGCCACCGTCCCGCCGACGCGCTCGAGCCGCCCCCCGAGTGGACCTGACGCCCGCGCCTCGCGCCGGGCCGCACGAGTCCCGGCGCGAAGGGCAGCAGGACGCGCGGCGGCTGCGGTGTCAGGCCGCGGTTCCCCGCGGCAGGAGCCGGGAGAGGAAGCCGGCGGATTCGCGGGCGGTCTGGAACCAGTGGTGCGCCTGCCGCGGCAACTCGACGTGCAGGCCGCCGGCGTAGCCAACGGCGGCCAGCGCGTCGAGCACGGCCGGAAAGTCGACGTCGCCCGTACCCAGGGGCAGGTGCTCGTGGCGGCAGGCGAGCATGTCGTCAACGTGCACGTTGACGATCCGCCCCACCCACGGGCCGAGCGCGCCGGCGGCCGGCCGCTCCCCCATGCACTCCAGGTGGCCGACGTCGACCGTCAGCCGCAGCTGGTCGGGCCGGCCGGTGCGTTCGAGGAGTTCGCCGAACCGCCCGAGCGTGTCGACGAACATGCCCGGCTCCGGCTCGAATCCCAGCCGCACGCCGCGGCCACCGGCGTGGTCGAGGATTGGCCCCAGCCCCGCGACGAGCCGCCGCCACACCGTGCCGGCGTCGGCGCCGTCGCGGACCGCGCCCGACCAGAGCGAGACGCAGTCCGCGCCGAGCGCGGCGGCGACGTCGATCGCCCGGCGGATGAACTCGACCCGCCGCTCGCGGCCCGCCGGGTCGGCGGTGACGAGCGTCGGCTCGTGCTTGGCCCGCGGGTCGAGCAGGTGCCGGGCGCCGGTCTCGATCACGCAGCCCATGCCCGCCGCGCCGAGGGCCGCCCGCCAGCGGTCGATCGCCGCCGGCAGGCCGGCGGCGAAGGGATCGAGCACGTGGCGGTCGAGCGTGATCGCCAGCGACGCGTAGCCCAGGTCGCGCAGGAGCGGCACCGCGTCGAGCGGATCGACGTCGCCGAGGCAGTTGGTGCCGTAACCGATTCGCATGGCGTCAGGTGGGTGGGATCAGCCGCCGGCCGAGCATGAAGGGGACGAGCAGGGCGAGCACGACGACCGCCCAACGGTACCCGCACGAGGCCAGCACGAGGATCGCGTCGAGCGTGATGATCGACATGATCGCGTTGCCGACCGCGGCCCGCACGCGGTGGGCGGCCGGATCGACGATCGCCGGCAGGCCGCGGAGGAGGATCGATCCCGCGATCAGGCCCCACAGCAGGAACCAGGTGGCGGCGGGCAGCGGCTGGCCGGCGACCGGGTGGCCGGTCCGCATCGGCAGCCAGACGTGCGCCGCAGCGATCGCCAGTCCGCCGAGCATGAGGAGCCAGCCGGCCACGAGGGTGGGCCGCGGACTCCTCCCCGCCTCGTCCCGCGCGAAGAGCGTGATGCCCGCGACGTAGGCGGCCATGCCGCCGGGGATCGCCCACTCCGCCGGCCCGCTCGGGCCGCCGGCAGCGGTCATGCCGAGCAGCCAGGCGAGGCCGCGGCAGGATCCCATCACGACGGGGCCCAGCGGCGTCGCCTTGGCGTGCCGGTCGTAGAGCCAGATCGCGGCCGTGAGCGCCGCCCCGACGGCCGCGGGCCACGGCGTTCGCCCCGCGACGGCCGCCCCGCAGGCGGCGGCCGCGCCCAGGGCGAGCAGCGCCGCCGCGACGCGGGCGGCCGTGCGGACGGCGATGGCCCCCGCGGGCAGCGGCCGCTCGGGCCGCTCGACGCGATCGAGTTCCACGTCGCAGACGTCGTTGAGCACGATGCCGCCGGCGTAGAGGCAGAGGCCGGCCGCCACGGCCCACCAACAGGCCGCGGGAGGCAACTCCAGGGCCTGCGGCCGCGCGACGACGAGGAAGCCCGCGAGCACGTCGGCCGCGGCCGTCGCGAGGTTGGGAAGCCGCAGGAGCCGGAGCCAGTCGCGGATGATCATGCCAGCTGCACGCCCACGCCGGCCGCCACGCCCAGGAGGTGGGCCCGGGCCGTTCGGGCCGCGTCGTCCGGGCGGTCGCGGTAGGGATAGAGTTCGACCGTCACCCAGGCATCGGGCGAGTGGGCCGCGATCGCCCGGAGCGTGGCCGCGAAGTCGATCGCCCCCTCGCCGGGCACGAGGTGGTGGTGGACCCGTGTGGCCGCGATGTCCTCGACGTGATAGTGCCGCGTGTGGGCCTTCATCCGCGGCACCCATTCGGCCGGATCCTCGCCGACGCAGTAGGCGTGGCCGACGTCGAAGTTGAGGCCCAGCGCCGGATGGTTCACTCGCTCGGCGAACTCCAGGTACTGCCCGAACCGCTCGATGAGGAGGCCGGGCTCCGGCTCGATGAGCAGCGCCACGCCGAGGTCGGCGGCCACGTCGAGGACGGGCATGATCTCGTCGTAGAAGATGTCGGTCGCCTGCCGGCGGGTCTGCCCCGGCTGGATCTCGCCCCCCGGCTCGGTCGAGATGTGCGGCGCTCCGAGCTCGGAAGCGAGCTTCAGGGCCCGCTTCGTGTGCTCCCGGCGGATGGCGCGGTAGTGCGGGTCGGGATCGGTCCAACCCGGATGCCAGTAGGGCTGCCGCGGGTCGGCGATCGCGTTCATCATGAACGCGTTGATGTTGGAGACGACGAGGCCGCTGGAGCGGATCGCCCCTCGGATCGCCTCCTTCTGCTCCTCCAGGAGGCCGGCGGGCCAGGCGTGCGGTACGTCGGCGAGCAGCTCGATGCCGGCATAGCCCAGGCCGGCGATCCGGTCGATCGCCCGCTCCACGGGCACGTCGAGGTAGGCGTTGGCACTGAAGGCGAGGCGGAGCGGCATGGCGCGGTGTTCCTCGAGGCGGTCCGGGAAGGCTATACGCCGAGCCCGATCCCGCCCAGGGGCGGCCCCCGCCCGGCAAGCCGGAATCGGCGGCCCGTCAGGGCCAGAGCACGATCCGATCCTCGACCCAGGTCGGCCGCAGCGGCAGGCGGTCGAGTTCGGTGTAGTACATGGCCGCCGGGTTGACCTCCCGCGACTCCATCGTGGCCACGTGCCGGCCGATCGGGGGCCAGCGGCCCAGCCACGGCAGCACCACGCCCCAGACGACGCCGATCGCCGCCGTCAGGAGGGCCAGCCGAAACGGAGCCGAGGGCGTCATGGCTCGACCGCCTTCCGAAAAAGCCAGCCGAAGGTGAGGCTCGCCATCGCCAGCGAGAGCGTGAGGTTGAGCAACTGGCCGCCGACGTAGAGGGCCAGCGGCCGGCCGCTGGCCAGGACCGGGGCGAGTTCGCGGAAGCTGGTCTGCAGGCCCATGCAGACGAATCCCGCGCAGAACAGCCAGCCGCGGAGCCGCGACGTGAAGCCGGTGGTCGTGCCGTCCACCCACAAGGCTCCCTCCGGCGAGCCGCTGGACAACCACGAGCAGACCAGCGACGCCGCCAGGAACCCGAGGATGAACCGCGGGAACCGCTTCCATGCCTCGGCGAGCAGGGAGCCCTCCCGCGGACCGGCCGAGCGGTCCACCCAGCCGGACCAGTAGACCGCGACCGCGAACGCGATGATGCCGATCATCGAGTTCTGGATCATCTTCACCGTCGCCGCCACCTCGCCCGCCTGCTTGCCGAGCGACTCGCCCGCGGCCACGACCGCCCCGGTGGCGTCGATGGTGCCGCCGATCCAGGCGCCCCCCACGATCGGGTCGAGCCCCAGCCAGTCGATGCAGGGGGGCATCGCCACCATCATGATCACCGTGAAGAACAGCGACAGGCCGATCGCCAGGGAGAGTTCCTCCTTCGTCGCCCGGCAGGCGGCGCCGGTGGCGATCGCCGCCGAGACGCCGCAGACCGACATGTCGGCCGATACGACCATGCACAGCGACTTCGACGGGATCTTCATGAGGTGCACGCCGCACCAGTAGGTGGTGACCAGCACGATCGGCGTCACCACCCAGGCCGTGAGAAAACCCGGCAGGCCGAGCTCCAGGAGCCGGCCGAAGAGCACCTCGGCGCCGAAGATCACCAGGCCCGTCTTGATGAGGAACTCGCCCGCCAGCGCCCGCTGCAACCACGGCGGCACGCCGACGACGTTGCCGATCAGGATCCCGATCGCCAGCGCCCAGAGCGGATATTCGAGGTTGTAGGCATGGATCACCTTCTGCGCCGACAGCAGGGAGGCCGCTCCGGCCAGCGCGGCCAGCGCGACCGCCCCGGGCAGCATCCGGCCCACCGCCCGGCCACCCAGGGCCGCCCCCGCGACGGCCACCGCCACCACCCATGCCGCGGCGAGGACCACCGGCACCCCGACCGGGTTGCCCTTGGAGTCGCGGAAGGCCGCCACCGGAGAGCCGGCCCACGGCTGCGGCTTGTCGATCGTGCGGGCGAGCGGCGTGGGCCAGCCCTTCGGCCATCGTTCGCGGCTGCCCGGCGAATCATCCGGCCTGGCTGCCCACGTCGCCGCCAGCGCGACCGCCACCACGGCGAGGCCGATGATCGTCGCCACCGCGTCCTCGTGAAGCCCGAACCGCCGCCCCTGCCCCGCCCTGCCGTCCATGTCGCCCCCTGCACCTCGAGGCTGCGCGTCGCTTCTCAGCTCGACGCGCTGCGGTACCGGGCCAGGGCCCGCTGGAACACGATCCGCGAGACGACCATCGCCGCGACCGCCGCGACCGCCGCCGCCACCACGCCCCCCCACGACTCGCCGGTGAAGGGCTGGGCGATCACGCGGGCGGGAACGTTGACGACCAGCAGGATCGGGATCACGAACGTGCAGACCGTCCGCAGCGGGCCGCCCCACGGCCCGGCGTAGATCTCGGCGGGATAGCGGGAGAAGTTGGTGAGGTAGAACCAGAAGTCGTAGAGGCTCTGGTTGCGGCCCATCAGGATCGTGGCGGCCGCGAGCATGATGATCAGGCCGTAGAGGATCGCCACGCCGCAGGCGACCAGCAGCGGGTAGAGCAGCCAGGCGATCGGCGGCGGCGCGTAGTCCATCCGCCCCAGGGCCCAGGCGAGCAGCCCCGCGCCCACCAGCCCGTTGGCGAACGACGAGAAGTCGACGCGATGCAGCGAGAGCAGGAACTGCGCGTCGAGCGGCTGCACGAGCACGGCGTCGAGGCCGCCGGTGCGGACCATCTCCGTGAGCTCCTCCGCACTCGGCATGAAGAGGGCCTGGACGATCGAGTTGATGATGAGTCCCGTGGCCACGAAGGCGAAGAACGGCTCCCGCGACCAGCCCGTGCCCAGGCCGATTTCCGGGGTGAACGTGAACACGAGCAGGTAGAAGGCCAGGTTCATCGACATCCAGCCGAGGCTCGTCACGCACTCCAGCAGGAAGTTCGCCCGGAACGTCATGTCGCGGACGAGGCAGGCCCGCGCGAAGGTGCCGAAGATGGCGAGGTAGCGGATCATGGGCGGCACAGCTCCAGACGGCTGGGCCCGCCGGCGGCACACTGGACCGCCCGCGGAGCCGCCAGTGTAGCCAGCCGACCGCTCATCTCGGCAGCAATTCCTTCAGCCGCGTCGTGGCCGCCCGCCCGAGCGGCGACTGCTCGGCGACGCCGGCAAAAAAATACGCGTGCCTGGTGCCGCGACTGCCACTGCATCGCGCTGATCGTCGCGATGTTGACGATCAGCGAGCGGCGGATGCGGCCGAACGCGGGGGCAGGCAACGTCGCCTCCCACTCGGCCATCGTGCGGCCGACGAGCCACGGCCGGCGGTCGCGGACCTGCACGCGGGTGTAGTTGCGGACGGCCTCCACCCATGCGACGTCGGCGAGGGGCACCTTCGCGAAGCCACGGCCCCCGGCGAGCATCATCGCGAGCACTCCGTCGGAACCGACGGCGGCGTCGACCGCTTCGTCGCCGGCCCCGCCCTGCATTGCCCCATCGACCCCGGGTACGCGGCCGGCCGGCAGCCGGTCCTGGAGCCGCTCGATCGTCAGGGCCAACCGATCGCGATCGACCGGCTTCAGCACGTAATCGACTGCCCCCCGCGATCAGGCCGGATTTGTGACGGCCAGCCGGACGAGCAAGGGCTCCCGATGAGAGAACCATCGCATCGCCGCGGTGGTGAGGAAGCCGGGCGCCGCCTTCAGGAGAACGAAGGCCGGCGGATCCGCCGGCTCGGGCTGGAAGACCGGGATCACGAGCATGTTGGCCGCGAACGCCACCGCCCAGAACGCGACGTGGGCCACCCAGAACGCGAGCCGATGCCAGACGAGCAACCGGCGCGCCGGCCTGGCACCGGCCGCCGCACGGTCGGACTCTCCGGTCGCATCAGCGGCGGATGCCATGGTTCGGGCGGGCGGACGGTCGGGGGCGGCTCCGCGACGACCTGCTACCGTCGCACGCGTCGAGCCGCCCGGCAAGGGACGGCCCGCGGGACATCAGGCCCGCCGGCGCCGCAGCAGCCAGCCGCCACAGGCCAGGCCGCCGAGGGCCATGACGTAGGTCGAGGGCTCGGGCACGATCTCGACGCCGCCGTTGATCGTGGTCTCCCCCTCGTCGTAGCTCGGAGACTGCGTCGTGAGCCCGAAGTACAGGCTGTCGATGGCGAGATCGTTGCCGAAGTCGTCGCTCACGGCGTTCCGCAGCCGGAACGACAGGCTCGTCGGAGCCAATGAGAAGTAGCCATCGGCGTAGGTGAGATACCACGTGAACGCCTCGTCCGGCGCCACCGACGTCGTCAGCGTCTGCCAGGGGCGGTCGTCGTACTGCATCTCGAACGTCAACTGCGGCTGGGCGCCGGCCGGATAGACGCTCGCGACGTAGGCCTCGAACCGGTAGTAGACAGGCGTCGCCGAGCCGCTCGTCGTGATCTGGCCGGGCGAGATGGAGATCGTCTGCTCCCACGGCGACAGCGACGTGTCGGACGAGCCGTTGGCGACGAGGTAGTTGGTGCCGCTCTGCGCCGAGAGGCTGCCGGCTCCGGCCCAGATCGCGTGCACCTGGTCCAGGCTCTGGATCACGCTGTACTGGCCCGCGTCCATGGAGCCGGGCGAGTTCGGAACTTTATACGCGTAATCACTCGAGAAGCCCGTGTTGCCTGACTCGAAGCTCGGGTTCACGAGCAGGTTCGTGGCCAGCGCCGTGGATCCCGGCACCGATGCAAACAGAACGACGATCTCGATCAGACTACGGCCGACTCGACGCATGACGCTCTCCTCCGCACGACTTCCAACTCGCACGACACTCCACGTCGCGCACGCCGGCACGATAGCGGCGGAGCCGGCCGCCGGAATGCCGAGCCCTCGACAAAGTGACGAATCCGGCGCGAGCTGGGACGAATCCGCCGCG
>JBIIUP010000134.1:0-8336 GCA_044339885.1 Pirellulales bacterium | reverse complement strand
GCGCGTCCCCCGCCTCGTCGACGTGGCAGCCGTTGATGGTGAACTGCATGCCGGCGTCGGCGGCGAAGGCCTGCCGCGTGGCGTCGAAGAGGTCCACGAAGGCCAGCCCGCGTGACGCGGCGACCTCGCGGGCGGCGTCGCGGTAGAGGGCCAGGTCCGCGTTCCGCGCCGCCGCGTCGGGCAGGAGCGGATCGCCGGTCGCCTCGACGGCGATCGGCGAGACGATCACCAGCCGCGGCTCCGCCCCGGTGTCGTCACGGGGATACCTCGCCGCCAGGTCGGCGAGAAGGGCGGCGTATCCGTCCTTGAACCGCCCGACCCCCGAGCTCCCCGCGAAGGACTCGTTGAACCCGAAGAACAGCAGGCACGTGTCGGCGCCGAATGCCGCCAACGGATCGTCGAGCTTCGTGTAGTCGCCGGGCCGCTGCCGGATCCCCACCTCGTCGGCTGGCCAGGCGAAGTTGCGGACCACCAGCTGCTTGCCGGGGAACCGCTGGTGGAGCAGCGACTCGAAGTGGCCGAAGAGGTTCATCCGCTCGGCGGTCGAGTTGCCGAGGATCGCGATCCGCTCGCCGTCGAGCAGCTCCAGCGGCAGGCGGCTGGGGGGCAGCGGTGGCCGGGCCGGCCGCGCCGGCCGGGTGAGGAGCTCCCGGGCGGTCCGCAGCGGATCGCCGGCCTTGGCGGGGGCCGCGGCGTTCACTCCCGCCGGGGCGGCCCGGACCATGGAGCGGCTCGGAACGGCCGCGACCGCCAGACCGAGACCCCAGGCGGCGACCGCGCGGAGCAGCTGTCGACCTCCCATGGCAATCCTCGCGAAGAGATCACGGCGCCCAGACCGCCACCTCGACCGCGGCCGTGGCGGACTCCCGGAGAATATCCCCGGCTCCAGGGTCCGGGCAACCGACGGCGTCGCCCGGCATCGTGCGGCGGACCGACGGAAGTCAGGCAAGCAGGTCCTTGACGACGTGGGCGTGCTCCACGCCCGTCAGCCGGAAGTCGAGGCCCAGATGGCGGAAGGTGAGCCGCTCGTGATCGAAGCCCAGGAGGTGGAGCACCGTGGCATGGAAGTCGCGGATGTGCACCGGATCCTTGACGATGTTGTAGGAGAAGTCGTCGGTCTCGCCGTGGATCGTGCCCGCCTTCGTGCCGCCACCCGCCATCCACATCGTGAAGCACCGGGGGTGATGGTCGCGACCGTAGTTCTCCTTGGTGAGCCCGCCCTGCGAGTAGACCGTCCGCCCGAACTCGCCCCCCCAGATCACGAGGGTCTCGTCGAGCAGCCCGCGAGCCTTGAGGTCCTGCACGAGCCCCCAGCACGCCTGATCGACGTCCTTGCACTGCTCCGGCAGGCGGCCGGCGACGTTGTGGTGCGTGTCCCAGTTGTTGTGGTAGACCTGCACGAACCGCACGCCGCGCTCGACGAGCCGCCGCGCCATGAGCGCCGTGTTGGCGAACGTGCCCGGATTCCGCGCCTCCTCGCCGTAGAGCTCGTAGGTGCTCTCCGGCTCGCGGGCCAGGTCCGTCAGTTCCGGCACGCTCGACTGCATGCGGAAGGCCATCTCGTACTGGGCGATGCGGGTGCGGGTCTCGGGATCTCCGATCTCCTCGAAGGTCCGCCGGTTCAGCGCCTGCAGGCCGTCGAGCGTCTTGCGGCGGACCTCGGCCGACACGCCGGGGGGATTGCCGATGTACAGGATCGGATCGCCCGCCGACCGAAAGCTCACCCCCGCGTGCTCGCCCGGCAGGAAGCCGCTGCTCCACAGCCGGGCGCCGATCGCCTGCACCTGCTCGACGTTCGTCGACCTGGCCACCAGGACCACGAACGTGGGCAGGTCCTTGTTCAGCGAGCCGAGACCGTAGCTCGCCCACGAGCCCAAACAGGGACGGCCGTTGATCTGGCTGCCCGTCTGCATGTAGGTGATCGCCGGCTCGTGGTTGATCGCCTCGGTGTGCATGCTCCTCACGAAGCACATGTCGTCGACCATCTTCGCCGTCCAGGGCAGCAGCTCGCTGACCCACATCCCGCAGTCGCCATGCCGGGCGAACGCGTATTTCGACGGGGCGATCGGAAACCGCGACTGGCCGCTGGTCATGGTCGTCAGCCGCTGGCCGTTGCGGACGCTCTCGGGTAGGTCCTTGTCGTACCAGTCGGCCATGACGGGCTTGTGGTCGAACATGTCCTGCTGCGGCGGCCCGCCCACCATGTGCAGGTAGATCACCTGCTTCGCCTTCGGCGCGAAATGCGGCGCCACGACTCCCGTGGAGGCGTGCGCCGGGCCGTCGCCGAGCAGGCTCGCCAGGCCCAGCCCGCCGAGCAGGTGCCCGCCGCGGCCGAAGAACCGCCGGCGCGTGAGGTTGAGCCCGAGGTCATCCAGCGGCGAACGGATCAGCGGGTTCATCGGGTCGGCTCCTCGGCCTATTTGCACAGGAATTCGTCGAGGTTCAACAGTTCGTTGGCGAGCATCGTCCAGCTCGCCAGCCGCACCGGGTCGGCGGTCACCGGCTTCGCCTCGCCCACGGCGACGAGCTTGGCAGCCTCGTCGGGATGGGCCGCGTACCAGGCGGTGAGGTCGGCCAGCGATCCCCGGAGGATCTCCAGTTCAGCCGGCGCCAGCGGCCGCGCCAGCGCCCGGCGGGCCATGAGGTCGAGCCGCGCGGCATCGCCGCCGTCGGCCTGGAGCGCCCGGTCGGCGAGCACCCGCGCCGCCTCCACGAACTGCGGATCGTTGAGCGTGACGAGGGCCTGGAGCGGGGTGTTCGTCCGCTCGCGCTTCACGGTGCAGGTCTCCCGCGAAGGAGCGTTGAAGATGTCCATCGACGTCGGCGGCGCCGACCGCTTCCAGAACCAGTACATGCTCCGACGGTAGAGGTTCTCACCCGTGTCGGGCACGTACTTCTGGGTGTTGCTATCCGTCATGGCCACCGCCTCCCAGACGCCCTCCGGCTGGTAGGGCTTCACGCTCGGCCCGCCGAGCCGGCGCACGAGCAGGCCGCTGGCGACCAGCGCCGAGTCGCGGACCATCTCCGCGTCCATCCGGAACCGCGGACCGCGGGAGAGCAGCCGGTTGGCGTTGTCCTTGGCGAGCTTCCCCGGCGTCGCCACCGCCGATTGGCGGTAGGTGGCGCTCGTCACCATCGCCCGGATGAGCTGCTTGACGTCCCAGCCGCTCTCCCGGAATTCGACGGCCAGCCAGTCGAGGAGTTCCGGGTGGCTCGGCAGTTCGCCCGTGATGCCGAAGTCGCCGGCGGAGCGGACCAGTCCCGTGCCGAACACCTCCTGCCAGAACCGGTTCACCGTCACCCGCGAGGTGAGCGGATGGTCCTGGAGGAGCAGCCACCGGGCGAGGCCGAGGCGATTCCGCGGCAGTTCGGCGGGAAACGCGGGCAGGACTTCGGGCGTGTCGGGCTGCACCTCCTGCTTCGGCTTGTCGTACTCGCCCCGGTCGAGGACGTGGGCCTTCGCCATGCCCTCCTTCTCCTTCATCACGTGGGCGACCGTCCCCCGCTTCGCGATGGCCCCCTGCTCGGCCTCGAGCGTCGCCACGGCCGTGATGGCCGCCCGCGACGGCTCGTGGCTCTCCCGGGTCCACCAGTCGAAGATCCGCTCGGCCGCGCCGGCCCGCTCCGGCCCCGGCAGCTGCAGGACCTCCGCGAACTGCGGCTCGATCGCCAGCCGCAGCACCTCCGCGGCGGACAGCACCCGCCCCCAGATCGTCAGGTCGCAGAAGCCGACGGCGTCGGTACTCCCGCCGACGCGGAACGGCTCCTCGGTGCGGATCGTCCTGCCGCCAAGGGTGTCGGGGCGTGCCCGCGTGGGCATCGGCTCACCGTCGTAGGCGATCCGGACGCCGGAGGCGGCGCCGGAGCCGTCATAGCTCACCGCGACCCGCACCCACTGATTCGTCGGCATCTGCCGGTCGGTCGTCACCCGCAGCGAGGCGGCGCTGCCGGCGTGCTTCAGCGACAGCTCGATGCGGTCCTTCTCGCAGTTGATCAACCAGCCCCGCCCGTTGGTGCCGGACGTGTACCGGGACACGATCGTGGAGGTCGGGCTGTCGTCGCGAATCTTCGCCTGGAAGGCGACCGTGAAGGGCTGATCGAACTCGAAGTTCCCGACGGATTGCAGTTCCGCGATGGGCCCGTCGACCGACACCGCCTTGCGGCCCTCGGGCCCGTCGATCCAGGCCGACTGCTTGGCGAAGACCAGCGGCAGTCCGACGTCCTTGCCTCCGATTCGGATCGCCGTGCTCGAGCCCTCGCCCTCGGCCAGAGGCATCGACAACAGGGGCGTCTCCTGCACCGTCGTCACGGCGGCCCGGGCGGGGGTGAGGCCGGCGATCCACTCGGCGAACTCCCGACGGGCGTCCTGCCGCACCGCCTCGACCCGCTGCCGGGCCTCGGCCACGCCCCGCTGGACGGCGGCCCACCGGTCGGCGTCGCCGGCCGCCGGCACGACCACGATCGGCTGCGTGTCGTGGATGTTGCCGTCCTTCGCCGCCTGCGTCGTGTTGTTGAAGAATGCCGAAAGCTCGTAGAACTCCTGCTGCGTGAGCGGGTCGAACTTGTGGTTGTGACAGACGGCGCAGCCGGCCGTCAGCCCCATCCAGACCGCGGCGGTCGTCTCCGTTCGGTCCCGGGTGTAGAGGGCGAGGTACTCCTCGTTGATGATACCCCCCTCGTTCGTCGTCATGTTGCAGCGGTTGAAGCCGCTGGCGATCCGGCTGTCGAGCACCTCGTGCGGCGGCGTGTCCGCGGCGTCGTGCTGGACCAGGTCCCCGGCAAGCTGGAGGATCGTGAACTGGTCGAACGGCATGTTGCGGTTGAAGGCGTTGACCACCCACTGCCGGTAGGTCCAAATCTCGCGATAGTTGTCGAAGTGGATGCCGTGGGTGTCGGCGTAGCGGGCGTAGTCGAGCCAGTAGCGGCCGCGGTGCTCGCCCCACTCGGGCTTCGCCAGGAGTTCGTCGACCAGCCGCTCGTAGGCGTCGGGCCGGGCGTCGGCCACGAACGCCTCGACGACTTCCGGCTCCGGCGGCAGGCCCGTGAGGTCGAGGCTCACCCGCCGGGCGAGGACCCGACGGTCGGCCTCGGCCGCCGGCGCCAGCCCCTCGGCCTCGAGCCTCGCCAGGATGAACCGGTCGATCGGGTTCCGCACCCAGCCGGCATTCTCGACCGCCGGGGGCTCCGGCCGCACCGGCGGGATGAACGACCAGTGCGGCTCGTACTCCGCCCCCTCCCGGATCCAGCGGGACAGCAGTTCCTTCTGCTCGGCCGAGAGCGTCTTCTTCAGCGCCGGCGGCGGCATGACCTCGTCGGGATCTTCCGAGAAGATCCGGTCGAGGGCGACGCTGGAATCCGGATCACCGGGGGCGATCGCTCCCGACTCGATGGCGGCATCCCGCAGGTCCAGCCGCAGATCGGCCTTCCGGCCGGCGCTGTCGGCGCCGTGGCAGGAGAAGCAGTTCTCCACCAGGATCGGGCGAATGTCCTTGTTGAAGGAGACCGGCTCGGCCGCGGCGGGCAGGCCGGCGACCAGCGACAGGGCGGCGAGAGCCCAGGGACGGAAATGCGGGAGTAAACGCATGCGAATTCCTTGGAGCTGACCGGCAGCGTCGGCGTGCCCGACCCTGCTTTCCGCTTGGCAAACCAGGAAAATCGGCGTTGCGCTCCGCCGTCCTCAGCATGTCAAGTATAGCACCCAGTGCGCCCCCGACACCACAAGGATCCGGCGCCCAAAAACCGTTGGCAGGCATACACTTGCCGCCCGGTCCCAGGCCTCCCGAGCGCACCGACGCCTGCGGCGCGGCCGGCCGGCTCACAGGGAGATTCGACCATGCGTTCATGGGTCCGGCGGCGCGGTGACGCCGTCATCGTGGTGGTCGTCGTCATCTGCGGAGGACTGGTCGTGAGGAGCGCGACGGCGGGCGACGACGACGCGACGCCCGGGCCGCGGGCCGCTGCCTGGCGACTCGTCCAGCAGGCCATCGACCAGGGCACGCCGCGGACGGCCCTGGAGCGGCTGGCGGCCATCGAACCTGCGGCGGCGCAGGACCGGGCCTGGGCCGAGGTCGCCCGCGCGATCGCGACGCGGGTCTTCCTGGAGACCGCCGACCGGCCGCCCGACGATCCGCAGCGGCTCATCCTCCTGGCCGGCGCGATCGACGGGGCGGCCCCCGAGACCCGCGGCGTCCTGGAAGCGATCCGGGCCAACTGGACCTGGCAGTTCTTTCAGATGAATCGCTGGCGGTACCGGGAGCGGACGCAGGGGGGAGCCGCGACCGACGACCTCGAGACCATCGCCGAGTGGGACCTGCCCGCGATCGTGGCCGAGATCGGCAAGCGGTTCGCCGCGGCGGTCGGCGGTCCCGGCAGCCCCGAGCGGGCGGCCCTCCAGGCGCTCCCCGTCGCGGCGTGGTCGGCGATCATCGACAAGGGCACGATGCCCGACGCCTACCGGCCGACCGTCTGGGACGTGATCGTCCGCGACGCGATCGCGTTCTCCACGGCCGGCGAACGGGGCCTGGTCGCGCCCGAGGATGCCTTCGAACTCGACGCGGCCTCGCCGGCACTGGGGACCGTCGGGGAGTTCTTGGCGTGGCGGCCCGAGGGCGACGCCGGCGTCACCGACACCGCGTCGCCGCTCCTCGACACCGTCCGCCTCTACCGCGAGTTGCTCGCCTTCCACGAACGCGACGCCGACCGGACGGCGCTGTTGGCAGCCGACCTCGACCGGATCCTGTGGGCGAGCGGCGCGGCCGTGTCGTTCGGCGAGCCGGGAGAACTCGCCGAACGCCGCGAGGAGGCCCTCGGCGGGTTCATCGATCGCGCCGGCGACCACGAACTGGCGGCGCTCGGCCGGTATCACATCGCGATGTCGATCCAGCAGGGGGACCAACGAGGGGAGCCCGGCGACCTCGTCGAGGCCCGCTCGATCGCGCTGGCGGGCGCCGAGGCGCACCCGGACAGCCCCGGCGGGATCATGTGCCGCAATCTCGTCGCCCAGATCGGGGCCCGCGACCTGGCGGTGCAGACGGAGTCCACCTGGGCGGCGCCGTTCCCGGCGATCCGCCTCACCTACCGAAACCTCGCGAAGGCCCATCTGCGGCTGGCGAAGGCCGATTTCCCGGGCCGCCTCCGGGCGGGCAAGCCGCATGCGGGCTGGCTCGACGACGCCGATCGGGCCGCGATCCTCGCGCTGCCGGCCGTGCAGACGCACGCCGTCGACCTGCCGGCGACGGACGACTACCGGCAGCGGCACCACGACGTCCCGGTGACGGCCCTCGGCGCCGCCGGCCTGGAGCCCGGATGCTACTGGGTGATCGCCAGCCACGATCCCGACTTCGGCGTTCGGGACAACGTGGTCGTCGCGACCATGATCCGGGCGACCCGCCTGTCCCTCGTGACGCATCAGCAGGGAGCGGTGGCCGCGGATGCCTCCGGCCCGGACGCGCTCGCAGGCCACGTCGTCGACGTCGCCTCGGGCGAACCGGTGGCCGGCGTTACGGTCCAGGCCTTCGTGAGGCAGAACCAGGGGAACCACCCGCGGCCGTTCGTCGAGGCTGCATCCACGACGACCGACCGGGAGGGCCGCTACGGACTCGCCGGCGAGCGCCAGCGGGAATACGTCATCGTCGCCTCCGCCACGCTCGACGGCAGGCGGCACGAGGTCGCGACGGAGCCGACGCACGTCTGGCATCAGCACCAGCCGCCGGGCTTCGCCACGATCGTGCTCGTCACCGACCGGGGCATCCACCGGCCGGGCCAGATCGTCCACTACAAGGGCATCGCCTGCACCGGCGACTTCGCCACGGCCGACTACCGCGCGGCGGCCGACCGCGAACTCGCCGTCACGCTCCGCGATGCCAACGGCCGCGAGGTGGCCACCGCCACCCACACGACCTCGGCCAACGGCTCCTTTCACGGCAGCTTCCCCATCGCCGTCGGCGGCCTGCCGGGCCAGTGGTCGATCCAGGCCCGCGCGACCGGCCGGGAGGGCCTCGACGGCGCGGTCGCCGTCCGCGTCGAGGAGTACAAACGGCCGAAGTTCCTCGTGAAGCTCGCCGCGCCGGGCCAGGCGGCAACGCTCGGCGGGGAGGTGAGGCTCTCAGGCACTGCCACGACCTACACCGGCGTGGCGGTCGCCGGCGGGCAGGTGAAGTGGCATGTCGAGCGGCGAGTGCGGTGGCCGATCTGGTGCCGCTGGTTCTTCCCCTGGCTGCCCTTCGACGCGGGCGGCCAGCGGATCGCCCGCGGCACGGCGGTCACGGACGACGCGGGCGGCTTCACGGTCGCCTTCACGGCCCGGCCGGACCGGGGCGTGCCCCGCGACTCGCTGC
>JBIIUP010000133.1:0-8411 GCA_044339885.1 Pirellulales bacterium | reverse complement strand
ATTCCGGTCGCACGGCGACCGGTCTACCGAAGTCCGAAGCAGGCGGCGTCAGGCCTGCCGGGCGAGGAAGTGGTGAAACGAGTCGGCGAGCGCCAGCCACGAGGCCTCGATCACGTTCTCGCTCACTCCCACGGTGCCCCAGACGTTCTCGCCGTCGGTGCTCTCGATCGAGACGCGGACCCTCGCGGCCGTACCCTCCTGGGCATTGATCACCCGCACCTTGTAGTCGAGCAGGTGCATCCGGGCGACGGCGGGGTAGCTCGCCGCGAGCGCCTTGCGGAGGGCCGCGTCCAGCGCGTTGACCGGACCGTCCCCCTCCGCGACCTCGTGGCGGACCTCCCCCCGCACCGCGAGCTTGACGGTGGCCTCCGTGCGCACGTCGGTGCCGTCGGCCGCCCGGCTCTCGACCTCGACGTGGTAGGCGAGCTTTTCGAAGGCCGGGCGGAAGCTACCGGCGCAGCGGTCGACGAGCAGGTCGAAGGACGCGTTGGCCGCCTCGAACTGCCAGCCCTCGTTCTCCAGCCGGCAGACCTCGGCGAGCACGCCGTCGAGAAGCGCCCGGTCGGCCTTGACGTCGGGCCGCGTGACGAGCGCGGCGATGTTCGAGCGGCCCGACAGCTCGCTGACGAGCACGCGGCGGGCGTTGCCGACGGCCTCGGGAACGATGTGCTCGTAGGACTCGGCGGCCTTGCTCACGGCATGGACATGCATGCCCCCCTTGTGCGCGAAGGCGCTGGAACCGACGAAGGGCTGGGTGGCCCGGTAGCTCATGTTGGCCGTCTCGTAGACGAACCGGGAGAGTTCCGTGAGGTGCCGGGTGCCGCCGCCGCCGAGCACCGAGTGGCCCGGGAGCTTGAGGGCCAGGTTGGCGACGACGGAGATCAGGTCGGCGTTGCCGCACCGCTCTCCGAGGCCGTTGATCGTGCCCTGCACCTGGACCGCCCCCGCGGCCACGCCGGCCAGGGAGTTGGCGACGGCCAGATCGCAGTCGTTGTGGCAGTGGATGCCCACCGTGGCCGAGTGGCCCGCGGCCGCAAGCGCCTCCCGGGCGGCGGTGGTCAGCCGGACGATCTCGTCGGGCAGGGTGCCCCCGTTGGTGTCGCAGAGCACGATCCGCGTGGCGCCGGCGCCGGCGGCGGCCAGGATCGTGCGTCGTGCGTAGTCGGGATCGAGCTTCCAGCCGTCGAAGAAGTGCTCCGCGTCGTAGAACACCTCGCGACCGGCCGCCGCCAGGTGGGCCACCGTCTCGGCGATCATCGCCAGGTTCTCGTCGGGCGAGACGCCCAGCACCTCGGCGACGTGAAAGGTCGAAGTCTTGCCGACGATCGTCACCACCCCGGTGCCGGCGTCGAGCAGGGCCTGCATGCCCGGGTCCTCGGCGGCGGTCATCCCGCGGCGTCGGGTCATTCCGAAGGCCGCCACCCGCGAGTGCCGCAGCGGCAGGCCCCGCACCCGCTCGAAGAACTGCGCGTCCTTGGGATTGGAGAGCGGGTAGCCTCCCTCGATGAAGTCGACCCCCGCCTCGTCGAGCCGCCGCGTGATGGCAAGCTTGTCTTCCAGGGAGAAGTTGACTCCCTCTCCCTGGCTGCCGTCGCGGAGGGTCGTGTCGTAGATCTCGATGGTGCGCATGGGGGGCGAGGGGAGGGCGGTCGGCGGGAACGATGCTCCTAGCGTAGTCTGGACCGCCTCGAGCCGGAATCCGCGGGTGTTTCCGGGCCGGCCGACCCCATCGCCGGCCGCGTCCACCGAGACACGACCAGACGGGACGGGACGACACACGACGAGGAGATCGGACCGTGGACCCGCGCTGGATCATCCATCGCGACGCCCGGCTCGTCGTGCTCGACAAGCCGTCGGGGCTGCTCTCGGTCCCGGGCCGCGGACCCGACCTGCAGGACTGCCTCGCCCGGCGTGTGCAGGGCGTGTTCCCCACGGTCCTCGTCGTGCATCGCCTCGACCGCGACACCTCGGGCCTCATGCTCATGGCCCTCGACGCCGAGGCGCAGCGGCGGCTCGGCCGCCAGTTCGAGGACCGCACGGTCCGCAAGGCCTACCAGTGCATCGTTCGCGGCAGCCCGGAGGTCGATGCCGGCAGCGTCGACCTGCCGATCGGCCGCGATCCCGCCCGGCCGCCCCGGTACCGGATCGACGACGCGGGGGGCCGGCCTTCGCAGACCCGCTGGCGGGTGCTCGAGCGGCTGGCCGGCCGCACCCGGCTGGCGGTCGAGCCCGTCACGGGGCGTTCCCACCAGATCCGGCTGCACCTGGCCACGATCGGCCACCCGATCGTGGGCGATCCGCTCTACGCCGACGAACCGACGGCCGCGGCGGCCCCGCGACTCCTGCTCCACGCGACGGAACTGGCGGTCGCTCATCCCGACGACGGGCTGCCGATCGCATGGACCTCGGCCTGCCCGTTCTGACCGGCGGCCGGTCAGTCGTCGTCGGCGTCGTCGGCGTCGTCCCCGTGGTCCTCGTCCGCGTTGGCGAACTCGCCGTCCTCGGTGAACTCGTCGGCGTCGCCCTCTTCCGAATCCTCGTCGATGTCGTCCTCGTCGTCGTCCTCTTCCTCGTCGTCGTCGACGTCGCCGCCGGCGAAGGGAATTGCAAGGCTCGCGGACGGGGCGACCGCGTGCGGCTGGATCTTCAGCTTCCGCGGCGCGGGATCCGGGGGCAGGGGCGCCGAGCCGTTCCGGTCCGCCCACTGCTCCATCGTGATGAGCACCTCGCGGGCCTGGCTGCCGGCGTACTGCCCGACGACGCCGTCCTCCGCCATGAAGTCGATGAGCCGGGCGCCGCGGCCGTAGCCCACCCCGAGGGCCCGCTGGAGGAGCGACACGCTGCCACGGCCCTCGCGGATGACCACCTCGACGGCCGCCTCGTAGAGCTCGTCCTTGTCCTTCGGGCTGGCGCCCGCCTTCGGCGCGTCGCCCGACGGCGCCGGCTGGAGGTTCACCAGCTCCGCGGCGTACTGCGGTTCGGTCGTGCCGATCGCGGCCATCACGCGGTTGATCTCGTCGTCGCTGAGGAACGTGCCCTGGCCGCGGAGGATCTGGCTGGTGCCCGGCGAGAGGAAGAGCATGTCGCCGTTGCCCAACAGCCGCTCGGCCCCCATCTCGTCGAGCACGACGCGGCTGTCGGTGCGGCTGGCCACCTGGAAGGCGATCCGCGCCGGCAGGTTGCTCTTGATGAGGCCGGTGATCACGTCGACTGTCGGCTTCTGCGTGGCGAGGATGAGGTGGATGCCCACCGCCCGGCTCTTCTGCGCCAGGCGGATGATGTGCTGCTCGATCTCCTTGCCTGCCGTCATCATCATGTCGGCGATCTCGTCGGCGATCATGACGATGTAGGGCATCGTGGTGGGGATCGCGGCGGCCTCCTCCTCCGTCTCCGGCCCGATCCGCTTGAGCAGCTCCTCGCGGCCGAGGGCGTTGTACTGCGAGAGGTGGCGGACGCCGACCTTCGCCAGGAGGGCGTACCGCTCCTCCATCTTGTCGACCGCCCAGGCGAGGATCGCCTCGGCCTTCTTCATGTCGGTGACCACCGGGTGCATGAGGTGGGGCAGCGACTTGTAGGGCGTCAGCTCGACCATCTTCGGGTCGATCATCAGCATCCGGACCTCGTCGGGCCGGCGGGTCATGAGCATCGACACGATGATGGAGTTCAGGCAGACGCTCTTGCCCGTGCCGGTGCGGCCGGCGATGAGCAGGTGGGGCAGGCTCGCCATGTCGACCACCATCGGGTTGCCGGCCACGTCCTTGCCGAGGTAGATCGGGATCTTCATCGAGCGGCTCTTGGTCTGCGTCTCCTCGATCACCTCGCGGAGGCGGACCATCTGCCGGGTCGTGTTCGGCACCTCGACGCCCACGGAGTTCTTGCCGGGGATCGGGGCCACGATGCGGACGCTGGGCACCCGCAGGGCGATCGCCAGGTCGTCGGCGAGGTTCGTGATCTTGGCCAGCCGCAGGCCGGCCTCCAGCTCGATCTCGTACTGCGAGATCACCGGTCCCGTCTCGATCTCCACGACCTTCACCTTGAAGCCGAACTCGGCGAACGTCTTCTCGAGGATCCGGGCCCGCTCCCGAACCTCCTGCTCCTGCTGGTCGAGTTCGAGGAACTCCGTCGGCAGGAGAAGGTCGAGCCCCGGCAGCTCGTAGTTGCCCAGCGGGTCGGGCGCGATCGCCAGCGGCTCGGGGGTCCGCCGGCGGCTGGACGACGAGCGGATCGCGACGGCCCGGGCGACGTCGGCCGCGGCGGCGGCGGGCGGCTCGTCGGCCGCGGAATCGTCCTCCTCGGCCTCCGGATCGTCCTCCACTTCTTCCACGGCCGCCGCGACCGACGGTGGCTCGCGACGCTTGACCTTGATCGTCGGTCCGTCGTCCTCGGCCTCGGCATCCTCGTCGGCGTCCGCGTCGTCGTCCTCCGCGGTGGCGGCGGCCTTGCCGAACCGGCCACGGAGGCTCGGGAACACGGCCGCGACGTCGGCCGTGTCGGCAGCGTCAGCGGCATCGGCGCGGCTGCGGACGGCCGCGGACCGCCAGCCTGCCAACCTGCCGCGCACGGCGGTCACCGCCGAGAGCACCCAGCCGCCCACCGCCGCCAACCCGGCGACGATGCGGAGCACGACGGCATCGCAGGCCACGAACAGGCCCGCTCCGGTGATCGCGGTGACGACGATCGCCGCCCCCGTCCGCGCCAGGTAGGCCTCGGCGAAGAACCGGCCCATCGCGCCGGCCCGGCCCCCCGGCCCCCAGAGCGGCCGCGGCATCCAATCCGGGAGAAAGAGTGCCAGGAGAGTGCAGGCTCCCGCGGTCGCGACGGCGGCACCGGCCGTCCGCAGCGGCAGGTCGCCGAGATGCCTGCGCCGCAGGAGCGCGACGTCGAGACAGACGAGCATCCCCGCAAGGAACCAGGCGCCGACGCCGAAACCCTCGTAGAGGAGGGCCGCGGCGGTCGATCCGAGGATGCCGCAGGCGTTCACCGCCCGGGCGTGCGGCGGAAACATCCGCGGCGCGGGCGGGTCGGCCGGGTGGAAGGTCGCCAGCGCCGTGACGATGAACACGCACGCGGCGAGGAGCGCCAGCGCCGTCACGTCACGGACGCGGTCCCGCGGCGGGGCGGCCGGCGCCGCCGGCGGCTCGACGGTGCGGGCGGCCGGACGGGCGACGGGCAGGGCGTGGGCAACGGCGCGATCGGCAAAGGCCATGACGGCGTCCTCGGAGGCGGGTTCCAGCGAAACTCTACAGGCCGCTCGTCGCCGCGGCGGCCGGCGGCGGCGGGCGATCGTCCCGCGTCCCTGACGATCGTGCCGGCGGCAGCGGTCGCGCAAACCCGGGGGCGGCCCTGCTACGCTGAAGGTCATGCCACCCGCCCGCCGGCAGGACGCCCGCCGCCAGCCGCCCTCGCCCCGTCGCTGGGGCTGGCCCGAGGCCGCCGTCGTCGCGTTCACGATCGCGTATCTCGTCCTCTTCGCGCTGGAGTGCCTCCGCGGGGGCAACCGGGAGTTCGTTCTCTATCTCGGCGTGATGCTCGTCCTCGCCGGCCTCGTGGCGGTGCTCCACGCCCGCATCGGCCTCCATGTCGGCACGCTCTGGGGGCTCTCCGGCTGGGGGCTGGCGCACCTCGCCGGCGGCCTGGTGCGGATTCCGGAGTCGTGGCCGCACGACGACACGCCGGTGCTCTACGACCTGTGGCTCGTGCCGGGCCGGTTGCGGTACGACCAGGCCGTTCACGCCCTCGGCTTCGGCATCGCGACGTGGCTCTGCTGGCAGGGGCTGCGGGCGGCCGTCCGCGGCCAGGGGGGCGTGTTGCGGCCGACCGCCGGCCCGCTCACGGTCTGCGCCCTGGCGGGCATGGGGCTCGGCTCCCTCAACGAGATCGTCGAATTCGCGGCGACGCTCCTCATCCCCGACACCAACGTCGGCGGCTACGTCAACACCGGCTGGGACCTCGTCTGCAACGCCGCGGGCGCGGCGGCCGCGGCGGCCGCGATCGCCGTGGTCGACCGGCGCGGCTGATTGCGTCGCCGCGGCGGCCCGCATAGGTTGACGCCGATCGAGGACCAGCCGTGGCACGCCAGATCGTCCGTCAATCCACCGAGGTGCTCGTGATCGCCGCGCTCGCCGCGGCCCTCCACCGCGCCTGGTCGACCGGAGCCCTCGACTCCCGGGTCGTGTGCCTCGTCGTCGTCGCGCTGGCCGTCGCCAAGACGGGCTACTTCCTCCTGGAGAACCTGCAGCACATCCTGCTGGCCACGTCGCACGAGATCCCGTACCACCGGTTCCTCGCGCTCATGGGCGTGAACATGGCGCAGATCACGCTCTCCTTCGCCCTCGACTTCTGGCTGCTGGAGATGGCCGATCGGGGCAGCTTCAGCGGCTTCGAGGAGGGGGGCCTCACCGCGGGCGGCGTGTTCTTCGACTGCTGCTTCTACAGCGTGCTCAACTTCTCGTTCTTCGGCTTCGGCGACATCATGCCCCGGACGATTCCCGCCAAGGTCGTCACCCTCCTGGAGGTCATCCTGGCCTTCTTCACGGTGATCTTCCTGCTCTCCGACTTCATCAGCCTCAAGGACTCGCTGCGGAGGGGCCGCGGCCGCTAGCCGGCCGCGGATCGAGCCGCCGGGCTGATCCGCTGGCGTCGCGGGAACCGGGGTGGCCCGTGCCATCGAGCCGGCGTCGGCGGCCAGTGCAGACAGGATGTCGGAGCGCAGACGCCGTCGAGTGAGCGGAGGACATGAGGTCCGAAGCGAACGTCCGGGCGAGATGGCACGGGCCACCCCGACCCACCCCATTGAACGTCTGGGCGAGAGGATACGAGCATCCCCGAAGCCCGGTTGGGCCCGCGGGTGTTCATCCCGCGCCGCGGAAGTTCGGCTTCAGGCGATGGCGGCCCGAGCCGTGCCGCTGGAGAATGCCGACGAGTTCGCCGGCGTCGTCGACCGCCGCCACGGCGGCGGCCGACGGCTCGGGCACGTCGATGAGGCCGCCGCGGACGGCGACGTCGAGGCGGTCGCCGGCGAGCAGCGTCCGGGGCAGGTGCGGCACGGCGGCGGCGGGGGGCAGCAGGGCGGCGCGGACGGTCTCGGGGCCGACCGCGGCGAGCGGGACCGCGGCGGCGGCGGCGAACGGCCCGCCGGCCGTCCGCACCAGCGACTCCATGACCGCCGTCGTGCCGACCGCGACGGCCAGGTCGCGGCCGATCGCCCGCACGTAGGTGCCCGAGGAGCAGACGATGTCGAGCTCCAGTCGCGGCCAGTCGTAGCCGGTGATCCGCAGGAGGTCGATCCGCACCGGCTTGGCCGCCACCTCGACGGGACGGCCCCGCCGGGCCAGGCGGTAGGCCCGCTGCCCGGCGACGTGGACGGCGGAGTAGTCGCACGGCCGCTGGAGGATGTCGCCGCGAAACCCGCCGAGCGCCAGCTCCAGCTCCTCCCGCGACGGCCGCACCGGGTCGGGCTCCTCGTCCACCGGCGTCTCGAGGTCGTCCGACGGGCTCGAGCGGCCGAGCAGGAAGCCGGCGGAGTAGTGCTTCGGCAGCGCGTGCACGAAGTCGACGAGCTTCGTCGCATGGCCGACGCAGACGACGACGACGCCGCGGGCCAGGGGATCGAGCGTGCCGGCGTGCCCCACGGCCGCCATGCCCAGGGCCTTCGCGACCGCGTCGACGACGCGGCGCGACGACACCCCACAGGGCTTGTCAACCGGGATCACACCCGTGAATGGGAAACGCATAGAGCTCCGCGATCTCCTCGGGGCTGCGGCCGGCCACGCGAATCCGCTCCCGGAGGAGGGCCGGGTCGTCGACCGCGCCGGCGACGAGGCGGTCGAACTTCAGATCGACCACGGCCGCCGTCCGCGCCGCGTCCGACCGGGCGTGGCCGAGGGGAAAGCGGACGAGCCCGCCGCCGAGGTCTCCGAGCCGCTCGTGCTCGATGGCGACGCTCGTGGGAATGCCCTCGGGGTATGCCCGGTCGTACTCGGCGCCGCCGTGCTCGATCGCGATCCGGTCGATGAGCGACCGCACGTCGGCGGAGGCGATCACGTCGTCGGCGTAGTCGTCGGGCAGCAGCATGAGCGACTCCCAGCCGAGCGCCGCGCCGCCGGCCGCCGCCGCGCGGGCCTTGAGCAGCGTGCGGGCGACGATGAAGGGGAGCGAGTGATCGGCGGACTGGCGGGTGGTCGGCGTCCGCTTCGCCGGGTCGGCGATGATCGAAAAGGCCGGCTCGTAGATCCGCACGCGGATCCGGCGGATGCCCTCGAGATCGGCCGCCAGCCCGGGGTGCCCGCCGACGATGTCGACGAGCGACTGGATCGCCCCGGCCGACTGGTGCTCGTAGAGGCCGAGCTTGAAGTGCATGGGATGGATGGCGAAGGCGTCCCCCGCCAGCCCGAGTTCCAGGTCGAACGGAC
>JBIIUP010000132.1:0-8468 GCA_044339885.1 Pirellulales bacterium | reverse complement strand
GTCGTCTGCCGCATGGCCCTCAGCCTCCGATGCCCTGCTTCTCGGCCGCGGCGGGCAGCCGGGGGTCGACGAGCCCGCGGGCGCCGCGGCCCTGGAGCAGGCGGTCGGCGGCATCGAGCCGGATGCTCTCCTCGTCGGCGTCCCACCAGCGGCGGCGGACCGCGACGTCGGCCGGCACGGCCAGCGGCCGCACGACCCGCATGCCCACGCCGAGCGCGGGCTCCTCGGTGTACCACCACGGGCTCTTCGGGAGGTTGGGATCGACGTCCTTCCAGTCCGGATCGTCCGGCGTCCCGCCGGCGTCCCGCGAGCCGCGGCGGGCGGCGCTGCGGCACTGGCCGGCCTCGTCGTAGTAGGCCCCCCCGCGGAGCACCCGCGGGTAGAGCCGCTGCGGCCACTGGATCGCATCGGCGGCCGCCACGGGCTGCGGCAGGGCCGCCTGCCGCGCGTAGCCGCCGGCCACGAGCTCGTCGACGACCCATTCCGCCACGTTGCCGTGCATGTCATGGAGGCCCCAGGGGTTCGCCGCCTTGCCGCCGACCGGGTGCGTCGTCTCGTCTGAGTTGTCGGCGAACCAGGCGGCCGCCTCGAGCCCGGTCGGATCGGCGCCGAAGGACCACGGCGTGGCCGTGCCGGCGCGGCAGGCGTACTCCCACTCGCTCTCGGCCGGCAGCCGGTAGAACCGGCCGGTCAGGCCGCTGAGCCACTTCGTGTACTGCCGCGCGGCGAACTGCGTCATCGTCACCGCCGGCAAATCCGGCTCCTCGCCGTTGGTGAACGTGGTCGACGGGTCGTAGAGATTCGAGGGGGCCGTGACGGCGTCGGCCTCGGTCTCGGGGGTGACCGGGCGGATGCCGGCCGACTCCAGGGCCTTGAAGAGATCGCAGGCGGCCATGTACTGGCGGTACTCGCCCCAGGTGACCTCGTGCCGCCCGATCCAGAACGGCTCGATGGTCACCTCGAACACGGGCCCCTCGTCTCCGCCGCGGCCCTCCTCGCCGGGCTCCGAGCCCATGCGGAAGCGTTCCCCGGGCACGGGCATCATCCGAAACGTGACGTCGGTGCCCGGAATCGTCTCGTCGTAGGGGACCATCCAGCCCCCCGGGATCCGCACCGCCGGGCCGTCTCCCGGGGGCCGGGGCTCGCCCCTGACGACGCCGGGCGTCGGGGACTCCACCACCGCGGTGGCCTCGGGCCCGGCCGGGCACCGTGCGGCGGCGAGTGCCAGCGCGACGGCCAGGGCGGCGCACCACGGCCGGAAGGGGAAACGCTGCCTGGGGCGGGACGGGCTCGGCATGGCGGGGGTCTGCCGGAGGCGATGGCGGAAGCGGCCGCCGGTGGGCCCGACGACGGCGGGTCGACGAGAACACTAGAGTGTACCCTGTCGATCGAGCCCCGCACACGCAGCCTCCGGTGTCGCCGTGTCAGCCCCGAAGCCCACCCGACCGCAGGGTCGCAAGCCCGCCGCCGAGAAGCCCGCCGAGCGGGTCGTGGCCGAGAACCGCAAGGCGCGACACGAGTACGAGATCATCGAAACGCTGGAGTGCGGGATCGCCTTGGTGGGCAGCGAGGTGAAGAGCCTGCGGGGGGGGCGGCTGTCGCTCGACGAGGCCTACGGCCGGGTCGACGGCAGCGAGGTCTGGCTGATCGGCTGCGACATCCCGGAGTACGAGAAGGCCAACCGCCTCAACCACGTCCCCAAGCGTCCGCGGAAACTGCTCCTGCACCGCCGCGAGATCGCGAAGTTCGCCGGGCAGGCGTTCCAGAAGGGGCTCACCCTCGTGCCCCTCAAGATGTACTTCAAGGGGGGCCGCGTGAAGCTGCTCCTCGGCATCGGCCGGGGTCGCAAGGCACACGACAAGCGGCAGAAGCTCAAGGCCGCCAGCGCCAAGCGGGACATCGAGATCGCCCTTCGCGGCCGGGGTCGCGAGGGCCGCTGACCCCTGGCCCGCACGACCGAGGGCGTTGCCGGCCCGCCGGTCCTCGTGCCCCGGGAACCGGCGGGGTGGGCGGCCGGGCCCGGCTATTCGTCGTCGTCGGCGACGAGGACCGCCGAACCGGTCGAATCCTCGGGGTGCCAGAGGGGCATGCCGCGCTGGATCCGCTCGGCGAGGATGTCGATCTTCTGCTTGGAGCCCGCGGGGGCGCAGGTGGGGGTGAACTCGTCCAGACACTGCGGCTCGAAGTTCTCGTCGTGGCCGTAGAGTTCGATGATCTCGAAGACGTTGCGGATCCGTGCCATCGGAAGCGAACAACTCCCTGTCGGTAGAGGTCTCGGGAGGAAACGGCCGGCCGGCGGGACCGTCCCGCGAGGCCGATTCCTCGTGTTTCTCGTCAGCCTGCGCTGGGGCGGGCGCATCCACGCCCAAGGCAGGCACGGCGGGCGACGCGGGATCGCGTGCGGCCGTCGTGCAACCCGCGGACTAGCGGCCGGTGGGCCGCGGCGGGTCCGAGGAATGCCGTGAACGTCGCTATTATGCGGCCTCCCTTGCGCGAGTCAAACAAATCGCACGCCTGATTTTCGGGCCGTCAAACCAGGGCTTTTCCGCTCCCGCCTGTCCGGCACAACCGCCGCGAATTACCATTGGCGGGGACGCTCCCGGGACTTGGAAGTGCGGCATGGCCGCGCTGCCCGCGCGGGCAGGTCGTGGTCGGCCGCGGGCTCCCACCCGCCGCCGCCGCCAGTGATCGCGCAGTTCACAGGTTCGCTCGTCGGCTATCCGGCCCGAATTTCGTTCGCGGCGTACACGCTGACGATCCTCCTCGGCGGTCTCGTGCTGACGCTGCCGGTGGCGCGGCATCCGGACCGGCCTCCGGTGTCGCTCGTCGACGGCGTGTTCACGGCCACCAGCGCCTGCTGCGTCACCGGGCTCACCGTCCGGTCGACCCTCCACGACTTCTCGCCGTTCGGTCAGGCAGTCATCCTCGCGCTGATCCAGCTCGGCGGGCTGGGGATCATGACGATTTCGACGCTCGTGGCCTTCCAACTGGGAGGCCAGGCATCCCTGCGGCAGCGGGCGGTGATCGCCGACACCCTGGGGGTCCGCTCGGGCCGCGACCTCCGCTGGGTGGCCTGGGCGGTGCTCGCCACGGTCGCGATCGCGGAGGCGGTCGGCTTCGCGGCCCTCGCCTGGGCGGCCTGGGGCAGCGGCCCGCCGCGGGAGGTGCTCTGGGCGGCCTTGTTCCACGCCGTGTCGGCGTTCTGCAACGCCGGCTTCGCCCTCGGCGACCGCAACCTGATGCCCCAGGCGGGCAGCGTGCCGATCAACCTGGTGATCTGCGGCCTCATCATCGTCGGCGGCATCGGCTTCCCCGTGATCTTCGACGTCTTCACCCGGGTGCGGCACGGCGAGCACCTCTGGCACCGGCTGCACACGCAGTCGAAGATGATGCTCATCGGCACCGCGGTGCTCCTGGCCTTCGGGGCGGTCTCGTTCTGGGGCCTGGAGTGGAAGGCCTCGATCGCGGCCGAGCCCACGGGCACGAAGCTGCTCATGGGGCTGTTCCACTCGACGACCTGCCGCACCGCCGGCTTCAACACCGTCGACTACGGTCTGCTCTCCAGCAGCACGCTCTTCCTGGCGATCATCCTCATGGCGATCGGCGCCGGTCCCTGCTCGACCGGCGGCGGCTTCAAGGTGAGCACGTTCATGACGCTCGTCGTCAGCGCCTGGTCGAGCTTCCGGGGCCTGAAGCACGTCAATTTCTTCAGGCGGACGATCCCCCACGCGGTGGTCGAGCGGGCGGCGGCGACGTCGCTGTTGTTCGCGGCGGTCGCGATCGCCGCGCTCATCGCGATTTTGGTGTTGGAGACGGGGGGCAGCCTCGCCGCCCGGCCGCGGTGGTTCCTCGAAGCCCTCTTCGAGTGCATCTCGGCCCTCGGCACCGTCGGCCTGTCCACCGGGATCACCGCCGGACTGTCGGATCCCGGCAAGATCGTCCTCGTCATCCTCATGCTCGTGGGCCGGCTCGGCCCGATCACGGCGGCCGTGGCCCTGTCCCGGCCGCGACAGTCCCGCCAGCTCGAATACCCGGAGGAGGAGCCGCTCGTCGGCTGAACGCGATGGCAGCCCCGAAGAAGTTCGTCATGCTCGGCATGGGGTCGTTCGGCACGGCCCTGGCCATGAAGCTCGCGGCCAATGGCTGCCAGGTGACCGGCGTCGACCAGCGGCGGGAACGGCTGGAAGCGGTGAAGAACCTGATCCACGAGGCGGTGATCGGCGACTCGACCGACCGTGACTTCCTGGAGAACCTCCCCATCAAGGCGGCGACCGCGGTCTTCATCTCACTGGGTGAGAGCATCTCGCAGTCGCTCCTGGCCACGCTCCACGTCAGGGAGCTGGGGGCCCGCAACGTGATCGTGAAGGGGGTGACCAAGGAGCACGGCAAGATCCTCGAGCACCTCGGGGTCGACCGGGTCGTGTTCCCCGAGGAGGAGGTGGCCCGCGAACTGGCCGACCGGATGACCTGGCCGAACGTGCTCGACTACCTGCCGATCGATCCGGAGTACAGCGTGGCGGAGGTCGCGATGCCCGGGTCGCTCTCGGGGCGGACGCTCGCCGAAGCCAACCTGCGGAGCACGATCGGCGTGCACGTGATGGGAATCAAGGACGTCATGACGGGGAAGTTCGAGATGTTCCCCGACGGCAAGACGAAGCTGCTCGACGACCAGGTGCTCCTCGTCGTGGGCCGCGAGCGCGAGATCGCCAAGCTCCGCGAACTGCCCTGACGCCGCCGTCCCGTGGCGTCGGCCGCTACTGGCCCGGGGGACCGGGGGGCAGGGCGATCTCGATCTCACCGGGAGGGGGCGGCGCCTGCGAGGGCTGAGCCGGCGCCGCCGTGGGGTCGAAGGCAGGGGTGTCGGTGCCGGTGCGGGCCACGAGGTCGCCGGAGAGATCGACCGACGCGGACCCGTCGGCGGGCCGCAGTTCGAGCATCGTCACCCCCCAGCGGTTTTGCGTCTTCTTCCCCTCGACGACGACGACCCCGGCGGACTTCGGGCCGCGGGCCTCGAACCGCAGGGCCGCGATCCCGTCGGTCTCGTTGGCCAGTCCGCTGACGCTGCGGCTGCACGTCACGGGCGTCCCGAGCAGGGCGGCGACCCGGGCGTTCTGCCGCACCTCGTCGACGGCTTCGACGACCAGCGGGTGTTCCGCCAGCCGGCTGCATCCGGTGGCGAGGAACGCGACGAGACAGGCGGCGACGAGCGGGCGGTGCATGTCCGATCCTCCGGGAGCTGCGGGCGGGAGCTGCGGGTTGCCGATCATCGTGCGCCAACCGGGCCGCACGCGTCGAGCCCAAGTAGGCTCTGGAGCGGCCGCCGTCCCGGGGAGGCGAGGCCCGCGCTCAGGACTTGGCGTCGCGGGCCCGGCACCAGGCGATCTTCTCTGCCGTGGTCGTGGGCAACGGTCCGCCGGCGGGCGCGGGGGCGGACTTCGCGGGCGCCGGGGCGGCTTCCACGGCCGGGGGCTCCTCCACCGGCTCGGCGGCAGCCGCGGGCGCGGCGGCCGCGGGCGCCGCCTTGCCGCCCCGGGCGGCGGCGAGAATCTCCGCGGTCGACAGCTTGCCCGTTGGGGCCGCCGGCTTGGCGGCCGCCGGCTTGGCGGCCGCCGGCTTGGCGGGCGCCGGCTTGGCGGGCGCCGCGGCGGCCTTGCCGCGGGCGGCGGCGAGGATGTCGGCGGTCGAGGGCTTGGCCTTGGCGGCGGCGGCCGGCGCCGCCGCGGGCTTCGCCGCCGCCGGCTTCGGCTTCTCCTTGGACTCCGCCGGCTTCGGCAGCGGCTTGGGAACGACCCGCAGGGCGGAGGGGTCGATGTCGTACCAGCCGATGTTGTTGTACTGGTCGAACTCGACGAGGCAGCGGCCGTTCATATTGACGGTCTTCACCAGGCCGGTCGCCCGGGCGAACCTCGCCAGTTCCGGGGCGCGTGAGTCGACCGTGACGTACTTGTCGGTCCACTCCGCCTTGAGTCGCTCGATGACGTCGAACATGTCCAGGATCCCGGGGCCCGCGAACCTCCCGGAAATGTGATCGATCGGCGGCGCGATCGCAAGCCGCCGTCAGGGCTCCCGGCCCGCACCGGCCGGCGGGCCCCCGGCGGCGAGCCCGTCCGGGCCCCAGGCGTACCGCCACTGCACCGTCCGCGGCAGGCCGCCGCCGGGATCGGCCGCTCTCACCACCGCCGGGCCGGACGCCTCGCCGGGGCGGCGGTACGTGGACCCGATCCACACCGGCTCCGTGGCGATCCTGCAGGCCAGCTCGAACCGCAGCGTGTCGGCTGAGTCGGGATCGGCGGCGACGCTCGCGGAATAGTGGCTCCGGCCGGCATGTCCCAGGGCCAGCAGCGCGGGCCGGCCGCCGGCCGCCTCGGCCATCACCTCCTGGAGCGCCGGCGACGCCGGCCACCGCGGGTCGCCCCCAGCCGGCCACGGTCCCTCGACGCTGGCGGCCAGGAGCTCGCCCCCCCGGAACACGCTGTGCGCCCAGCGGTCGCCCGCCCACTCGAAGACGACCTCCAGCGCGCCGGCCGCCAGCCGCAGGGACGGTCTCCGCTCGGGCATGGAAGCGTCCTGGGTCTCGGGCGTGGGCCGGGAGGTCCGGGGCACGTTCCGGACCGACTCCGCCGCAACGTACCATGACCGGCGGCCCCGGCGCATCGACCTGCGGCGGGACCGCCGGAGCTCCGCCGCCCCATGGAACCGCACCGCTCGCTGGGCTGGCCGATCCTGCTGGGCGTCGTGCTCATCGGTTCGATCATCGCCCTCGGCGTCGGCTGGGTGCTCGTGAGCATCGCCGCCGCGCTCGGGTCGCGGAACGCGGCCTTCTACTGGGCGATCCTCGGCGTGGGCGTGGCCCTGCTCGTGCTCGTGCTCGTGGGGGTGATCGTCTACCTGGCGCTTACGGTGAAGGCGATCGCCCTCTCGCAGCGGCAGAGCAACTTCATCGACAGCGTCACCCACGAGCTCAAGAGCCCCCTGGCCTCGCTCAAGCTCGCGCTGCAGACGCTCACCCGGCGGCCCGTGACGCCGCAGCGGCAGGAGGAGTTCCACCGCATCATGCTCCAGGACGTCGAGCGGCTCGACACGCTCATCGACCACCTGCTCGATGCCGCCAAGACGGTGCAGCGGCGGCCGCGGCCGGGGGAGGCGACGGCGCTGGAGCCGGTGCTGCGGCAGGTGTGCGACGGGGTCGCGCAGCGGTACGCCCTGCCCGACGGGGCGGTGCGGCTCGACTGCCAACTGCCGGCGGAGACCGGGGTGCAGGGCCGCGCCACCGACCTGGAGATCGTGTTCCGCAACCTCATCGACAACGCCGTGAAGTATTCGCAGCCCGACCCGCGGGTGGAGGTCGCCGTGGCCGTGGCGCCGCGGAACCGGCTGGCGGTGACGGTGGCCGACAACGGACCGGGCATCCCGGTCTCGCAGCGGCCGCAGGTCTTCCGCCGCTTCGTGCGGCTGGGCAGCGAGCTCGAGCGGTCGAAGCCGGGGACCGGGCTGGGCTTGTTCCTCGTCCGGTCGCTCGTCCGGCAGATGCGCGGGAGCGTCACGGTGAAGGGCCGCCTGCCGCCGCCGGGCACCGTCTTCGAGGTCCAGCTGCCGGCCGCGACCTGACCGCCGTCCGCGGCCGCGCGGGGGCGGCTCTTTGCGCCCGGCGGTGGAGTGGTCTAATCGCCGGCATGCACCACACAGCCACCCCTCCGCGGGCCGCAGGCCCCGCCATCGACACGGTTCCGATCCGGCGCGTGCTCGTGAGCGTGTTCGACAAGGCCGGGCTCGACCGGCTGGCCCGGGGACTCCGGGCGGCCGGCGTCCGCGTGGCCAGCACGGGGGGCACGGCCACGGCCCTGGCCGCCCACGGGCTGGCAGTCGAGGACGTCTCCGCGATCACCGGCTTTCCGGAGGTGCTCGACGGCCGGGTGAAGACGCTCCACCCCGCGATCTTCGCCGGCATCCTGGCGCGGTCCGACCGCGCCGACGACCTGGAGGTGCTCGCGGCCCACGGGATCGAGCGGTTCGACGCCGTGATCGTCAACCTCTACGACTTCGCGAGCGTCGTCGCCCGGCCGGACTGCACGCCCGGCGAGGCCATCGAGCTCATCGACATCGGCGGCCCCAGCCTGGTCCGGGCAGCGGCCAAGAACCACGCCTTCACCGCGGTGGTCACCGACCCCGCCCAGTACGACGACTTCCTCGCCGCGGTCGCGCGGGGCGGCACCACGCTCGCCGAGCGCCGGCTGCTGGCGGCGCGGGCCTTCGAGCACACGGCCAACTACGACGCGGTGATCGCCCGGTGGATGGCCGGGCACGCGGGGCTCGTGGCCCGCTGTTCCGGCGCCGGCCCGGGGACCGAGGGGGGCGGCGACCCGCCGCTGCCGGCCCGGTTCACGCTCGAGCTGGAGCAGCGGCTGCCGCTCCGCTACGGCGAGAACCCCCACCAGTCGGCCGCGCTGTTCGCCCCGGCGGGCACGCAC
>JBIIUP010000131.1:0-8527 GCA_044339885.1 Pirellulales bacterium | reverse complement strand
GTCGACGGCTGGGGTAACCTCCTCCCGGCCGCCGACGTGACGAACGGGGACGGAAAGCCCGCCGGTGCGGTGCGGCCGGAGATCCGCGTGGGCGAGACGCGGCTGCGATTCATCACCCCCGACGTCGCGCTCGAGGACGGTTCCGTGGACGTCGTCCTCCCAGGCACGGCCACGCCGCTCGAGGGCTGGTTCTCGGCCGTCTGGGTGAAGCAGGATGGCGCGTGGAAACTGGCCGGCATCCGGGAGGCCGAGCGGCCGACGCCGTCCAGCGCCGACATGATCGCCGACCTCGAGTGGATGGTCGGCGACTGGGTCCTCGTGCCCGACGACGGAGTTGCGAAGGAGACGGTGCCGGCGATGGAGATGTCGGTCCGTTGGGACGCCGGGCGAATGTTCCTGATCCGGGACGTGCGGCTTCAGGTGCCGGCCGCCGGTACGGATCCCGTGACCGTCGACGTGCAGCAACGGATCGGCTGGGATCCGCTCGTGGGCCGGATTCGCTCGTGGAGTTTCTCGTCCGACGGCACCCGCAGCGAGGCGACCTGGTTCCGGGACGGCAGTTCCTGGCTCACCAAGGGCACGGCGATCCGGGCCGACGGCACGCAGATGACGACCGTCACCATCTACAGTTACGACAACCAGGATCGCTGCCGGTGGCGCACGATCCAGGATCCGTTCGCGTCCGACGAGCGGATGCCCGTGCGTGCCACGTGGGTTCGCCAGCCGAAGGGTGGTGGGAAATGAGGGCGGTGCGGTCCGCGGCGCTCGGGGTCGTCGTGCTGGCGTGCTGGTCCGGCCTGCATGGCCACGACGGCGTGGCCCGGGCCGTCGAGCCGACGATCACGGCCGGCGGAGACGACGGCGACCTCGCCAGGAAGGCCGACATCATGCACGGCGCGCGGTGGCAGCGCACGATCGCGGAGTTCGGCGGGTGGCTCACCACGCAGACGATCTACACGCCCGTCGAAGTCCGGCGTATCAAGAATCAGTTCAACGACCGCGTCGCGGCGATGTCGTCCTACGAACTGGAATACCTGCTCGATTCGATCTCGGGCAAACTGGAGCTGCTCGACACGGCCGAGGCGCGGGACGCGAAGGCCTGGCTGGGCGAGTACCTCTCCGCGATGTCCGATGCCCGGCGGGCGGAGGAGCTCCGCAAAATTCCCAACCTGCTGGACATGAACGCGGCCCAGCTCTGGCAGGAGATCCAGCGGATCGATCGGATGCGGGCGACCTTGCAGCAGCGGCAGCAGGGCTTCGAGGAGAGGCGGGGCGTGCTGGTGGAGCGGGCCTCCGCGAGCCGGCAGGCGACGGCGGCGGCCTCCCAGGCAGCGGCCGCGCGGGCCCGGTCGGCGCCCGCCCACTCGCCCTACCGTCAGGGCGGAGGCTCGCCACCCTTTTCCGACGTCCAGCGGCAGCCCCCGCTGATCGGCATCGGCATGTTCGGTGGGTTCTTTGGGTTCTGACCCGCTCGCCGTATGTTCCCGATGAGCCTGCCGGAACCATTTTCCGCACTCACGACCCGGGGACTCATCCGCTGCCCGAGCGTCGTTTCGTGACCACGCGTTTCGTGGCTGGATGGCTGAGGCTCGTCGGCCGGGCCGTGCTCAACGCGGCGTGCGGCCAGGGTGAGGAGCCGCCTCGTGATGTCGTCATCTACGGGGCTACCTCCGCCGGCATCACGGCGGCGATTCCGGCGACGGGGGGGCACGGTCATCCTGATCGAGCCAACCCGGCGCGTGGGCGGCCTCACGACCGGCGGCCTCGGCCAGACCGACATCGGCAACAAGGCCGCCATCGGCGGCTTGGCCCGCGACTTCTACCGGGCCGTCAAGCAGCACTATGCCGACCCCGCGGCGTGGAAATGGCAGCCACCCGCGAGCTACCGCTCCGGCGGCCAGACGATGAACGATCCGCAGGAGGACGCGATGTGGACGTTCGAGCCGAGCGTGGCCCTGGGGATTTTCCAGCGTTGGCTGGCCGAGCATCGCATCGCAGTTGTGCTGGGCGAGCGGCTTGATCGTGACGGTGGCGTGCTACTGACACAGTCTCCGCCACCCCGGATCACGGCAATTCGCATGGAGTCGGGCCGCGTCTTCCCGGGTGCGATGTTCATCGACGCCTCGTACGAGGGCGACCTGATGGCGGCGGCGGGCGTTGAATACACGGTCGGCCGCGAGGCACCGTCTACGGGGAGTCGCTCAACGGCGTCCAGCATGCCAAGGCGGTGTACCACCAGCTGCGGCCCGGGGTGGATCCCCATGTCGAGCCGGGCGATCCGCGGAGTGGGCTCCTGCCCTTCATCGAGGACGGTGCCGCCGACGAGGACGGTGCCGGCGACCGGCGGGTGCAGGCCGACTGTTTCCGGATGTGCCTCACGGACCATCCGGACAACCGCATCCCGTTCGCGCGGCCCGAGGGCTATGAGCCGCTCTGGTACGGACTTGCGCGTCGCACTTTCGAGGCGGGTGAGACCGCGGTTCCCTGGATCAACTCGGCCATGCCCAATCGCAAGACCGATACGAACAACCGGACCGGGGTTTCGACCGACTTCATCGGCCAGAACCACGACTATGCCGAGGCTTCGTACGACCGCCGTCGGGAGATCCTGGCTCGCCACCGGCTCTACCAGCAAGGGCTGATGTGGACGCTTGCCAACCATCCCCGCGTGCCCGAGCCGATGCGGGCCGTGGTGTCCCAGTGGGGGACGTGAAGGACGAGTTCGTCGAAGGCGCAGGCTGGCAGGAGCAACTCTACGTGCGCGAAGCCCGCCGCATGGTCGGTGTGGAGGTGATGACGCAGCACCACTGCCAGGGCCGCGAGGTGGCCGCAGACGCCATCGGCCTCGCCGCGTACACCATGGACTCCCACCACGTCCGGCGTTACGTGACGCCGGATGGCCAGGTGCGAAACGAGGGGATGTGCAGGTCGGCGGCTTCGCTCCGCATGCCATCGGCTACGGGGCGATCGTGCCCCGCGAAGCCCGGTGCGGGAATCTGCTGGTCCCGGTCTGCCTGTCGGCCTCGCAGATCGCGTATGGCTCGATCCGGATGGAGCCGGTGTTCATGGTGCTCGGCCAGTCGGCGGCGACGGCGGCGATCCTGGCGTGTGGTGCAGAAGGACTGCGCTGCCGTGTGCACGGTCGGTGAGACGACGATGACTCAGCCCTGGGGCATCACGCTTCAGCACGCCGAATCGACGCGCCGTTCCCGGGCGGGCTCGATGTGGATGAAGGCGTCGGCGATCCGCAGGGGAGAGGCCCGCAGGGCGCTCCGGACTCGGCCGCCGACCTCGTGCCCCTCCCGGACCGTGGCCTGACCATCGACCTCGACGTGCAGTTCCACGAAGTACCGCGTGCCACTCTTGCGGATCCGGCACTTGTCCAGGGCCTGGACGCCCGGCACGCCCATGGCCATGGCCCGGACCTTCCCCTCGAACTCCTTGGCGGGTGCCACGTCCAAGAGTTCACGGACGGCAATGCGGAGCAGGTTCAGGCCGCTGAAGACGATGACGACGCAGGCGAGCAGGGCCGCCCAGTCGTCGGCAGGCTCGTAGCCGGGTCCGCCGATCAGACCGATGGCGATGCCCACGAAGGCCGCGATCGAGGTCAGGGCATCGGCCCAGTGGTGCCAGGCGTCGGCCTGCAGGGACGTGCTCTCAGCCTCCTCACCGATCCCTGCCATCCAGCGGGCAAGGACGGCCTTCGTGGCGACGACGAGCACGAGCACGAGGAGCGTGGACCAGTGCGGCATGTGGTGCGGAGTGCGGATCTCCCGGATGCTCTGGATGGCGATCATGGCCGCGGCCGCCAGGAGGGCGAGCGAGGCGACGATCCCCGACAGTGCCTCGGCCTTGCCGTAGCCGTAGGGATGTCGTTCGTCGGCCGGGGCCACGCTCACCCGCAGGCCGCCCCAGACGACGAGCGAAGTCACGATGTCGGATGTGGACTCGATGCCGTCGGCGATGAGAGCGTAGGAGTTGCCGAAGAACCCGGCGAGGATTTTGATCGTGGCGAGGGCCGCGTTGACCGCCACGCCGACGAGCGGAACGGTGGAGAGCGACGGCGGGGACGACTCGTCTGGCGGCATGGTCGGACACCGATCATCGAAGTACTCAGACACCGAGTGCTCTCAATGTACGGCAGTGCCTGCGAAATCGCGGCGCCCGAAATCCGCAGTGGCCGCTCCCGGGACTCCACGACAGGTATCAGCGACTCTGGGCTCCCTTGCGTCGTGAAGGGTAGCTCGTGAACAAGAAGCCCGTTTCAAGGCTGTAC
Organism: Pirellulales bacterium; assembly: GCA_044339885.1. GTDB lineage: Bacteria > Planctomycetota > Planctomycetia > Pirellulales > UBA1268 > QWPN01. The sequence goes on along the minus strand of JBIIUP010000131.1, from coordinate 4,251 downwards.
TGCGAAGAAGACCCGGGAATCAGGCGAAGAAAGCCACGTCGGTGGAAGAGCGTCCACGTCCGCGAGGCACGGCCGCCGACCGGGCAGACCAATGAGAGCTGGAACCAGCATTGGTTCTTATCGCTCGACGAGGCACGAGCCGTGACAGAAGCGTGGAGGGAGGACTACAATCGCGTCCGTCAGCATGGTTCTCTGGGCAACCGGACGCCGTCGGAGTTCGCGCGGCCGGTAGATGGACATGCCCAGCTACCGGCCCTGCATGGCCAACAAATCGGTTGGTACCAAGTTGGGGGCAGTGTCAGCCCGCGTCCCGATGAAGGCCCATGCCCGGCTGCCCCGATCTCACTTCACGCCGCCGAGATCCTCCGTGGTCAGGCCGGCATCGCGGACGAGGATGGCGAGCTGAGCGGCAGATGACACGCCGAGTTTCCGAGTGGAGGCAGTGCGGTGGAATTTGACCGTGCGCTCGGCAAGGCCAAGTCTTCTGGCGATCTGCTTGTTGAGTTCCCCGCGGATCACGCCGGCGAGCACCTCGCGTTCACGCTGAGACAGGGTGCCGAGTCGTTCCCGCGCCGCGCGGTGCCGCCCGCGCGAGGCCCGGTCATCGGCGTCCCGCTCGAGCGCGCGGGCCACTGCCTCCAGCAACGCGGCCTTGGGTGACCGCTTCATCAAAAAATCTTCTGCGCCACCGCGCATGGCGAGGACCGAGGTCGGGATGTCGCCTCGCCCGGTGATGAACACCACAGGCAGGGGGTTTGCAGACTTCGCGACCATTTCCTGCAACTGAAGCCCACTGCGGCGAGGCATTTGCAGGTCGGTCAGCACGCAACCCGGCGTCTCCGCGTCGAACCTCGCGAAGAAGTCATCCGCGGAGCCGTATGTACGCACGTCGTAGCCGGCGGCCTGCAACAGCCGCGACATGCTGCGGAGAAAAGACTCATCGTCATCGACTACGTGCACGACTTGCTTCACGCCTCCTCCCCCGTCGTCCAGATCGGCAAGGTTATGTGTACGGTGAAACCGATACCCGGTTCGTTGTCCACACGCATGGAGCCGCCCAGTTCATCGGTGATGGAGGCGACGATCGGTAAACCCATGCCCAAGCCTTCGGGCTTGGTGGTGAAGAACGGCTCAAGAACCCGTGACTCCAAGTCGCGGGCGATGCCACCCCCATTGTCCGCCACCGATATTCGGACGCAGGGGTCATTCGCTCTCTCTGCTCGCACGCATACTCGGCCGTCACGCCGGTCGCCGAGTGCCTCGACCGCGTTGAAGAGGAGGTTGAGAAGGACCTGCTGCAGGAGCACACGATCGCCGCGGAGTGGTGGCAGACCCGATTCGCAGGTGATCGACAGGGCAGGGACCATCATTGGCCGTGCGAGGCCTGCAACCTCGTCGAGCAGGGATTCGACTTCCACCGGAGTCAGCTGCACGGGCCGCCGTTTGAGCAGGCCGCGGATGCGGTCGAGCACGGCTCCCGCCCGCAGGTTGTCTCGGTAAATGTCGGTGATGATCGCCTGCAGTTCCTCACGGTCCGCCGAATCGCTCTCGAGCAGGAGTTCCGCCGCCTCCGCATTGCGTTGGATCGCACCCAGTGGCTGGTTAAGTTCGTGTGCAAGCGCTGCCGCCAGTTGCCCGAGCACAGACACACGGCCGGCGTGTGCGATCTGCTCACGCTGTTCACGCAGGAGCCGCTCGGACTGTTTGCGCTCGGTAACATCTTGGAAAGCCACGACCAGCTTGTCGTTCATGGCAACGGCGCTGATCACCACGTCGCGACCGTCACTGCTGCCCGTCGTGATCCGCGACTCGTGGGTCGCGGTACTGCCATCGCGTGTGATCCGCTCAACCTGGCGATCCCACCAGCCCAGCACGTCCGACCGGTATGCCTCGTCGGGATAAGCCCGCTCAGCCCAGTCCCTCACGATGCGGATCTCACCCAGGTCGTAGCCAAACGTATCACTGAATCGCCGGTTGAGGAACGTGACCCGCGCCTCCGGAGCCAGCAGGCTGACGCCGGCGCCGACCTCGACCGTTCCCACGGCGAAAGGGAGGTTGTCGAGCACACGGTAGAGGTTGGCCTCACTGTCACGCAGCCGGGCCTCCGCGCGGCGCCGGCGCAACAACTGCATGGCCAGCGCGCTGATCAGCGCCGCCTGCAGGAGGACCGCGGCCGCGGTTCCGATAATCAGGCCGCGGTGTGTGGCCCACAGCGTCGGCTCCTGGAACCACACCTCACTGTCGCGCGGGAGCCGAGTGGTGCCGACCTTGAACCGGGCGAGTTGCCGGGCGTCGAACATGGGGTTGCCGTGATGCATCGAAGGGGGCGGCAACGCGGGATCACGGAGCGCCTTGGCGAGGAGCGCCGCCGTCTCGTCGCCAAGGCGTTCTGGTGCGATGCAACAGCCGCCGATGGCCCCACGGCCGAGATACGTGTCGCTAAAACCAAAGATCGGGACCGCGGTACCCCGGCTCACGGTCTCCAGAGCCTCCGCAGGCACGAAGAAAGCCCCGGTGGGATCTCCCCACAAGGCCTCGTAGAACACCAGCGTGTCGGGGGCCAGCGACCTCAGGCGTGCGTTCAGATCGGCGAGCGGCAGGTCGATGAGTGGAATGAACCCCATGCCAGCTGCCACCACGAATTCCTGGACGATGGGGCGAGCCTGCTGCGTGAAATGGGGGTTTATGCCGGGCTCATTGCCGATGTACGCCACCGTCTTGGCCCGCGGAAAGAGCCGCGTGGCGAGTTCGATCGTCTGCAGCGCCGGCAGTTCCAGGTATACGCCCGTGACGTCCTTCTCGGATAGGTAAGGCTCCGCGCGTTGCCGTTCGATGCTCGTGAAGAGCACCGGTGCTCCGGGGGCCAGCCGTTCACGGTGTCGGAGGGCCAGCCGCAGGGGCAACTCCTCGACCGCCACAATCGCATCGAACCGCGCATCGTGGTATTTCTCGAGGAGCCATGCGTATGCCGTGCCTTCGTCGGCTTCATTCCGCTTGCCCAGCCGCGACAGATCGAGGTTCTCCGTGAACACCTGCAGCGTTCCCGCGAATTCCCGTTCCAGAGTCCTCCGTAGTCCTTTCATGAGCAGTTGAAAGGCTGGGCGGGTGGGAATCTCCGGGTCGAGAACCAACACTCGGTATACGCGATGCCCGGCGGGTTCGGCGGCGATGGTTCGCGCAGAAGCCACCATCGGTGTGAGACATAAGGCGATCCTGATTACAAGACGAAAGCAGGATGGCGTGTGCATGAATCCCTGCGTCAGCGGCGTTTCGGCCTAGTGTACTGCCGCCGTTCATCCGTCTGCTCGGGAATGATCGATGTGGGAGGGGGCGGCGTTCTCCGCCAGTATTCGAGCAACCAGCACGCGCAGAGGAGCACAGCCGCAACGGCCAGCACGATGACCAGCCCAGCGCCGACCGTGAGCACGATCCACCATGCCGCATCCACGTGCAGCGCGTGGGTTTCATTCTGCCGATATTGCTCGACGACGATGTCGGTCGTCGAGGGGAAGTCAGGCATGGGGTATGACTGTCCTCGTGGCCATGAGCCGTTTCACCTTGTTCCGCAATGTCGCTGCCAACTCGTCCCGAGGCAGGTCTTTCGACAGCCGTAAATCAATCGGGATCCCCGGCCCTCTGGTAAAAGGGCACTCAAGGCAGGGGGAGCGGCGGGACACCATGATGACCGCAGTCGCAGGGCTGACGATCGCCAATGTTGCGAGGATTGGCAGGCCGCACGCCGAGAGCAGGTCCGTGTCGAGGACCAACAGACTCGGTTGATGGCAGGCGCACGCCGCAACTCCCGATTCGACGGTCCCGGCAATCGCAAGGACCCTCAGTCCGAGTTCCTGGCGGAGCATCAGGCTCAATGTGTCCGCGAACGTGTCATCACCGTCGATGACAACCGCGGTGAAAGCCGCGTCGAGGGTATGGGTCATCGGTCACCTGCAAACGCCATCGCGGGAGATGCACTGGACGAGTGCGCGCGCCGCGTGGAATCGATCCTCATTGTCGGAATGAATCCGCGCAGACCGGGCTGCCCCTTCGGGCAAAAGGAGTTGCCCCTTCGGGCAAGGGACCGGCCGATCTGCGGCACAGCCAGGATTCAAGGGTTCTCGCGGGACAAGTCGCGGGCGCGGCTTCGACGATCCGTCGGCAGGTTCCTGCCGTGCGGATCGCCGGCACTCGGTCATCGCGACGCTCGCGGAAATGCCATTGGGCGGGCTATTCTCAGGAACCCTAGGACGCCGT
>JBIIUP010000130.1:0-8773 GCA_044339885.1 Pirellulales bacterium | reverse complement strand
GAGGCCCAGGCGGCCTGGGTCCGGCAGGGCGGGGAGAGCCTCGGCAAGCCCACGCACTTCGAGGTCCGAGATGGCAAGTTCTGACTTTCGCGCGACGCTCGACGCGGGCGTCGCGATCCCGGCGCATCCGCTGGCCCTCTCGGCCGACCGCCGGCTCGACGAGCGGCGGCAGCGGGCCCTGGCCCGGTACTACATCGCCTCCGGCGTCGGCGGCCTCGCGGTCGGCGTGCACACGACGCAGTTCGCGATCCGCGACCCGCAGGTGGGCCTGTTCCGTCCGGTGCTGGAGCTGGCCGCGGAGGAGATGGACCGTGCCGGCAGGCCGCTGGTGCGGATCGGCGGCGTCTGCGGGCCGACGGCGCAGGCCGTGGCCGAGGCCGGGCTGCTGCGGGATCTCGGCTACCACGCCGGGCTGCTGAGCCTCGCCGCCCTTCGCGACTCCAGCGTCGACGCGCTGGTGGACCACTGCCGGGCGGTGGCAGCCGTGATCCCGGTGGTGGGCTTCTACCTGCAGCCGAGCGTGGGGGGGCGGCCGCTCCCCTATGACTTCTGGCGAAGGTTCGCGGAGATCGAGGGCGTGGTCGCGATCAAGATCGCCCCCTTCAACCGCTACCAGACCCAGGACGTCGTGAGGGCCGTGATCGACGCCGGCCGCGACGACATCGCCCTCTACACGGGCAACGACGACGCGATCGTCGCCGACCTGCTCACCCCGTTCCGGTTCGGCGGCCGGGAGCGGCGGATCGTCGGCGGCCTGCTCGGCCACTGGTCGGTGTGGACGCGCAAGGCCGTGGAGCTGCTCGACCGCTGCCGCCGCGCCGCGGCGACGCCCGACCTGCTCCGGCTGGGCGCCGAGGTCACCGACTCCAATGCCGCCTTCTTCGACGCCGCCAACGCCTTCCGCGGCTGCATCGCCGGCCTCCACGAGGTGCTCCGGCGGCAGGGGCTGCTCGAGGGGCTGTGGTGCCTCGACGAGCACGAGACGCTCGGGCCCGGACAGCTCGCCGAGATCGACCGCGTCTACGCCGCCTACCCGCATCTCAACGACGACGAATTCGTCGCGCGGCACCGTGACGACTGGCTGCGTTAGGAGGATCACATGAAGAACCATCAGGTCGGCGTCGTCGGCTACGGCTGGGCCGCGACCGCCCACATCGACGCGATCAACGCCACCCGGCAGGGCCGCGTCGCCGCCGTCTGCTCCTCGCGGCCGCTCGACGCCGCGGAACTCTCGGCGCGGCACGGCGGCCCGATCAAGGTCTACCGTGAGCTCGGCGAGATGCTGGCCGACCCGAGCCTCGGCGTGATCGACATCACGAGCTATCCCAGCCGCCACCGGGACGAGGCCGTGGCGGCCGCGCGGGCGAAGAAGCACGTGATCCTCGAGAAGCCGATGGCCAATTCGGCCGCCGAGGTGCGGGACATCGTCGCCGCCGCCCGTGAGAACGGCGTCCGGGGCTGCGTCTGCTTCGAGCTTCTGTTCTCCAGCCAGGCCCGGGCCACGATGGCGCTCCTGCGCGAGGGGCTCATCGGCCGGCTGCACTACGGCGAGGTGGATTATTTCCACGGGGTCGGCCCCTGGTACGGTCAGTTCCGCTGGAACACCGGCAAGAAGGACGGGGGCAGCGCCCTGCTCTCCGCCGGCTGTCACGCCCTCAACTTCCTGCTGGCGCTCATGGGTGACGAGGTCGAGAGTGTCACGAGCACGAGCACGAAGTCCTCGAGCCCGATCTTCGCCCCCTACGAGTACGACACGACGAGCGTGACGGTCCTGCGGTTCAAGGGCGGTGCCGTGGGCAAGAGCGTGGCCTGCATCGACTGCCTGCAGCCCTATTACCTGCACACGCACCTCGTCGGCAGCGAGGGCAGCGTGCTCGACGACCGGTTCCATTCGTCGAAGCTGGAGGCCGACAAGAGCCAGTGGAGCAGGCTGTCGATGAAGCTCTGCGACTCCGGCGACGTCAGCGACCACCCCTACCAGGCCCAGTTCCAGGCGTTCTTCGACGCCCTCGACGCCGGCCAGGACATGCCGTTGACGAGCCTGCCTGCGGCGGCCAGGACGTTCGACGTGATCTTCGCGGCCGACGAGAGCGCCGCCCGCGGGGGCGTGTCGGTCCAGCCGGCCCGCGGGTGAGGAGGCTCACCGCGACGCCGGTCACGGCCCCGGTGCGGCGGGACCGATGGCCGCTGACGGGGTGAACTGGGACAGGACGTTCCTGGAGGCCTTCGTGAGGCCGGGCCTCGACCGCGACAACTGGACGTCGCGGTCCCTGAACCCGGCCCGGGGCGTGGTGCAGACCGGCCCCACGGAGATGTCGATCTACTGGGACGAGCACTGCGACCACCCGGACTTCCGGCTCCGCCGCGGCTCGCTCCGGCTCGACGGCTTCGTCTCCGTCAACGGCCCCTACTCCGGGGGCGAGATGGTGACGAAGCCGCTCGTGTTTACCGGCGACGCGCTCGTGCTGAACTACGCGACGTCGGCTGCGGGCGGCATCCGGATCGAGATCCAGGACGCGGCCGGGCGGCCGATTCCCGGATTCACGCTCGAGGATTCCCCGGTCCGCTACGGCGACGAGATCGCGGGCGAGTTCGCCTGGCAGTCGGGCGCCGACCTGGCCGCACTCGCAGGCAAGCCGATCCGCCTGCGGTTCGTGCTCCAGGACGCAGACCTCTACTCCCTGCGGTTCACGCGTGGGACGCCGCGCCCCTGACGCGGCGTGCCCTTCGCCGGGTCCCCTGATGTGCCACGGCGCCGCTACTCGCATGTCGCATGCGCTCTAGCCGCCAGGGGACTTCGCCGGGGCGGCCTCGGGTTCGACCGGCCGGGTCGCGTCGAGCATGAAGCCGCAGATCGCGCCGATGACGCAGGCGCAGCCGCAGCAGATGAAGGCGGTGTTCCAGCCGCCCTGCCGCCGCAGCTCCGTCAGCAGGATCGGCGAGAGGGCCGCGCCGAGGTTGCCCCACATGTTGCCCCAGCCGAGCGCCGTGCCCACGTTGCTGCCGCCGATGTCCTGCACGAACGACCAGAGCGGCGGGTTGTGCATGTCGACACAGAACGCCATCGCCCCCAGCGCCACGATCACCAGCCAGGCACTCGGCAGCGTGGGCACCGCGAAGAAGGCGACGGCGCAGCCGGCCAGCGACAGGCCGATCGGCACGGAGCGGCCGAGCCGCGGCCCGAGCCTGTGGAGCATGAAGTCGGTGAAGCCGCCCCCGAAGAGCATCCCCACGCAGCCGATCGCCAGGGCCGTCGACTGCATGGCCCCCACCTTCTCCAGCGGCGTGCCGAAGACCTCGGCGAGGTACGTCGGCAGCAGCGTGACGATGAAGGCCCAGCCGAGGTTGACGCAGAACTGGAGGATGCCGAGGTTCCACATGTTGGCGGTGCGGGCGAGGATCCCCAGCCGGGCGATGAACCCGTGGTCGGTGACGGTCGCGGTCGCACCGCTGGACGTGCTGGCGGGCCGGTCGCGGACGATGAGCCAGAAGAGGGCCGCGACGGCCAGGCCGCAGAGCCCGTAGATCACGAACACGCCCCGCCAGGCCGTCGCGGACCCCGCGGTCTGTGGCACGAGCCAGGCCAGCCCGCCGGCCCCCGCCAGCGCCGCGGCGAGCGTGGCGGTCAACCACGGCGCCACCGCGCCCCCCAGCCGGCCGCCGAGCGTGACGGCGGCGCTCGACCGGCCGCGCTCGCCCGGGGCGACCCAGCTCTTGATGAGGCCCGCCGCCGCCGGGTAGGCGCCGGCCTCGGTGACGCCCAGGAGCAGGCGGATCGCCAGGAGCGCGACGAACCCGGACACGAACCCCGTGACCATCGTGACGAACGACCACGCCGCGATCGACAGGGCCAGCACCTTCCGCGCGCCGTAGCGGTCGGCGAGCGAGCCCATCGGGATCTGGAAGATCGCGTAGGTGAGGAAGAAGGCCCCCAGGGCGTAGGACATCTGCGAGTCGGCGGCGGCCGGGGAGGCGGCGTGCGGCAGCAGGAGCTCCTCCTTGATCGGCCGGGCGAGCGTCGAGAAGCAGACGCGGTCGATGTACAGCCAGAACGACGCAAGCGCCGTCATGGCGACGATGAGGTAGCGCTGGGGCATGGAGGGCTCCGTGCGGGGAGACGGGGCCGCCCGTGCGGCCGTGGATGTCAGGCCGGGAGGACCTCGGAGAAGAACCGGATCCAGTTGCCGTGCATGATCGCCTCGATGTCGGCCCGGCCGTAGCCGCGGGCGGACAGCAGCTCGCCGATCCGCTGCAGGTCCTCGATCGTGTCGAGGTCGGCCGGGCACTGGTCGCGACCGTAGCCCCCGTCGAGGTCGCTGCCGATGCCGGCGTGCCGGGTGTTGCCCGCGAGCTGGCAGACGTGGTCGATGTTGTCGACGATCCGCTCGATCGTGACCTCGGGCTTGGAGACGCCCCGCACCCAGCCGGGCTGGAGCATGACGGCGTCGCAGACCGCCCCGATCACGCCGTCCCGCTCGATGACCAGCCGGAGCTGGGCGTCGGAGAACTGCCGCTGCCAGTCGCAGAACCGCCTGGCGTTCTGGTGGCTGGCGAGGACGCGGCCGCCGAAGCAGTCGGCCACCTGCCAGAAGGCGCGGTCGGAGAGATGCGTCAGGTCGAGGGCGATGCCCAGCTCGCCGATGAGCCGCAGGAGCGGCAGCGCGTCGGTCGTCAGCCCCACCTCGCACTGCGTGCCGCCGCCGTAGCGGTTGGGGCCGTAGTGGGTGATGCCGATGGCCCGCAGCCCGAGGGCGTGGAATTCGCGGATCGTCTCCGGCTCGATCACGGCGTCGGCGCACTCCATGCTGAGGATGTAGCCGAAGGGCGTGGCCACCGGGTCGCGGTGCCAGTCCGCGACGTGCTGCCGGAGGTCTCCCCGCGTGCGGATCTGCCGCATGAACCCGGCCTTCTCCAGGGCGTGGTAATAGAAGGCGTGGCTCATCGCCACCGCGTAGCAGGCCTCGACGGTCGTCTGGCCGAGCGGATGGTTGATGGCCCGTTCCTGCCGGGCCAGGAGCGTGGCCACTCCCACCCCCACCTCGCCGCGCCGCAGCGCCGGGAAGCTCACGGTGTTGGTCCGCCGCCCGGGCGCCGTCATCTCGAGCATGCATTCCTGGGCGCGGATCTCGGCGATCTCCATCCGCAGGTCGCGGTTCCAGTCGACGCCGTTGAGGGCCAGGTCGAGGTGCGAGTCGAAGATCAGCACGGGCGGCGCTCCGAGTCCATGGGGAAGAGCCGCAGAGTCTACGGCAGGGAGAAGGCGGGGTGCCACCGCCGCGGGCGGCCCGCCCGTCAGCCGTCGGAGCCGTCGAGCAGGTAGCCGGCGGCCAGCCGCTCGAAGGCCGCGGCCGAGCCGGCGGCGTCGAACGTTGCCCCCAGTTCCGCGGCCATGACGGCGGCGACGGCGCCGGCCGCCGCGGCGGCCCGCCGGGCGTCGAGGAACAGCCACCGCGACCGGCGGGCGAGCACGTCCTCGACCGTGAGGGCGTATTCTCGGCGGACGGCGAACCGCACCATCGCCTCGGTGAGCCCCGGCAGGATCTCGCGGTCAGCGCCGGGGAGCGCCGCGACGTCGTCCGCCTCGGTGCCGTAGAGCTGGAGTCCCGGCGGCGCACTCAGCGGCAAGGCCGGCGCGGCCTCCGGGGCGCCCACGAGCCGCAGCCGGCGGGTGACGCCCGCGGGCCGCGCGGGCAGAAGGCCCTCCGCGAAGCACTTCGCGAGCACGTCCTCGGCCATCGACCGGTAGGTCGTCCACTTGCCGCCGGTGACCGTGACCAGCCCGGATCGGGAGACCACGATCGCGTGCTCCCGGGAGATGCGGCTGGTGTCGCCGCCACCCCGCGGCGGCTTCACGAGCGGCCGCAGGCCCGCCCAGGCCGAGAGCACGTCGCTCCGCGCCGGCGGCGTGGCGAGATACCGGGCGGCCTCGGCGAGGATGAAATCGACCTCCTCGGGAAACGGCCTGGGCTCCAGCGGCAGGTCGCGGCGGGGCGTGTCGCTGGTGCCGATGAGGGCCTTGCCTTCCCAGGGGACGACGAAGAGCACGCGGCCGTCGGCCGTCCGGGGCACCAGGAGCGCCTCCTCGGCCGGGAAGAACCGCCGCTCGACGACGAGGTGCACGCCCTGGCTGGGCGCCACGATTTCCCCCGCCGTCGGGTCGTCGAGACGCCGCACGCCGTCGACCCAGACGCCGGTCGCGTTGACGACGCAGCGGGCCGCGACGACGAACCGCCGGCCGGTCTGGCGGTCCTCGGCCTCCACGCCCCGGAGACGGCCGTCGTCCCCGGCCTGCAGCCCCACGACCCGGCAGTGGTTGATCGCCACGGCACCCCGGGCGATCGCGGTGCGGGCCAATGCGACCGCCAGCCGCGCGTCGTCGAACTGGCCGTCCCAATACCGCACGCCTCCCACGAGGCCCCGCTCCCGGAGGCCGGGCGCGGTCGCGAGCAGTTCGCGGCGGCCTACCAGCCGCGTCCGGCCGATCCCCGCGCGGCCGGCGAGCAGGTCGTAGAGGCCGAGGCCGGCCGCCTGGATCCACCGATCCCAGAGCCGGCCGCGCCAGCCGTAGGCGGGCAGCACGAACGGCAGGGGCCGGGCGAGGTGCGGCGCGTTGGCGAGCAGGAGCCGCCGTTCGCGGAGGGCCTCGCGGACCAGACCGATCCGACCCTGGGCGAGATACCGCACGCCGCCGTGAACGAGCTTGGTGGCGCGGCTCGACGTGCCCTTGGCGAAGTCTTCGGCCTCGAGGAGGGCCGTGGAGAATCCCCGGGCGGCGGCATCCAGCGCCACGCCGAGCCCGGTGGCGCCGCCGCCGATCACGACGAGGTCGAAGGCCTCACCGCCGGCGGCCGCCGCGGCGAGCCTGTCGAGCAGCGACTCCCGGGATGGTGACGGTGGGTCGGGCATGGTGAGCCGGGGGAGCGGGCCGCGGGCAGGCCTCGTCGTCGCGGAGCCTGCCCGCGTCGGCGGGCGATGGCCGTGCATGGTACTCCCGGGGAGTTCGTTGGCATGGGGTGCCGGGGCGTGGCAGACTGCTTCCGGGCGGGGGTCGCGGGCGACCGGCCATGCCCGACGTCCGGGTCGACGAAACACCAGGAGCGACGAGCGATCATGCCTGCGATCCGAACCATGCTGGCGGCAGTGGTCATCCTCGCGACGGCCGGGCTCCCGGCCGCCAAGGCGATCGAATGGCGGCCCGTGGAGCAGCCCGGCCTCGCCGCCGCGCTCGACGCGGCGCCCGCGGTGAAGTTCGAGGAGCTGGCGGCCGGCCCCGACGCCTGCTGGGTGGGGCCGATCTGGTGGGTGCCCAACCCCGATGGCCGCACGTGGGACGCCGTCCTCTTTTACTACCCGACCTATCCCGGGCCGCACCAGGTCGTGATCTACGACTTCGGCACCGGCAAGCTCGAGCGGACCGGGATCGGCACGATCAGCGGCGCCCGCTTCAACTTCCACATCACGCCCTACTTTCTCATGGGCGGCCGGCTGCTCATCCAGCCCGGCGTCGGCTCCAAGGACGTGGCGATTTTCAGCTACGACCCCGGCGAGAACCGGCTCTCCTTCGGCGGCTTTCCCATCGGCCAGAACGTGGTGCGCGGCGACGGCGCCATCGCCGTCAACGAAGACGGCACGCTCCTGGGCGGCTTCGGCCCGTCGGTGACGGAGCCCGGCCGGGTCGGCTTCTACACCATCGACCCGACGACGCTCGCGGGGGACTCCCTGGGCACCGTGGGCCCCGAGAACAGAAACCTCTTCTGGGAGTACCGGGGCGCGGTCATGGACGGCGACTGGATCTACGCCCGCGTGGGCAACACGCCCTGGAGACTCTTCGGGATGAACGTGAAGACCCGCGAGGGCAAGGTGCTCGCCGAGACCGGGCCCATCATCGGCGACCATACCACCATCCAGCTGAAGGTCGCCCCGGAGCACCCCGGCGTCTACGTGACGGTGAAGGGGCTCGCGGGTGGCCCGCGGGACGCCGTCACCGCGTTCTGGCTGCGCGACGGCAAGCTCACCCCCTGCGAGCCGCTGGCGAAGAACGCCAAGCTCGTGCCGCCCTGGCCGGACGAGCGGCTGGCCGCGCCGCGGGTCGACGTCCGCCGCCTGGAGCCGAAGGCCCCGCCGGGGATCGAGATCCGGCGGATGCCCCCCGACCTCGACGGCCAGGTCCGCGTCTGGTACCGGCTGGAGGGGGATGTGGCCGCGGCGGCACAGGTGCCTCCCGGCGAGTGGCGGAAGTTCGAGTTCCCGGTGGAGCTCTTCCCCAAGCCGATCCGGCGGATGGCGGCGCTGCCCGACGGATCGCTGCTGGGCGTCTCGGAGGGCTACGCACGGGCGGTGCGGTTCCATCCGCAGTCGGGACGGCGCGAGACGCTCGGGCCGACGATGTCGGTCTATTCGCTCTGCGGCCACGACGGGAAGGTGTTCATGTGCGGCTACCCGGGCTCCAAGGTGTGGGTCTACGACCCGGCCCGGCCGTGGACGGTGGGCCGCTCGACCGACCTGCCGCCGGACCAGCAGCCGCAGGGTGACGACGTCGCCGCCACGCCGGAGAGCAACCCTGCCCAGGTGGCGACGCTCAAGGAATTCAACCACGTGCACATGCCCTTCGGCGGCGCGGTGCCCGCGGCCGACGGCCGCGTCTACTTTGGCGGCAAGGTGATCCGCATCGGCAACGGCGGCGGCCTCGGCTGGTGGGATCCCGCGACCCGCGAGGCCGGCGGCTTCCACGAGCCGTTCGACAGCTTCACGATGTTCTGGATGTGCTCCGCGG
>JBIIUP010000129.1:0-8810 GCA_044339885.1 Pirellulales bacterium | reverse complement strand
CCGCCGACGATGTCGACGAGCGACTGGATCGCCCCGGCCGACTGGTGCTCGTAGAGGCCGAGCTTGAAGTGCATGGGATGGATGGCGAAGGCGTCCCCCGCCAGCCCGAGTTCCAGGTCGAACGGACTCTCGCCGGCGGGGCAGGGCTCGTTGAGCCGGTAGATGGCCAGCGGGTTGCGGAACACGTCCCGCGGCCCGAGGAACCCCGCCAGCGCCCGGCGGGCCGACATCACGGCCGCCTCGGCGGCCAGCGCCGCGGAGGCTCCCTTGGAGTCGGAGAGCTGGTGGCCGGCGCGGATCGCCCGGAACGGGACGTAGTGGGCGACGGCCATCCCCATGGCGGACTCGACCTGGTCTTCCGTGCCGCCGAGGGCGGCGGCGTAGGCGGCGGCACAGGCCACGGTGCCGTGGTGCACGTGGTCGATGGAGTACTTTCGGAGGGCGAAGACCTCGGCGAGCCGACCGCGGATCTCGTCGATGAGGAGCATCACCCGCAGGGTCGCGTCGCCGTCGAGCCCGGCCTCGCGGGCCGCGGCCACGGCGACGGGGTAGTAGTCGTTGTGGCCGAACTCGCCGGCGGTCCGCCCCTTCGCCGCGTCGTACCCGAAGTTGGTGCCGTTGGAGTCCCATTCGCGGACCGCCGACGCGTTCGCGGCGACCGCCTTCTCGACCGCGCAGGGCCTTCGCGTGCCGAAACAGATGCCGCCGCGCGACCCGCTCGCCGGCGGCGCGGCCAGCGCCTCGCGCCGCAGCACCGAGGGGGCGTTGGCGGCCAGCGCCAAAGCCGAGACGCCGCAGCCGACGCTGTCGCGGTGGAACCGCTCCAGCCGCTCGAGCGTCGCGGCCCCGATCGGCTCCGGCTCCCGCAGGAATCCGATCGCGTACGCTGCGAGGCCGCGGGCCTGGTTGGTGTTTCGCGGCAGGAGCAGCGAGGCGTCGGGGCCGTTCATGCCGACAGGATACACTTCCGGCATGGAACCTTCGCGACTGGGGCCGTACACCATCCGCCGGCGGCTCGGCCGCGGCGGCATGGGGACCGTCTACGAGGCCGAGGATGAGTCCAGCGGCGCGGTCGTCGCCGTGAAGACGATGGCCGCGCACCTCGACGACGACGCGGGGTCGCGACGGCGGTTCCTGGCGGAGATCGAGGCCCTCAAGACGCTCCGGCATCCGGGCATCGTGCAACTTCTGGCCTTCGGCGAGGAGAACGGCCGGCCCTACTTCGCGATGGAGCTCGTCCGGGGACGCAGCCTCGAGGACCTGCTCCGATCGGGCCGGCGGTTCTCCTGGCGGGAGACGCTCGACACGGCGATCGAGGTCGCCCGGGCGCTCAAGGCGGCCCACGACCATGGCGTCGTCCACCGGGACTTGAAGCCGGCCAACCTCCTGTTCGTCGACCAGCCCGCCCCCGGGCCGGGCGTCAAGCTGGCCGACTTCGGAATCGCGCGGCTCTTCGGCGACGCCGGCCAGACGCAGCCGGGCTTCATCGTCGGCACGGCCGAATACATGGCCCCGGAGCAGGCAGCCGGTGCCGCGGTCGACCCGCGGACCGACTTCTACGCGCTCGGCATGGTGATGTTCGCGATGCTCACCGGCGGGCCGGCCTTCCAGGGGGGCACGGCCCTGGGCATCATCGATCGCCAGCAGCGCGAGCCGCCGCCCCGGGTGGCGCAGCTGGTGCCCGAGGTGCCCGCGGAGCTCGACGCCCTCGTCGATCGGCTGCTGGCGAAGAACCCGGCCGACCGCCCGGCCAGCGCCCTGGCCCTCGGCCGGCTCCTCGCGGCCATCGCGACGCTCCGCCCGCCGGGCGAAGCACCCGGTGCCCCGCCGCCGGCAGCGAACGTCGACCTGCTCGCGGAGACGCTCGGGATGCCGACCCCGGCCGATCGCACCGCGGGGGCCGCCGTCATCGCCGCCGACATAACCGCGCCCGCCGCCAACGCCGCCTCACCGACGAAGGCCGCCCCCGCCGGTCCGCCTGGCACCGAGCCCCGGCGAAGTCCCGTCCCGACCGCCCGCACCCGCTTCACGACCGTCGAGGAGCTTCATCGGGCCGCGCGGGAGCTCGAGGCCCGCGACCGTCGCCGCGACGCCGTCGCCCGAGCCGCCGCCGCCGTCGGCGGCGGCCTGCTGCTGGCCGTCGCCGGTTTCGCGCTGCTGCGGCCGCCGACCGCCGACGAGCTCTATGAACGCATCATGACGATCGCCGCCGACGACGAGGCGGACCTCCGTGACGCCCGTCCGGCCATCGACCGGTTCCTCGCCCGCCACCCCGACGATCCGCGGGCCGGGGCGGTCGGCGACCTCGACCGCACGCTCGACCTCGACGCCCTCGAGCGGAGGATGCGGAAGCGGGTGCGGAACGGCCGGGTGCCGCCGCCCCTGGAGCGGGACTACCGCGCGGCCATGGCCCGGGAGCCCGAGAGCCCGGCGGCGTGCCTGGCCGCCCTGGAGGCGCTCCTGACGGTGCATGCAGCCGACGAGGGCACCGCCGATGCCGACCGTGAGCTCTGGCTCGCGCTCGTCCGGCGCCAGCGGGCGCGGCTCGGTCCCCTGGCGGACCGCGAGCGGGAGCAGGACGTCGAGCGGGCCGCCGCCGCGCTCGCCGAAGCGGCCGACCTGGCGATCTCCGCCGAGGACGCAGCCGACGCCGCCGGCCGGAACGAGCTCGTCCGCCGGCGGCGGACGCTGCTGGAGAGCCTCGTCGAGATCTACGCCTCGCGGCCGCACGTCGCGGCGGCGGTCGCCGAGGCCCGCCGCCTGCTCGCCGCGGATCCCGCGCCGTGAGCCCGCCGTCACCGCGGCGAATCCGCGGTATGATGCTGGTTCCATGACAGGATCCACCCCGCCGCGATCCCGCCGCCGCAGCCACGAGGCCTTCGCCCGCGCCCGCCGCCTGATCCCCGGGGGCGTGAATTCGCCGGCCCGGGCCTTCGGCGCCGTCGGCGGCGAGCCGATCTTCTTCGCCAGCGCTACCGGCCAGCGGCTCACCGACATCGATGGTGGCAGCTACCTCGACTACATCGGCTCGTGGGGGCCGATGATCCTCGGCCACCGACACCCGCGGGTGGTGGCGGCGATCGAGCGGACCCTGGCGACGGGCACCAGCTTCGGCGCGCCCACGGAGGCCGAGAGCCGGCTGGCGGAGCTGATCGTCGGGGCCGTCCCCTCGATCGAGAAGGTGCGGATGGTGAGCTCGGGCACCGAGGCGGCGATGAGCGCGGTGCGGCTGGCCCGGGGCTTCACCGGCCGCGACAAGATCGTGAAGTTCGCGGGCAATTACCACGGCCACGCCGACTGCCTGCTCGTGGCCGCCGGTTCGTCCGCGGCCACGCTCGGCGTCCCGAATTCCCCCGGGGTCACGGCCGGGACGGCCCGCGACACGATCGTGCTGGAATACAACGAGCCGGACCAGCTGGAGCGGACCTTCGCGACGGAGGGGCCCGCGATCGCCGCGGTGCTCATGGAGCCCGTCGTCGGCAACATGGGGCTGGTGCCGCCGTCACCCGAATTCCTGGCGGCGGCCCGCCGGCTGACGGAAGCCCACGGCGCGCTCTTGGTCTTCGACGAGGTGATGACCGGCTTCCGGCTCGCCTACGGCGGCGCCCAGGAACGGCTCGGCGTGACGCCCGACCTGACGACGCTCGGCAAGATCGTGGGGGGCGGCCTGCCGCTGGGCGCCTACGGCGGGCGGGCGGACGTCATGGATCACGTGCTCCCGGCGGGCAAGGTCTTCCAGGCCGGGACGCTCTCGGGCAATCCCCTCGCCGTGGCCGCCGGCACGGCCACGCTCGAGGAGCTCCGCGATCATCCCCCCTACGCGGAACTCGAGCGGCACGGCGGCCGCCTCGAAGCGGGCCTGCGGGACGCGGCCGCCCGGGCCGGGCTCGCCGTCTGGGTGGCCCGCAGGGGAAGCATGCTGACGGTCTTCTTCCAGCCCGGGCCTGTCACCAGCTGGGAGACGGCCGCGCGGAGCGACACCGCCCTTTACGCCGCCTTCTTCTGGGGAATGATCGAGCGGGGCATCTACCTGCCGTGCAGCCAGTTCGAGGCGTGGTTCTTCTCGACGGCGCACACCGATGCCGACATCGAGGCCACGATCGCCGCGGCCGGGGAGGTGCTCGAGGCCATGGCCGCCGGAGGTTCGCGGCCCGCGGCGGCGGGCGGGCCACGATGAGCCGGCCGGCGCCGCTCGGCCGGACTTCCGGCGGCGGCATTTCCCGACCATGAAGGCTTCACGATGCACATCCTGTTCTCGGCGCTGATCGTCGTCGCGGCATGGGCCGTCGGCGGCGCCGCCGCCGAGCCGTCGCGGCGGCCGAACGTCGTCTGGATCATGGCGGACGACCTGGGATACGGGGAGCTCGGCTGCTACGGCCAGCGGCTCATCGCCACGCCGGAACTCGACCGCATGGCGCGGGAAGGTCTGCGGTTCACCAGGTTCTACGCCGGGGCCACGGTCTGCGCGCCCTCGCGGAGCGTGCTCATGACGGGCCAGCACCAGGGGCACACGCGGGTCCGCGGCAACGCCGAGCCCGCTCGGGTCGCCTTGAAGGCTGAGGACGTCACCGTGGCGACCGTGCTCCGGCGGTCCGGCTATCGCACGGGTCTCGTCGGCAAGTGGGGACTCGGCGACGTGGTGACTGCGGAGGCGGGACTCCCCGGAGCCCACGGCTTCGACGAGTTCTTCGGCTTCCTCAACCACAAGCACGCGCACAACCACTTTCCCGACTTTCTCTGGCGGAACGACGCGCGGGTGTCGCTGCCCAACGAGGTGGTGCGGGTGGGCGACACGGGGGCCGGCTACGCCACCCGGAAGGTGGCCTTCGCCGACGACCTGTTCGCGGAGGAGGCCCTCCGCTTCGTGACGGAAGAGCGGGACCGGCCGTTCTTCCTCGCCTGGTGCCCGACGATCCCGCACGTCAACAACGAGCGGCAGCAGCATGACGGCGACGGCGTCGATGCTCCGGACCTCGGTCCCTACGCCGACCGCGCATGGCCGCAGCCCGACCGCGGCCATGCGGCCCTGATCACGCGGCTCGACGGCAGCGTGGGCAGGCTGCTGGAGCGGCTGCGGGCCGGAGGGCTGGCCGAGGACACGCTCGTCGTGTTCACCAGTGACAACGGGCCGCTCGCCGAGGGACGGCACGACACGAAGCGATTCGGCTCCTCCGGACAGCTGCGGGGCAGCAAGCGGAGCCTCCACGACGGCGGCATCCGCGTGCCCTGCATCGCGTGGTGGCCGGGCACGATCCTTCCCGGCCGCACGAGCGACCACGTCGCCTACTTCGGCGACTTCATGGCCACCGCCGCCGCCCTCGCCGGAGTGGAGCCTCCGGCCGGGTGCGACTCGATCAGCTTCCTGCCGACGCTCCTGGGCGACGGAGCGGGCCAGAGGGAGCACGAGTTCCTCTACTGGGAGTTCCACGAGGGGGGCTTCTCCCAGGCGGGCATCTGGCAGGGCCGATGGAAGGGAATCCGCAGCGGCGGGCCGCGGGCCCCCGTCGCCGTCTACGACCTCATCGAGGATGTCGGCGAGACGACCGACGTCGCCGCGACCAATCCCGACGTGGCGCGGGCGCTCGCCGAGCGGCTCGATGCGGCCCGCACCCCGTCGGCCGACTGGGAGCCCGTGTGGCGGGAGCGCGACGGAAGCCCCCGCTGATACGGTTCCCACGCGAGCCTCGCGCGCAACCGAGCCCGAATCATCACTTGTGCGAGGGGCTGCCCATGCCCGGGAGCCGGCGTTGCTGGCTAGCGCAGCCAGGATGGCGAAGCGCAGCCAGCACCGAGTGAGCGAAGGCCCGGAGGGCCGCAGCGAACGTCCGGCGACAGGGCATGGGCAGCCCCTCGCCAATCCATAGCCGGATGAGAAGCCACTGGACCAGATCAGGACGCAGGGATCAGGGACGCGGCCGATCCGGGGCGGCGGGCACGTTCGCCACGGCCCACAGGTTCCGCTGCGAGGCGATGAACAGGGTGCCGTCCGCCGCCGCGGGCACCGACCAGACCGGCGTGCCGAGCCGGATGTCGGCGACGTGCCGCTTCTCCCGCCCCGTGCGCAGGATCGTGACCGCCTTCCGCGTGCCGATGTAGACCTTGCCGTCGACCACGAACGTGCTCGACCAGATCTCGTCGCCGGTGTCGTGCACCCAGAGCGGCGTCCCCGAGTCCGCGTCGAGGCAGTGGATCCGACCGGAGTACTCGGCCGCGTAGACCAGGCCGTCGGCGACCGACACCGTCGACAGCGACCGGCCGATGCCCGTGTACTGCCAGACCTTCCTGGAAGTCGGTGCGTCGCCCGCCCCGTCGACCGCGATGCACGACAGGGCGCCGCGGCCGGGACCGTGCAGCGGATCCTGACCGATGGTCACGTAGGCCCGGCCGCCGTGGACCACCGGCGTGCCGATGATCTCGCTCGGGCTGACGAGCACGCCGTCGGCGTCGAGACTCCGCGGCCCGCCCCGCACGAGCCCCCAGTAGTCGACCTTCACGCCGCCGCGGCTGCGGTAGCCCGGCGGATTGCAGTCGAACTGCCAGACCCGCTCGAGAACGGCCGGCGGTCCGCCGGCAGCCGGCGGCTTCAGCGGCGCGAAGGCGTGGCAGATGCCGTCGCCGCCGCCGTAGAGCACCAGCTGCCGCCCGCCCACGGAGGCCAGCGCCGGCGACGACCATTGCCCGTGGAACACCTGGGGACTGATCCGGTCGTCGTCGCGGGCCAGCAGCCGGCCCGATCGCTTGTCGAGCACGACGAGCGACGGCGCCTTCGGGAGGACGACCTTGCCGTCGTAGACCCCGTTGGCAGTGCCGACGTAGAGCTGCTCGCCGAGGACGAGCGCTGCGCAGTTGGCGGCGTCGTGGGGAAACACGGGGAGGTCGCGGAGCATGTCGAACCGCCAGACGATGTCGGCGTCGGCCGGGCCGAGCTCCAGCGGCGCGGCCCCCTCGGGCACCGAGAACGAGGCCTCGTCACGGAACGGGCCGTCGTTGCCGTCCGCCATCCCGTCGGCGTCGAGGCAGACGACCTCGCAGCGGTTGGTCACGACGTAGACGCGTTCGCCGTCGACCGTGGCCGTGGAGCAGATGCCGAGGTTCATGGCATCGAAGTCCTCGCTGACCTTGGACCGGTCGATCTCCAGCCGCGGCACGACGAGCCGCCAGTGGGTGGCACCGGTCGCCGCGTCGAGGCAGTGGAGCACGCCCCCCTCCGTGGGCCGCAGCCGCGGGTCGTCGAGGTCCGCGTCGTTGGTGCCGATGTACAGCCGGCCCGCGGCCACCACGGGAGCCGAGTAGTTCTCGGTGCCCAGCCGGACGACGAACCGCACGTTCCGGGACGTGGCCGGATCGAATCCGAGACGGTCCCGCCGCTTCTTCCCCGGATGGAAGGTGTCGGGGATGCCCGTCTCGTGGGCGACCATGTTGCGGGCCGGCGAGCCGCCCCACTGCCGCCAGTCGGCGGCCCGGGCTCCGCCGGCGGGCATTGCCGCGGCCAGCGCGAGGAGCAGGGTATGGAGACGACGGTGGCTCATCGGACGGCCCTGAAGGGAGCTCCCGATTCTTGGTTCGCGGCGGGCCGGCGTCCAGCCTCCGGCCTCCGCCCGGCCGTCAGCCGAGGTGAAAGTCGATCACCAGGGGGAGGTGGTCGCTGGCGGCCTTGGCGAGGCTCGTCCGCACCACCCGCGCATGCCGGACCGCGATGCCCCCACGGGCGAAGGCCTTGTCGAGCGAGCCGATCGCCAGCCAGGCCGGGAACGTGCGGAAGCGGCCCGCCGGGCTCGTGATCTGGGCGAAGCCGGCGGCGGCCAGCGCGGCCTTCCCGAGGGTGTCCCGCCAGTCGTTGAAGTCGCCGACGATCAGCGTCGGGTGCGGCTCCGCCGCCCGAAAGAGCATGTGGCCCAGCAGCCGCTCGACCTGCCAGTGCCGTTCCCGCTCGGCCAGGCCGAGATGCGTGTGCACGAGGTGGAGCGGGCCTTCCGGCGACTCGACGAGGAGCAGCTGCGCGCCGCGCGGCTTCCGCCCCTCCCGGCGCAGCGTGATGCGGTGCCGGCTCTCCACGGGCCACCGGGAGAGCACGAGGTTGCCGTAGCCGCCGCCGCCCACCTGGACGGTGGGCTGGAAGACGGAGTGGCAGCGGAAGTAGCGGGCCAGCAGCCGGGGCTGGTCGTCGTGGCGGCTGCGGGCCACGAGCCGGTCCACCTCCTGGAGGCAGATGATGTCGGGGTTCTCGGCCTCGACGCAGTCGATGATCCGGGCCAGCGAGTACCGCCGGTCGCGGCCCCCGATCCCCTTGTGGATGTTCCAGCTCAGGAGCCGCATGCGGGGCCTATCCGAGTTCCGCACGCCGCCGCAGGTAGGTCCGCTGCACGCGGGCGGTGCACGGGCGACCGTCGGGGCTCATGCTGCCGCAGGCCGCGCCGGGTTCGGCGGACCGCCGCAGGATCTCGCGGACCCGGGTCGGCGCGGCTGCGGCGACGTCGGCGTCGATGTCGTCGATCGTGAGGCCGTGGCACCCGCAGAGCGGCCCCGCGGGGTCCTTCGGCCAGGCGAGGCCGCGGGCCTCGGCCACCGGCACCTCCCGCTCCAGGAGATCGAAGTAGGCGACGTCGCAGGAGTCGGTGCCGCAATGGAAGGCCGGCTCGCCGAGGGACTCCGCCGCAGCCCCGGACACGTGGGCCCCGAGGGTCTCCGCGGTCACCTGGAGCCCCTCGTTGCCGCACCGCGGGCACCGCGGCGGCTGGCTCGTGTCGGGCTCCCGGCAGAAGGCCTTGTTCATGGGAAGGATTCTACCCGGGGGCCGCGCCGGGGGCCGG